>JAFRSR010000241.1 GCA_017427485.1 Kiritimatiellia bacterium
ATGAGCGCAAGGTGCGGATAGCCGACGAGATGCTGCCTTTCGGCAATCTCGCGGATTTCCTCTTCCGTATAGGACTTCGCAGTCAAGCGGCTTGCCCCCATTTGATTGAAACGTTTCCTTTTGCACGTAGAGGCCCTTCGCTCCACGGGCATTGCCCCGCTTCGACGCTACTATGGCCTCGTCCGACTTCTGCGGTCGCTTTCGCGCCGCAGACCTCCCAAGTTCCCGATGCAACTTTCCAGACGCGCCGCCCCTCTATGCCCCGCCATGCTTTCTGCGCCGCAAATCGACTCCGACGCTTCTTTTCGGCTTCACGCAGAATGACACGCTGGCCGCATGGGGTTTTAACTATAACGAGGCTTAACGACAAGGGCTCGCTTGCGCTGCGGCTCACCTGTTTGTAGGACAGGGCTTCGGCACTCGGGTCGCCCCTCATGCCGCCTGTCTTCCTAACTGACTGTCGATTTCTTGTCAGTGCGAACTCCTTTCATTTCGCAAGTTGCTACCGCGCTTTACTTGGCGCACCATCCCAGCAGCTCCTTGATCAGCGCGGCGTTTTCTTCCGCCGTCTTGCGCAAGTCGGCTTCGTTCTCGGCGAGGGTGCGCAGCGGCTGCGGCTTGTAGAAGTGCTTCGTGAAGGAAATCTCGCAGCCGATCTTCGTCTTCGGCAGGTCGATCCACGCATCCTCCGCATACGGCCGCACTTCGCGCTGGAAGTATTCCCAGATGTCCTCCTTCACTGGAATCTTCTCGCCGTCGCGCAAGTCGGTGTCCGGTTCGTAGGTGATGTAGGTGCCGTGGTCCGTGGGGAAGTAGCCGTAGTCGGCTAGGCGATCGTCGGTGACACCATAGACATTGCGCAGTTCGGCAATAGCCTTGGCGTTGGGCTTCAGTTCGTTCTTCACCACGCGCTCGGCGGCGGGATCGGGTTCGGCCATCGCGCGGGCGATGGCGCGATAGGCGGTCGCGACAAGCGCGCCCCTCCCGGGCGGCGCGCTCGGCGAGCGCGCCCTACCAAGCTCCGCGCCCGCAGTGGCCACCGCTCTTTCGAAGGCGTTGTAGTCGAGCCACACGTCTTCGCCGACGACCTCCTTGATCGCCTTCGCCGCCTCCATCAGATCGCGGCGTTCGCGCCACTTTGCCGCGTCGAAGAACGGCTTGAGCTGCTTGTCGGTCTTCTTGATTTCGTTTTCCTGGAGGTATTCCTTCACCGCCGTGATGTCCGACGCGTCCAGCCCCGTGTAGAGTTTTTCGCCGAAAGTGGCGTAAAGGTATTTTGAAAAATCGGGATCTTTCGCGTCGTGGCGGAGCGCGTCGATCTTGAGCGCGGTGAACTGCGCGCGGAGGCGCAAGGGGCGTTCCACGGTCACCGCGTAGTAGCGGAAGTCGTCGTTGGAGAAGATTTTGGATTCGACGGTCGCGCAGGAGCGCGCCCCTCCCGATTCGGTCGCAACAAGTTGCGACCCTCCCGCCTCTGTGTTCTTTGTGTTCTTTGTGGCTAAATCATCCCCTGCATCAAAAGCGAGGTAGGCGGCGAGGATGCGGTCGCGGCTGGACTCGTCGATCATGCAGTTGCGCTGGCCTTGGTTCTTGCGCAGCTTCTCGAACGCCTGCGAGGCGTCGATGAGCTGTATCTTGCCCTTGCGGCGATCTTCCTTCTTGTTGGTGATGATCCACACGTAGGTGGTGATGCCCGTGTTGTAGAAGATGTTGTTCGGCAACTGGATGATGGCCTCGACGAGGTCGTTCTCGAGAAGGTAGCGGCGCGTGTTCGACTCGCCGCTCCCGGCGTCGCCGGTGAAGAGCGCCGAGCCGTTGTGAATCGACGCGATGCGCGTGCCCTGCGGCTGGGATTCGAGCGGGGTCATCTTCGAGAGCATTTCGAGGATGAACAGGAGCTGTCCGTCGGATGTGCGCGGGGTGGCGTCCACATCCTCTTCCTCGCCCGCGAAGTTGACGAGCTTCACGCGGAAGCGGTCGTCGAGCAGTTCCGAGTCGTGGTAGATGAGCTTCTTGTCCTCCTTCCAGCTCTTTCCGTAGGGAGGATTCGTGATCATGTAGCCGAAGCGCTTCTCGGCGAAACGGTCGTTGGCGAACACGCCCTGGAGCTGGGTGATCGTGTTGCCGTTGCGGATGTCCTTGGCGTCGGTTCCCTTGATGATGAGGTCGGCCTTGCAGATGGCGTAGGTTTCGGGGTTCACCTCCGTGCCGGAGAGGAAGATGGCGGCGGGGTTCACGCCCAGAGACTCGATGAGGTAGCGCTGCGATTCTGTCAGCATGCCGCCCGAGCCGCAGGCGGGGTCGTAGAGTGAGAACGTCTTCGGGAGATCGTCCTTGATCGGCTCGAAGATGAGACGCGTGAGCAGCATGATGGCGTCGCGCGGGGTGAAGTGTTCGCCGGCCTCCTCGTTGTTCTCCTCGTTGAAGCGGCGGAGCAGTTCCTCGAACACCTTGCCCATGCCGATGTTGTCCAAGGGCGGGATGACGAGTCCGTCCGGCCCCTTCACGGGCTTGTCGGTGAGGTTGATGCGCGGGTCGGTGACATGCTCGATGACGGCAAGGAGGCGGTGGTTGTCGGAGAGCTTCTGCGTCTTCTCCGCCGGGGAGCGTCCGTCCTTGGAAAGGAAGCCGAATTTCTGGAGGACGTCTCGCACGTTGTCCGAGAAGCCCAGAAGGTACTCGTTGAAGTTGGCGAGCAGGATGCGCTCGTCGTTGGCGGCCTGCGCCTTGAGATTGTTCAGCGTCCACTTGCTCGTGTTGTAGTACGGGAGACGCGTGATATCCACGAGCACGTCAGGGTCGATGCCGTTCTCCTTCACCTCGGAATCGACCTCCGCCTTCGTCGGCTCCAGCAAGGCGTCGAGACGCCGAAGGACGATCATCGGCAGAATCACGTCGCGGTACTGTCCGCGCAGGAACACGTCCCGCAGAACGTCATCCGCGATGTTCCAGATCAACGAAACCATCTGGTTGTGCGCTGCGTCTTCCATGGTCTATCCGCGCCTCCGTTTCCCGTGCATGATCCTGCACCTACGCCTCAAACGACAAAAGCAACTGACGACATCCGGCAACGCCGAATGCCTCACATCATCATTATGGGATTTCAATTTCATGGCCGTGATGCGACTGCATCACGGCGAGAGGGCATAAAAAGAGCGTATCCTCAATCATGCCCTCTCTGGAGGCCGTAGGACTGACCTGTCAAATCGCATGGTGAGGACACGCCCTGGGCGGGCGCGTCCTGCTGATGGATTTGACATAGGCCAATTTGAGACCTTGTTCAATTGAACGACTGTGGAAAGTGTCCTACGTTTTCCAGAGAGGCGTCGTTTAGCAGTTCGCTAAATTGTCTTGTTTATGGTTTTAAATCGATTCCTTGTTTCTCCTTGCGGGGTTCAAGCGGTTAAGATTATACCAAAAATTCAGCCTTTCTTCCTCGACGATTTGGCAGGCTTGCCATTCCCGCCATATTCTTTGCAATCCGACGTCGCCTTGCGGATTGATTCGAGAAGACCGGGGATGATCTCCGCGCCCATCTTCGCAGCGGCGAAGGTGAGGCGGCCTGCGTCCTTCAGCGACGCGCCCGTCCAGAAGATTTCCTTCTGGTCGACGATGATGAAGCGGTCGTGGCAGATGCCGCAGATGGTCTTCGTGAACTTGCCGCATTGCGCCCCGAACGCCTCGAAGTCCGATTCCTCCAACTCACCGTTGGAATGCGTCACCAGCTCGATCTTCACGCCGCGCCCGCGCTTCGCGAGCATGTCCAAGGTCGCCACGCCGGGATAGGCGTCGATCACGATCAGCTCCTTCTTCGCCCGGCGGATGAACTTGATCAACAGCGACTTCGCGTCCCAGAACTTGTTCTGGTAGAAGATGCTCTGCAACGGCAGCTCCTTGGTCTGCACGAAGAAATCGACCTTCTCCTTCAAATCAACGATTGCCTGATCGTGCTGGGCGAGACGGCGATCCATCTTGTCTTCCAACTGGTTCATGCGAGCATTGAAGGAATATCCCCGTAGCAGGTATTCTTTCAGCACACGGGTCGCCCACCGCCTAAACAGTACCCCGCGCAAGGACTTTACGCGATAGCCGACGGAAGTGACGACTTCAAGGTTGTAAACGACCTCAGGGCGCCCTTTGGCATTTGTTTGCAAAATATGCAAACAATTCTCTTTGTCCACTTCGCCTTCTTTGAATGCGTTTGCTATATGGCGACTGATAACAGATCGGTCCCTTTGGAACAGATCAATCATCTGCTCCTGTGACAACCATACAGTCTCGCCGTCAAAGCGGACGGAAAGCCTTGTCGTATCGTCTGGCTGGTAAATGACGATCTCGTTATTCGGCATGTTCATTAGTTCCTGCTCCATAACGTCCCCTTTCATCCTGCCCTCCGAAAGCCTTCGCTAAACGCGCGTCCATGACAATTGTCTCCGCGCTGCGGAGACAATCTCTTTCTCGCCGAAAGTCTCCGCAGCTTTCGCCTTCAAGGTCATGCCATCTCCCCCTCGCGCATTTCAGCCATGTATTCTGCCGTGGTCGCGGGCTTGTCACAAAACTTCAATCCGTAGCCAATGAAGTCGCTGACATTCGGCTTGACTCGATTGGTACGTTCGGCACGAATGCGGGCAGCCTCTCTTTCCACAAGCTCAAAGACAAATTGGGCGAAGGAAATACCGCGTGCATTTGCGCAGTACCTGACATCCTGTTCGATTACAGGCGGAAGATCCAATGCTATGCTCATAGGTTACTCCTTTTCGGTTTAGCAAAACAGTATACCATAACGTGATGCTATTTCCGGCTATGTGTCGTTCAGCAGTTCGCTAAATTGTCTTGTTTATGGTTTTAAATCGATTCCTTGTTTCTCCTTTGGTTCGAGGAACGGGGATAGTATAGCAATTTCAGTGATTAGTGGCTAGTGGTTAGTGTGTGGGTAGGGGTGCCCTCGTTCGGGGAAGCGGCGCTCTCGCCGTCTCGGGAGATGGCGCGGCGGCTCGGCGGGACGCCTCGCCCCACCGTGGGAAGCGACAGGAGTGTCGCTTCCCCGAATGATCGCGCTGCCGTTGCAAGCACGGGCAACGCCACGCAAACAACCAACTTGGCCACAAACAGGAAACGCTTAATCTGCCGTGGGCCCTTGGGGTTATTTCATCCAGTCGAGGACGCCCTGGGCGACGGCCTCGGCGACTTTCTTCTGGCGCTCCGGGTCCCAGCTCGCCTCTTCGCCTTCCGGGAGGTTGATGAAATCGACTTCAAGGAGGCAGCTCGGCACGGCCGGGTTGCGGCACACCGCGAGGGACTTCGTCTGCGCCCCGGAATCCTTAATTCCCGGCAGCACGGCGGCGATCCGCTTCTGGACGGCCGCCGCGAGGGGGAGTCCCCGTTCGTTCGAGGCGTAGGTGGTGGTGTGGCGCACCTCGCGCGGGTTGCGGTCCGTGCGGCACGCGTTGTGGTGCACGCTGATGAAGGCGTCCACGTGCTCGTCGTAGGCGAGCTTCGGACGCGCGTAGAGCGGCGGGAAGGAATCGTCGTCGCGCGTCATCAGCACCAGGAAGCCCGCCTTCTTGAGCGCATCGCGAATCGCGCGCGCCTGGCTGAGGTTCACGTCCTTCTCGCACCACCCGTGCGGCGAACGCGCGCCCGTGTCGACACCGCCGTGCCCAGGATCCACAAGGATGCGCACCGCAGACGGCGGCACGCCGCGCGGGGGCGCCGAGGGGAAGCAGGCCGTCGGATCGGGAGCGGGCTGGTCGGCGGAGGGCACGGGGACGAGCGGCGTCTTCACGAGTGTGGCAGGCGCCATGAAGCCGATCTTCCCGCCAATCCAGACGGCGATCCAGTCCGTGCCCTTCACCTCCGCGCCGCGCAGTGTGAACTGCGGCGGCAGGTAGTGGAGCGTGTCGCCGTCGTCGGGAACCGGACGCACCCGGTTCGCGAACAGCGTGCCGCGCGTGCGCCAGGCCGCGGGCTTGCCGAGACGCGGATCGTCATTCGACTCAACGGGCTTGAACGGCTTCCAGCTGCCCGGCTTCGGCGGCTCCGCCACGACGAATCGCCGCTCGAGGCGGTTCGTGCCGCAGGCGAGGTGCAGCGTGTTCGTGCCGGGCGTGACCGGCACCATCGCGAGGAACGCCCCCGTGCGCCACACGTCCGTGGAGGCGCCGTTCACGGTAAGCGGCATGTTGGTGCAGCAGGCCTCCACGGCGCCGATCACATACGTCTGCTCGGCGGCGGGGAGTGACTGTCCCTCGGCGGGGTAGGCCACGGAGAGGACTGCGGAGACGAGCGGAATGCCGGCGGCGAACACGTGTCAGGTCCTTTCGTTGCGGAGCGCGGGGTCGAGGATGTCGCGCAGTTCGTCCGCGAGGTGGTTGAACACGAGGACGAGCACGAAGATGGCGCACGTGACGGCCGTCATCTCCCACCAGATGCCCTGCCAGAGGCGCAGGCGCGCGTTGTTGATCATCACGCCCCAGCTCGGCTCGCCCTGCACGCCGATGCCGAGGAAGCTGATGAACACCTCGGTGCCGACCGATCCGGGGAAGCGGATCGAGAACTGGATGAGGATGAGGTGGGCGACGTTCGGCAGGATGTGCCGGAACATGATGCGCAGGTGCGAGTAGCCGAGCACGCGCGCCGCCTGCACGTAGGCGCGGTCGCGGTGCTTCATCACCTCCGCGCGGATCGTGCGGCACACGCCGACCCACGTGGTAAAGCCGATGCCGAGCAGGATGCCGAGGATCCCCTTCCCGGCGATGAGCGAGATCGCGAGGATGAAGAGAAGCCCCGGCATCGACGCCACCGTCGCGCAGAGCCACACCACAACCGAGTCTGTTTTTCCCCCGAAGTAGCCGCCGAGCAGGCCCAGCAGCACGCCGAGGGGGATCGCGATGAGCGACGTGCCGATGCCCACCTGGAAGGAGATCCACGCACCCTGCACGAGACGCGCCGAGACGTCGCGCCCGAGGTTGTCCGTGCCCATCCAGTGCTGCGCGGACGGCGGCTGGTAGCGCGCGTTCACGTCCACGACGTTGTACGCGGGCGTCTTGTCCGCGAGCCGCGCGCCCAGCGACCGCGCGCCGCCCCACGCCGCGCAGAGGAAGTAGGCGGCGATCACGACGAGGCAGAGCTTCCCGCCCACGCTCAATCTGTTCCACAGCGCCTTCATGCTAGCCGAGCCTCACTCTCGGGTCCAGCGCTGCGTAGGCGAGGTCGGTGACGAGGTTGACGACCTGGTAGAGGAGCGCGCCGAGGAGCACCACGGCGCGCACGACCGCGAGGTCGGCGGAGTTGATCGCGTTGAGCGACACGCTTCCGAGCCCGGGGATGCCGAAGAATGTCTCCAGCAGGAGCGAGCCGGTGAAGAGGTAGGGGATTGACAGCGAGATGTAGGTGACGATCGGGATGAGCGAGTTGCGCAGCACGTGCTTCACGAGAATCGTCGTGCCGGAGAGTCCCTTCGCGCGCGCCGTGCGCACGTACGGCTTGTAGATCTCGTCCAGCACCGCCGTGCGGAAAAAACGGATGTCCACGCCGAGAGAAGACAGCACGCCGATGAGGACCGGCAGCGCGAGGTAGAACGCGCTCTCGTAGCCCCAGATCGGGAAGAGCCGCCACTTGTACGCGAGGAAGAACTGTCCCGCGAGCACCCACACCACGTAGTTGACGCTCATCAGCACGGTGCTCATCACGAGCACGCTCCTGTCGAACACGCCGCCACGCAGCGCCGCGCAGCCGAGCGCGAGCGTCAGCCCCAGGAGCGTACCGAGCACGACCATCGGCACGGTGAGCGAGAGCGACGGCCCCACGCCGCGCTTCAGCACGTCGACCACCGGCTCGCGGTGCTCGGTGGACATGCCGAACTCGCCCTTCGCGATGTTCTTGACGAAGTTGAAGAACTGCGAGTCGAAGAGCGATTCGCCCGTCCGCGTGTTGAGGATGAGTGGCTTGTCGTAGCCGTAGCGCTTGTTGAACGCCTCGATGGACGCCTTGGTCGCGTTCTTCCCGAGCACAACCGCCGCCGACGACCCGCCCACGACGTTGAACAGCACGAACGTGAGAAGCAGAATCCCGATGGTCGTCGGGATGAGTTCAAGCAGGCGTCTGACGACGTAGCGGAACATGCGGTTAGGCCTCGATCGCCTTTCTCAGGAGGTCGGCCACGGCAGCGGGGTCGCAGGCGTCGAGGCGCGCGAGCGTCTGCGCCCAGCGGTAGGCGCCGGAGCCGGCCGTGTCGTAGGGACGGTGCACGAAGAGGTCGTCGAAGGCGCGGCGGCGCGCGCGGTAGGCGGCCTGCGTGGCGGCGAGCTTCCGCTCGAAGCCCGTCACGTACGCCTTCGCGAACGCGGCGTAGTCGCCCACGAACGCGCGGCGGCGCCGCACGACGTTCGCGTACGCGCCCACGAGCTCGTCAAAGCTCTCCTTGTACTTCACGAACGAGCCCGCGTGGTCCGTCACCACGATGCGCACGGGCAGGCCGTCCTCGCCGGGCTGCAACACCTCGTAGTACGTGTCGAACACGGCCTCGCCCGTCTCGGTGGCGGCGCGGCCCACGACCATGTCGAGCGCGGCGGCCTCGCCCATGAGGAAGGCGAACGCCTGCGCGAACGCCGGGTTGCGGAAGCGCTCGGGCGGGACCTTGTCCGACGCGACGCCCTTCACGTAGCTGCGCGAGTGGTAGTAGGCGCGCACGGGCGTGCCGTTGTACTGGTTCAGACCGCGGTACTTCTCCGTGAGCTGCCCGAAGCCGACGTTGTGCGGCAGGTTCATGCCGAGCTGGCGGCAGGCGAGGCGGCGGTCGAGGATGTAGTCCGCGTACTCGTTCGCCTCCAGGATCGCGCGCAGGAGGTCCTTGCCCTCGTCGAGGTGCTCGGCGATGCCCCATTTCTGGAAGCGCACCACGACCACGCGCGCGTCGGCCTCGTCCGTGGCCTTGTACTGCACGATGTAGACGCTGCCGCGCCGGTGGCCCGCCACGGGATGGCGCGCGAGCGAGCGGGCAATGCGGCCCACGTTCACGTACTCCACCCGCCCGCAGAGACGCAGGAGGTTGAAGATGATCGAACGCACGCGGGAATCGCACAGTTCAAGCAGCGCGGGGTCCTGCGTGCGCGCGGCCTCGTCGAACAGCGAGTCGAACAGCAGCTCGCCGTTCTCCACGCGCCCGCCCGGCAGCCACTCGATCTGGCGGTAGAACTCGGGGCTGATGCCCTGGATGAGGTCCTGGTCGCCGATCTCCGTCTCGTTCGGACGCCGCGCGAGCGCCGCGCTCATCTCGTTGCGCCAGGCGAAGTTCGCCGTCGTCTCCTCGCGCAGGTTCGCGGGCAGCGCGAGACGCCACTTCTGCATGGCCGCGTCGACGGCCGCGCGCAGCGCCGCGTCGTCCAGTTTCTCCGGCCGGATCTCGCGGAACGCCTCCGTCACGTCCGGCGGAAGCGAGGGCGGGAACAGCGCGATCTCGGGCTGGCCGAGCCGGTTGTGGCCCGCAAGTCCCTTCACGACCTCCTCCACCTGCGCGCGGAACGCGTCGGGCGCGAGGGCGGAGACGGCCGCGTATCCGCCCGCCGTGAGGTAACGCGTGCCCGTCTGGGCGTTGTAGTAGTAGACGCGCGCGTGCTGGATCGACACGTGCGCCCCCTCGATCGCCCGGTCGATCTCCTCGGGGCTCTCGGGACGCCGCGCCATGCGCCAGTTCTCGCCGCGCGCGCGCAACGCGTCGCGCACGTTCGCGGCGTGCGTGTTGAGGAAGCGGATATTCCGCTTCGAGACGAGCTCCTGCAACGCCTCGTCCGCCTTGAGGGCGAGGTCCATGCGCGCGGGGTCGGGACGGATCAGCACGTAGTCTTCCGTGAAAAGCAGGTCCGCGGAGTCCGCGAGCTCGGCGCTCTCCTCCGCCTCCGTGAGGGACGGCTAGCCGGCGGCCGCGCGGGCGTCGTTGAGGGAGCGGATCCAGGCCATGCGCTGCATCGCGTGGATGCCGCGCTGCGTCACGAGGCCGGGCGTACGGAAGAAAATGGTGCCGATGCGGCTCTTGAGGGAGCCGTCGGGATTCTTGGCAAATATGGGTTCGCCGAGGATTTTCATGTTTGTTTCTCCAATCGCCGTACAGTATACCATATCTGCGCTTGGAGGTGTTAGCTTTTAGCTTCTCAGGACGGAGGAGATTGTTGCCAATGTGGAAGTGTTGCCAATTCCAATGTTGCCAATTCTCAATTGGATGTCGGCTGCACGATGCAGACGGGGCCGAGGAGGCCGGCCGGGCGCGGGGTGTCGGCTGCCGTCCAGCCCTCCATCCAGTTCACCCACGTGTAGATGCCCGTGCCAGAATCCGGCTTGTCGTCCAGCACCCACTGCGGCACGCCGTACTTGCCCTTCGGCTCCGCCGCGCCCCTCTTCCGCGCGATCGCGTCGCCGATCAGCCGGTTCGGCCATGTGTTGATGACCTCCACGCGCAGCGCCACTTTCTTGCCCAGCGCCGAGGCGGGAATATCCACGCGGTAAGGCGCCTCCCACAGGCAGCCAAGGGACTGTCCGTCCACCCACACGTTCGCAAGCTCGCGCACGTCGCCCAGATCGAGCGCACACGGCTCCTTGACGGATCCGAGGTCGATTTTCTTTTCATACATCGCTCGGCCGGCGAAGTACTTGAGCTTCTCGTCCGAAGAGGTGTTCCAGCCGACGAGTTTCGGGAAGGCAAGCGGCGCGGCCGGCGCGTTTTTGCCCGTGAAGGACGTAACGGTCCAGTCGGATGAGAGGTCCATCAGAACACGTTCGTCCGCCTGGTAGGGCGCGGCCTCCGGACGCGCCGTTGCGGCCTCCGGACGCGCCGTTGCGGCGGGTCGAGGACGCCCCGCCCTACCTTGGCTCGGCTCGCGGAACGACACGAACATCGACTCGTCCGGCCGCAACGTCACACGCGCCTTCACGCGCCCGGCCTCGTCCTCCAGCCAGGGCAACGGCACGATTTTCCCGCTCTTCGCGTCCCATTGCTCGGGGCGGCCGGTCCCCTTGAAGGAGACGGCTCCGTCAAATGGCGCCGTCGCCGTGTTCACGACGAAGTAGAAATCGCGGCCCTCGATCACGCGCCGGAGCGCCTTCAGCGCGCCGCCCGATTCCACGGGCGCGCGCACGCCGAACGCCCTTATGGCCGCCGGCGCGGAATCGACTTGCTTCAGGTTTGCGTACTTCCCGCCCCAGATCGCATCGACCAGTTCCTGCCACTCCGCCGTTTTGTCGCCGAGCGACGGCGTGCCCTTCGGCCTCGTTCCCGCCACGCGCGCGCCGGCATCCAGCAGCTCCTTCACCTTGCGGAGCGTCGCGCAAGTGAGGTAGCGGTCGGGGCCGAGCCATAGCACCTCGTACGCAAGCCGCCCCGGCATCGCCACGCCGCCGTCCTTTGCGGCGAGCTTCTGGAGGTCGGCCACGCCGCAGTGGTCGTAGTTGTAGCCCGTCGCCACAAGGTCGGTCTGGTACGTGCGGCCGTTCGGCGTGCCGTCGCCGGAGAGGATGAGCACGTCCGCCTTCGGCTCGCCGCTCTGGAGCAGGAACTGACCGCGATGGACGTATTTCGCCCACCACTTCCCCTCGGGCCACCAAGTCGTGTGGCGGTTGAACTGCGTGCCGTGGCGGCCGAGCGAGAATCCCGGCTGCACGTTCATGAACGGCTGCTGGAGGTAGGAGTGGTACACGATCTGCGAAACGCCGTCCAGCCAGCCGCGGTCGCCGTTCACGCGCAGCTCGTGCGGCGTGATCTGCCAGCGTCCTTCCCTCGCCTCGGTGGTGAATGCTTCCGCGGCGACCTGCGCGCGTCCGTTGAGGTGGGCGGCGGACGCGGCCGTGCGCGGCGACCCATGCGAGTCGCGTCCCAGCCAGAACTCGCCCGTGGGGATGTCCGTCGACGCGAAGCAGCGCAGGTCGTCGAACGGACCGCCGTAGCTTTCCGTGGCGGCCTTCACGCCCTCGCGGTGGCAGAGTTCGGCGAAGTAGTCGTAGTAGTTCTCCGCCATCAGGTCGGCGATCGTGCGCTGGACGTCGAAGAGGAACCGCGCCGTCTCGCCCGCCGAACCCACCGTGTAGCCGACCATCGCGGGCAGCCACGGACGGATGTCGTACCCGCGCCGGCGCGCGAACTCCTCGGGGAACGCCTCGGTCCAGTTCTGTCCGCCGACCTCCCACGAGTCGATGATCGCCACGGCAACTGTCCCCTTCCCGCCCGGCGCGTTGATCATCTTGTGCGGCATGTGCGGCCAGTGGGCGTCGAGCCCCTTCTTCGAGAGCTTGTCGCATTCCAGCCCGCATACGTTCCCCGGCGCGGGCGCGCACTTCTTGCCCGAGGTCGTGTAGCCCACGCGCAAAACACGCCAGCATCCCGCCCCGGGAGGGTCGCGCTTCAGCGCGACCGCTTCCAACATACCATCATCCTGTAGGTACCGCGTAACGTCAAGAATCTCCTCGCGCGCAATGCCCGGCGCGGACGGATCGGCGGGCGGACAATACCCGATCGACACGGATGCGCCGTTCTTGTCGTCGATGTCGCTCACGAGCGGGAGCGAGGTGAACTCGGCCGAGGCAAGCGACCGGCGGCAGTAGCGCACCCACGGCGGCGGCTGGACGGGCTTCACCTGGACACGGAAGAACCGACACGGCTCGCATGTCGCGAGCGGCAGAACCTTCGGCGTCAGCTGGCAGTTGTAGAGGCGGAAGCCGCGCGTGGCCAGCTTCTTCCAGTCCGTGCCGTCGACGGAACACGACACCTCCATGTCCAGATAGAACTGCGACTCGTTCCAGCATGTGACGAGCGACGTGGGCGCGATCGGCCGCGCGTACTCGAAGACGACCGTTCCACCCGCCTCGCCAGGCGCAATCGGCAGCGCGAGCGGCTTCTCGCCGCGCCGGAACGACGCGAAGTCCGCCGTGAAGTCGCCCGTCACTTTCTCGGGCACAGCCGGTTTCGCAATGGGGAAGGCATAGACGGCGACGTCGCGGTAGAAGCCATACTGGGAACTGGGCTGCGCGAGCTTCAAGGGCTTGTCAAGGCTCTCCACGTCTGTCGCGGAAGCCACGAGCACCTTCATCGAATCCTCAGGCTTGATCCACTTGCCGCCGGATGACGACCACCCGGGGCAATTGTGGAATCCGAGGCGGATGTTGTTTTTCTTCGCCTCGCGGATGGCCGTTTCCCAGCGCTTCCACCACTCATCGGAAAGCGGTTGGGTATTGGGCGGCAGTTCTCGCTGGCCGGGCATGAACACGTGGGCCGTGCCCACGCCCAGCTCGCCCATCGCCTTCAGGTCGGCGGCGAGGCAGTCGTCGGTGATGCCGGTGGTCGTCCAGTGGTACCACGCCTGGATACGCGATTCCGGCGGCGGATCCGCGAACTGCTCGCGCACGCCCGCCGAAGCCGCGGCAACCAGACCCATCGTGGCGAGCGCCACGCGAAAGATGTTTCGTGCCATGTGCAGGATTCCTTTCGGTGTCCTATTCTTCTAAGGCGCCCATTATACACCCGAATCGCCCGCACGGCAACAGGAAGCCTATGGCCGCATGAGGGGAATGAAGAGGAAGTCGAGGCTTGTGCCCTTCTTGGGGTCGTTCTCGTAGCGGAAGAGGCGCCAGAGGAACGACGTGTTCGTGTAGCCGTCCTTCTTCGCGTCGCGCGTGATGAACGGGAACATGTCGGTCGTCGCGTCACCGTTGAGCTCCTCGCGGTGGTAGAGCCGCCAGAAGAGCGCGCGCTTCGAGTAGTCGTGTCCGCTGAACTTCTCGTCGCGCGCAGACCACACGAGCCCGAACAGCGAAAGCGCCTCGCCCACTTCGCCGTCGAATACCTTCTCCTTCGTGTCGTAGTCGAAGTTCACCACGCGTTCCCGCTCGCCGCCGTAGAGCAGGCGGTTGCCGAACTCGATCTTCTCGTCGAACGAGACCGTCCGCTCCTTCCCCTCGCGCCACAGCTTGCCCGCCGCGTTTTTGATGGGTTCCAAACTCCACCTCCCGTAGCGCGTGGCGTTGTTTCCGCCGTCCATGTAGTTGTCTCCGCCGTCCATGTAGATGGTATGCGTCCGCCCCGCCGTCTCGAAATTGAACTGGAGCGTCTCGCTGGCAATACGGCCATCCACCCGGAACACATCGTTCGTGACGAACCCCTTCTTGCTCCAATCCCGTTCTTTGCGCACCTTCCCGACGATGGAACTGTCCAGTTTTTCGGCGTTCATCATGTTTTCAAGCTGCGGCAGTTCCTTGGCCGCGTTCCAGGAGACGAACGGGCCGAACCAGAATCCGGACGTGCTACCCGTCGTGGTGCCAATGAATGGTGTCAACCACCAGTGATCGACGCTGTCGCCGGATGTCTTGCGCCCCGCCAGCAACGTCATAAAGTTCTCGTCACCCACGCGATAGAACAACGGCAATGCCCACTCCGAATAGATTATGCCATTCGTCTCCGCGTTTCGACCGTAGAGTCCCAGGAGCACGCGCGTTTCTTCTGATCCGAAAAAAGCAGAAGACGAGTGCCACGAAAGAAGCGGCGGGATGCAGGTCGTCTCGGTTTGGGCATTTCGATCTTTGTACTGGCAGTACGGCAACGAGTAGAACCCGTTCGGCCCCTTGTACCACAACGGGAACATGCCGCTCTTCTTTTCGCTGTAGCCGCCCAGCGGCGAATAGAAGTACGAGTTGCCATGGTAGTCCGCGCCGCCGCCCGTGAGCAGCGGGGGGATCATCCACGAATCAGTATCGCCCGTCTTGGGATTGAATGTCTGCCACCAGAGCGGCGTGACGAAGCCCAGGCTGTCCCAGTAGGCGATCGGAAGTATCCATTTGCTATCCTCGTCCCGCCCGAAGAGGGGCGTCACGAACAAATCCTTGCTGCTTTCGTACCAGAGCGGGAAGCACCATGAGCGGCGGAAACCGTCCGGGCCATCCCAGGTCGCGCCGGCAAGGCCCATGAGCGCCTTTAAGCTTTCACCATCCTTGTCGCGTCCGCCGCCCGTGAGCAGCGGAGGCACGAACCACCAGTCCATCTCGCCCGCCTTGTTCCAGCGCTCGCACCAGAACCACGACGCAAACAGACTCGGGCTCTTGTACCAGACGGGGAACGTCCAATGCGATTCCTTTGTCTGCCCGTAGATGGGCGTGACGAACGTCCCGTCGCTGTCGCCGTAGTAGAGCGGAACCAGCCAGGACTGCGAGAACGACTCACTCCCGGCATGCCCGGCGAGGCCGAGCAGGTAGCGGTTGTCGTAAGCGCCCTTGACGTCGGCGCCCCACGAGAGAAGCGGCGGCGCGCACCACCAGGAGTTCGTGCCCTTGCCGCCATCCGTGCCGCTTCCGCCGCACCAGAGCGGCGAGAGGAAATCCCCGCCAACGGAGGCGTACAGCGGAATCAGCCAGCTGTCACCCTGCTGGCTCATGCCGAAAAACGGCGTCACGTACGTCAAGTTGTCATCGTAGTAGTAGAGGGGCAGCAGCCAGCTCGCGCCTTTTCCGTTCATGCCGAAGAGCGGCGTGGCGAGCGTAAGGTTGTCGTCGTGGTAGTAGAGGGGGAAGATCCAGTCTCGCTCCTTGTTGTGGCCGAAGACCGGGAAAAGCGTGAAATCTTGGTCGTCGATATCCCACCAAACAATCGGAAAGAGCGTGAAGTATTTCCCCGTGTAAAACACCAGCGGGAAAAGCGAATGGAAGTCGCGGTGGTTCCACACGACGGGAAACACGTCGAAGTAATGTTCGCCCCAGAACACGGGGAAGACTCGCCCTTCTTTATCTGCGGTGTCGTACTGGCCGAACGGCCAGAGGAAGTTGTGTTCCGCGCCGTAGTGCGAGTAGAGGGGACGAAACGCGAAGTGGTCGTCCGAAAACGAGAACATCGGCCAGAGCACGGAGCCCACCGGTTCGCGCCAGTAGGCGAGCGGCCAGAGGTTCACGCGGTCTTCGGGGCTTCCGGTGTAGGTGACGTCGTGCCCTTCGTAGAACGGCGTCGACTTCATCTGCTCCGTTTTGCAGCCCGCCAGCAACAACGCGCCCACGGCGAGTGCCACGAGCAGGACTCGCCGAGTCCGACTCTTCTTATTTCTCTTCGCGTTCATTTCGACTTCCTTTCTTCTTCTAGGTGGTTGTCGCCGTGCGTTTTGTCACGGCCGACACAGCGGGATGAACAACAGGTCGAGTTTCGTGCCCTTCCTCGGGTCGTTTTCGTAGCGGAAGAGGCGCCAGAGGAACGAAGTCTTCACGTAACCGTCCGTCTTGGAATCGTACGTGAATCCCGGAAACACGTCGAGCGACACGTCCCCGTTCTTCCTCTCCCAGTCCCACAGGCGCCAGAGCACGCGATGCTGTGTGTAGGTGTCTGCGTCCATGCGGCTCGTTTCCCTGCTGTAGTTGTAAAGCCATACGAGGAGCGAGACGTCTGTCGTCTCCTCATCCGATTCTTTCGTGCGGTCAATCGCCGAGAAGGCGACCTCGCGTTCGCGTTCGTACTTGAACAGAAGGTCGTTCCCGCGTTCGATCTTGCGCGTCATCTCATAAGCAGCCATTTCACGTTCAGTCGTTTCACTTGTGTTCGTGGGGCCTACATACCCCGAGCCCAGACCTCCCCATACCTTGTCATTCCAGGAACAGAGCAGCAGCCAGTCCGTTTCGTCGCGTCCGTTCATCCAACTGGCATGCCGCGACATGGTCACGACCGGCTCATCGCCCTTCATTTCTTCCTGCCACACCAAGTTGGTCGAGTTCCACACCATGTTGGTCGAGGTCTCCATCCAAATCCGAATGTCTTCTGGCAGCCGATCGCGATCCAGCTTGTCCGCCGTTTCGCGGAAGTCGCTGTCGGCTCTGCGGCTCCAGAGAGGGAATATCCAGCCGCCCGTCTCCTTTCCCGACATGTGCTTGACGAGCGGCGTGACGAACACGTTCGTCGTGTTGCCGACCGTCCTTCCGCCCAGCAGCGTCAGCAACGACCCGTCGTCGTCCCAGTAGAACAGCGGGACGAGGGATATCTCGTCCTTGTTCCAAAAACCAAGGGGAAATGCATACAAAGAACGCATGTCGCCCCCTTTGTCTTCCCATCCAACGGAATTCAGAAGCAGTTGCGTCTTACAGAGGCGATTCGAATCGCGACAGAGAATCTCCTCACGATTGTAAAGAGGAAATGCCCAATGCTCGATGTCGTCGTTGTCCTTCTTCATGCCGCCAAGGCCCAGCAGATAGTGTGCGCTGTAATTGCAGTTCGTTTTGAACTCGCCCACCCCCCACGAGAGCAGCGGCGGAATGGCCCAACCGTAGTCCCATTTCCCGAAAAAGGTTGTCACGAATGTGCCGCGATTGTTCCAGTACCACAGCGGGAAGCACCAGTTCGCCGCGTAGACGTTCGCCTTCGCCGAATGCCCGGCCATGCCGAAGAGAGCCGAGAAATGGCGCTCCTTACCCGTGTTTCGATAAATCCAGAGTGGGAAGAGCGAGTTGTAGTGGGCCCCGTTCCAGTAGATCGGAAAGAGCGACTGGTAGCCGCGTTTCTCGGAATCCGTCCCCCAAAGGAGGGGGAAGACGCGGTAATCGTCGTACTTCGTGTCTGCCTGACAGATCGGCCAGAGGAAGTTGAACTCGTCGAAATTGCCGTCCTTGCCATCCTGCTTGTACTGCGAATAGATGGGGCGCAAGGCGAAATGGTCATCCGAGAACGACGTCAGCGGCCACAACACGGAACCCACCGGTTCGCGCCAGTAGGCGAGCGGCCAGAGGTTCACCCGGTCTTCGGGGTTCCCCGTGTAGGTGACATCGCTTCCCTCATAGAAAGGTGTCGACTTCATTTCCTTCGTCGCGCACCCGGCCATCAGCACGAGTACGGGAATGATCAGCATCTTCTTCACTTGCATGCCCCTTTCGCCTTCAACGTTTCGACAACTTTTTCGTCGACCGCCTGGCGGCCGATCTCGACCAGCGGCCCGACGCGCCGGAAATCGAGCGCCACGACCTGCCCGACATCGGGACGGATGAGCACGTCGGGCTTGTTGACGGCCAGTTCGCGGCGCGTGAGTTCGTAGTTGAAGATCCCGAAGGATTTCAGCAGCACGTCCGTGATGTGCAGCTTCTCAAACGGCTTTGCGGCCGCCGGATCGCCTAAAGGATTGACATCGACGGCGATGATTACCTCGGCCCCCAGCGCACGGCACGCCGACACGGGCAGCGGATTGACGAGTCCGCCGTCGACAAGCACGCGCCCGTCCCGCTCAATGGGAGAAAACACGCCGGGAATCGACATCGACGCACGCACGGCCGAGATCAGATCCCCTTCCTGCATCACGACCGCCTCGCCCGTGTTGAGGTCGGTGGCCACCGCCGCGTACGGCATCAGCAGGTCGGCGAATGTCTCCGCCGAGATGATCTCCCGCAGCTTTTCCTCAACACGTCGTCCAGCCAGCAGTGCCTTCGTGGTGGGGCGATCGAATATCAAGCCCGGCAGCTTCTTCCAGCTCGACGCCGCGCACCACGCGAGCGCTTCATCCACGCGCCCGGCGGCGATGATCGCGCCCGCGATCGCGCCAATCGACGTGCCCGCCACGCAGTGTATGGGGATCCCCAGTTCTTGCAGCCGCTGCCACACGCCGAGATGCGCGATCCCCCGCGCGCCTCCGCCACCCAACGCCAATCCGATCTTCATGCTCATGACATCTCCCTTTCTTCGAACTTCGACTTGAACTTCAGGTAAAGGAACGCGCACGCGATCAACACCACGCCCACCAGGCCGAAAACGCCGACACGTCCCGGCGTCGGCAAAGACGACGTATCGAACAGCAGCAACTTGACGACCACAATCGCCAAGAGCCACAAACCGACAAGGCGCGAAAGACGACGGCGACACACAATGCCGAACGACAAGGAGAACAGCGCCACCACCGCCCAGGCGATCGTCACCGTTCCGCCCCTGAGCGCTGGAAGGAAGAGTTTCCCAAGCCAATGGCTCTCGCATGTCAGCAGCGCCAACCCCGTAATGACGGCCATCACGTGGCAGATGGCGCACGCATAAGGAAAGCCCATCTTCTCCTCGTTCAAGCGCCAGCCGAGGAAGGCCGCCAGCGCCGGCACGCACCACAGGCGAACCGAGCGAACCAGCAACGCATGCCCATAACCGTCCGGGGAAATGGCCTGGTAGGATTCAGGAGCGATCACGTACATGCCGACAACCAAACAGACGACAGCAACCAGCAATGAAAGCGCCCCGAAAGCCCTCTCGCCGGAACGGGCATGAAGTTCCGCCAACACGGCCGCGAAGAGGCAGAAGCTCGGCAGCCGCCACTGCTCATGTCCTTCCAGGAACGAGAGCAGCGCAAATGCCGCAAATCCGACGGCAAGGCAAATCAACACCGATACGCCGGCGCCGACCTGCCACCGACGGCAACGGCTCAACGCCGCCAGCGAAGCATGTACGACCGACGCGGCCGCCAAGACGCCGCCGACGTCCCAAGGGGCCATCGAAACGAAGCAGAATGCCCTCATCGAGAACGTCCACGCGAGCGCGGCACCGGTGACAAAAACCCAGCAGAGGTTGTGTCCGGCCTGCGAACGGCGATCTGCGCCGGCGAGCGTCAGGGCCGGCACCAGCAGATACAGCACCGACATGAACACGCCATTTGCCATGCCGCCATGATCGACGTCATGCCAAAGGAACACCATAAACACCGTCGCAACCGCGGCGAACCCGTAGGCCGTCCATCGTCGCACATGCGCCACGATGCACGCGCCAAGCGCCAACATCAGCAGATAGGCATCCAATCTGATTGGCTCCGTGCCGACATGTACGATCAAGGGCACCAGCACCCCTCCGGCCAATCCCAGGACCGCGATCGGCAAGGACCTCAACCTAACTGACAAGCCCCCCGCCAGAACCGTCGCCGCCACAAGTCCCGCGAAAGTCACGACATACGATTCGATCACCGGCGGCTTGAAGAATCGATGCCCGAGACCGAATGAAAGATAAAGTGCCACCAGCCCCAGCGCCAAGAAAACTTCTCCAAGAATCGCGTAATTTTCCTTTTTGAGCTTGATCCAGGTCCCCGCCACGATTCCAACGGCGCCCCAGAACATCATCCCATACACGCGCTGCACGGGGCCGATCCATCCTTTGTCGATGGCCAGCACTAGGAAGTAGGCGATCGCCCCCACGAGGATGAGCGTACCCGTGCGTACCAGCCACCGCGTCGCGATCGCGAACTCGCGCGTCATTCCCGCAGGGGCGAAATCACCGCGAACGGCCAGCCAATCTTCCACTCGCGACCAGAACACGTCAAGTGCCGTAGGCTCATACGTAGGTTGCGGTCGATGTTCTTCGCCCGTCGCCGGCAAAGATTCCTGCGGCGGCATCTCAGAGGCATGAATCGATTCATCTTCATGGCACGATTCTTCCGGATGGGGTTCGGGAGCAGTGTCCACAACAGGTTCGCTCTCCGGCTGTTTCTCTTCCCCGCACGCCGCCTCGACAACTGCCTGAACACCAACATCCGTTTCCTTTACGGCTGGAGATTGCCGCTGTTGCACCATTTGTTTCAGTTCTTGAATTTTCAGCATCTGCTTTAGTTCCTGAATCTCACTTGCGATGCCAGACAGCCTTGCCAAAGTGAGGAATGGCGACACCAGCCAAACAATGCCGGCGAAGATCAACGCTAACACGATAAGTGCTTCCATCATGAGTCTCCTTTCGTTTTCCACTATGAAGTAGAATGCCATTACCCTAGGCGTCTTCTCAACGCCGCGGAAGGATGTCCACGTTCCCTTCGTTGTACCAGTCGCTCAGCTTGCGGTTGAACTCGAGGCGGGTGCCCCGCGACCATTCCTTCACGCGGTCGGTGATATCCTCGACGTGCATCGTCACGCGGCGGCGCGGGACGAACGGCGACCAGAAGAACCACAGGAACACGCTCTTGACGAACGTCGGCACGAACGCGGGCGAGTCGCTGCGGCCCGCACGACTCCAGATGCTGCCCCAGAGCCCGCGCGTGCGCACGCCGAGGATGCGGATGCGGGCGCGATGGCCCGCTTCAGAAAGATCTTTGCAGATGTTGTAGGCGAGCTGGCGCGTGCCGATGTCATCTCGATCGGGTTCGGTCTGGAGGTGGCCCGAAGGGTAGAAAATCATGTTGCCGCCTTCGGCGAGGGTGTTCTTCACGATGTCGCCGAGTCCGCGCGCGATCGAGGCGCCCTTCGCCGTGCGGTTTTTGCGCAGATCCGGCACCGGCACCGCGCCGAGCGTGCGGAGCACGGCGGGAGCGACGACGCCCGCATGGAAAAACTTCTCGTCGCACAGTCCCCTGAGCGGCGTTTTCCAGAACACCACGGTCACAAGCATCGGATCCACCATCGCCGGGTGGTTCGGCAGCACGAGGTACGTCGCGTCCTGCGCGGCTTCCGGAAGGCCGTCGACCTCCACCCGGTACCGCCGCAGGAAGAGCCACCGCCCAGTGCAGAGCAGCGCCGACCGGTAGTTGGCCACGAAGAGGAACGGCACGATCAGCATCACGACCGCAAACAAGAGCAGAAACGCCTTCAGACCGAACGCCCAGCTCACGAGCGCGTAGCATCCGCTCGCCGCGAGCATGAAGAGGAACGACACCTGGTTGAAGTAGGCGAGCATCGTGTTGAGGCGCGGCCCCTTCACGACCTTCTGGATCTCCGCGTCAAGCGGCAGCTTGAAGAACCCGAGATCGAAGGCGAGAAGCCCCAGAACGACGCCGAACGCCACGGGCGGCAGCGGCACGAAGAAGAGCACCAAGAGCAACCCCGCCGCAATCCAGCCCGTGAGGAGCGAGGCGCCCAGAAGAAACCGACGCCGGTCCACGAACCCCGCGATCACCTGCCCCGCGACGATCCCGACCGCCGCCGCGCAGAGGAGCGCACCCGTTTCGGTCGCGCTGAGGTTCAATCCGTTTTCCGCTTTTCCATATACCAGCAACCCCATCTGCAGCATCGCGGCACCCCACCAGAAGACAGAGAGCGTGAAAATGACGGCATTGAGCCCATCATAGCGTCCGGCCATGCGGTACGCGCGGCGGATGTAGCGGATCGGGTTGATGGCGTGGAGCGCGCGGTTGCGCTCTTCCTTGGCCGTGATCGTGTAGCTCGCCACGAGGCCGAGCACGGCAAATCCAACGAGGCAGATCTTCTCGGGGTGGTGGGCCGCCGCGCCCGCATAATCGGCCACCACCGCACCCGCCACCGTGCCCATCAGCACGCCAAGAAACGAAACGCCTTCCATGCCGCCCATCCCCGTGGAGATGCGGCCTTCGCCACCGATGTCGCGGATGAGCGCGTACTTGGCCGGCGAATAGAGCGAGCTCTGAAGCCCCATCAGCAGCACCGAACCGATCACGAACCATGGCGAATGGAGCGCAAACCCCGCGATGGCCACCGCCATGATCGGCAGTTCCGCCCACTTCGCGAGGCGCACGATCCGGCGCTTCGCCCACACGGCCGTCATTCGGTCGGCGAGCGGCGAGCAGAGGATGTAGGGCAATACGAGCGCGCCGGCCGTCACGCCCATCGCGATCGACTTCACGCGCTCGTCGGCGATCCAGCCGATCACGGTAAAGCTCGCCAGCGTCTTGAGGAAGTTGTCGTTCAGCGTGCCGAAGAAGTTCGTCACGTAGAGCGGGATGAATGATTTATCTTTCATGTTGCACCTCATTCTGAGCATTTTCGCGGGCGCGCGCGATAACGGACTTTCCGTCAATCTCTATGTCGGTGATGACGATTTCACCGTCCCTTGCGCGATACACCGCCACCGCCCCCTTTCCTTTGGCAGAAGTCGCGTCGCGCAGAACCTTCTCCGCTGCGGGGGCGAGATGTTCGTTCAGGAACAACTGGTCCGGCAAGGCCACCGTCGCCGCAAGAGGCGATGCATCGCGGCGCTTTTGGAAATCCTCCCACGATTCGTCCTTGCCCTTCGCCGACCACTGGAGCGAATGTTCAATCCTCACCCACTTGGGTTTTATCCAAAGCTCTCCGTCTGACTGCGGCGTTTTGGCGACTGCTGCGATACGCCAAAGTCCATTAGTCGATGGTACGAGCTTGGCGTATGCGGCATCCATGTTTCCGTGCCCTTCCATCCCTCCGACGATTTCGGGACAGGTTTCGCGCACGGTCGTGCGCAGATAGCGTCCACGCAGTGGATCGTATGGGTCGTATGCCTCGCAGCGGAAACGCACCTCCGTTCCATGGCGTACGATCGACTCGTAGCGCCAGATGAGCCAGCAAATTGCCACTATCTGAACGACAAGCACCGTCGTCGCCAGAGCAGTTTTCGTGATCTCCTTCATTTTCATGCCCTCCTTGCCTTGCGAATGCGAACCAACGCGACGTTCAGCGCCGTCAGTGCGAGCCCCGAGGCAATCAGCACGACACCCTTGACCGTGAACGAGACCCTGCTCTCGAAGAACTTCGCAAGAATCAGCCACAGGAACGTCACGGCGCCTATGTTCGCAAATCCAATCCGCAGCTTTGAAACCCCGTATGCAATGATTCCGCCGACTAGTGCAAGCGCGATGAAATAGGCGCAGCCATTATGCAACACCGGCGTCGGGAACGCCGCGGCTGCGGCAACGATCGTTCCGGCCATGCCCCATACGGGGAGCGCAAACATCTTCCCCGCGCCCACGACAAGTGCTGCGCACAGCCAGAATACGTACACATACGATGTCCCGTCGTAACGAAGCGGCAAAGCCGCCGAGACAAGCAATCCAAGCCCAAATGAGTAGACGAGTCCCGTGACGACCTGCACCGTGACGAGCGCCGCCTTGCGTGGATTGCTTCTCAAGAAGACTATGTACGCCGGCAAGGAAAGCGCCATCAGCGCAACACCCTTCACGGCGAGCGCGATTGAGCGCCCGCCGCCACCAATCCCAATACTGGAAATCGTCCAAACAATCGCCATGATCGGCCAAAGCGCCATGGGCGCAGCCGCGCGCGTCACCCATATTACAGGCAGCATCAGAAGCGCAACGAGCAGGACAATTCCCGGCACGGAACCACCCACCTGGTACGTCTGCGCGACGAGACACGCGGCCGCCGCGACGGAAACGCACCAGAGTATCCCGACCGGTTCCCACAGCGCACGTGACTTGACGCCCCTCGCATGCGCCAAGATAGCGGCAACACCACAGGCGACGACCGGGGCAAGCGCAATGACTGCGCGCGCTTCGCGTCTGAATGCGTCCCAGTTCGCCGCGAAGAGCGCGATCACGCCAAGGCCGATCATCAGTGCGCCGAAGCCTCCTGTTATTATCGCGCTCCACGAAAGGCGCCCTTCGCCAAGTTCGGAGAGCAATGCCTTGCGCCGATTCCTCAGTTCTTCGATTTTGAGGTTGATCTCCGCGACCTTGCTCCTGATTTCATTTTCATTGTGTGTCATTGCTTGGCATCCTTTTATGGTAAGCACGCGATTACTTTATCATAAACGACGATCGACTGTCAATGGCCTTCTGAAAAAATTTTTCAGGCGTGGATGGGGGAGGATTCGCGGTCGTGGACCTGGCTGCGGTAGAGGCTCCAGCCGTTGTTGAGCCAGAACGCGACGCCGCACACCCACATCGCAGGCATGAGCAGCTCGTGGTTTCCGCTGATTTCGGCCACCATCACGATGGACGTGATCGGCACGCGGATCGTGCTCGCGAGGAAACCGGCCATGCCGACGAGCGCGAATTCCGCAGGTACGATGCCCGTCCAGGAAGGCAAGACGTCCTGGTACCAGAGTCCGGTGCCAAGGCCGAGCGCGCAGCCGCACACGAGGGCCGGCGCGAACACGCCGCCGGAGCCGCCGGACCCGACCGTGAACGACGTGGCGACGACTTTCAGGAAGAAGAACGCCACGCAGCAGAGCGGTGCCATGCGCCACCAGCCGTGATGCGACACGACAAGGCCCGACGCGGAAGCGAAGCACGAGTCGACGAGTCCGTAGCCCGCGCCGTGCACGAACGGGCAGACAAGAGCAATCAGTCCCACGGCGAGGCCGCCCATCGCCGCCTTGAGCCACACGGGCGCCTGGAACCGCCGGAACACGCTCTCCATCCAGCGGAAGAAGGCGATGTAGAAACGCGCGCCAAAGGTGATGACGAGCGCAAGACCGAAGTACGGCAGCAGATGGAGGCCCTTCTCGAAGTGTTCGGCAGGCATAGTGAAGAGCGGGTCCCATCCCCAAAAGCAGGCGAACACGGTGTAACTGAGCGTTGAGGCGGCGAAGCTCGGCAGGATCGCCTCGTACTCGAGGTCGCTCGACGAGTAGAAGATCTCCGCGCCGAAGATCGCGCCCGCGAGCGGCGCGCGGAACAGCGCCGCGATGCCCGCGCCCACGCCGGCCGCCAGCAGGTTGCGCGCGGCGCGGCGGTC
>JAFRSR010000242.1 GCA_017427485.1 Kiritimatiellia bacterium
CAGGCGAAGGGACAGCGCGCGCTTCTCGCGGCCGGTCCGCGCGCGGGCTTCCGCAAGCAGCTGCAGGAGATGACGAAGGCCGCGGGCGTGCCGCGGAGCGACTGCGGCGGCGCGTGGTCGATGGGCAGCGAGCAGGCGCGCCGGAGCTACGTGTTCGCGAGTATCCAGGACGGCGACATCGACTACTGGATCGACCTCGCGCGCCGGTCGGGCTTCTCCATCATCCACATCAACGACTACTCGTGGTCGGGTCTGCTTGGACCCTACCCGATCAATCCGAAGGCGTTTCCGGGCGGCATCGAGGAGATGAAGCGTGCGGCGGACCGCGTGCACGCCGCCGGACTCCAGATGGGCATCCACTCGCTCACCGGCTGCATCAATCCGCGCGCGGACTGGATCCACCCCGTGTGCGACACGAACCTCGTGGCGGACTACGTCTACACGCTCGCCCAGCCGCTCGCGCCGGACGCGACGGAGCTCGTCGTCGAGGAGCTGCCCGGCCCGAAGCACTCCACCGTCTTCACCTACTCCTCCAATGGCAACGTGCTGCGCATCGGCGGCGAGCTGCTCCAGTACACGGGCATCCGCCGCGAGAAGCCTTACGCGTTCACGGGGCTCACGCGGGGCGCGTTCAAGACGACGAAGCTCCCCGGCACGATTCCCGCAGGTACGCGCGTGGACTACCTCCACCAGCGCTACATCGCCTTCTACCCAAATCCCGACTCCCCGCTTGCGGAGAAGCTCGCGTCTCGTCTCGCGGAGGTCTACAACTTCTGCGGACTCGACGACTTCTACTTCGACGGCTCCGAGGGCATGGGCACGCGCTACGGCATCGACGCGATGCGCCACAAGATCTTCGCCAAGTTCGCGCGCAACAACGGGCACTCGGCGTCCGTCGAGGCCAGCTGCGGCGGCGCGAACAACTGGTGGTTCCAGACGCGCATGGCCACCGTGGACCATCCCGTGTGGGGCGCGAAGCGCTTCCACGACTGGCACATCACGTGGGCGGTGGACAACGGGCGCAACGCGAACTTCCTCGAACCGCAGATGGGCTGGTGGGCGCCGCGCGTCGGCATGCCGATGGCGCGCGGACACTTCCCCGACGACATGGAGTACTTCGCCGGAAAGAACGCGGGACACGACGCGGCGATGTCCGTGCAGGGCATTACGGCGCGTCCGCTCCCCGTCGGCATCCGCCGCCAGCTGGCGATTCTCGGCTGGTACGAGCACGCGCGCCTCGCGCGGGCGTTCACGGACGAGGCGAAGGACTACCTCGCCACGCCCGAGACGGAGGCGCGTCTGCGTCAGGACGCGGCGGGCAACTGGCAGCTGACGGACGTGGAAGTCCTTGTCCACCGTGCGGGACTGCCGTGGACGCGCGCGTGGACGGTGGACGGCGGCGCGGCGCGGCGTCCGGCCGCGCTCCGCGTGGAGGCGCTCTACGCGCCGGGCGCGGAGTCCACGGGCCGCACGCTCGCGGGAGCGGACGCCTTCGCGAAGATGCAGACCGCGTCCGCCAGTGGGGTGAGCGTGGCGTTCGACCCCGCGGGGACGGACGCCGCGCACGGGCGCACGTTCAAGCTGTCGACGTCCAACACTTCCGCGCCCCGTAACGGCGCGTGGGCGCGGGCGCGTCTCGCGTTCGACTTCCCCGGACTCGACATCGGCGCGAAGCGCACCGTGTTCGGCGCGTGGGTGAAGGGCGACGGCTCGGGCGCGCTCCTCAACCTGCAGCTGACTTCGCCGGGCGAGTACCACGGCGGCACGGCCGAACATTACCTTCGACTCGACTTCACGGGCTGGAAATACGTGAAGTTCCTCCTGCGCGAGCGCGACTCGGCGACGTTCTGCCGGTACCAGTGGCCGTACGGCGGCTACGCGGCGATCTACCGCAGCAACGTATCGGTTAACCACATCGCCTCGTTCTCGGCGTACCTGAACGACATTCCGGCGGGCAAGTCGGCGTCGGTCGAGATCGGCGAGGTGTCCGCATGGGAGATGTCCAAGGCGAGCGTGACGGACGCGGCGGTGACCGTGAACGGCGCGCGCTTCGTCCTCCCGTTCGCGCTCACGTCGGGCGAATACGCGGAACTTGAGGATGGCGCGTGGACGAAGTACGCCGAGTCGGGCACGGCGTTGGCGCGCGTCGCGGCGTCGGCGATGCCCGCGCTTGCGTCCGGTAAGAACGCCTGCGCGTTCACGGCTCCCGAAGGTGCGCGTGCGGAGGTCACGTTCTTTGCGCTGGGGAAGACGCGTCCGGCCTTCAGGCCGCTGACGGCGCAGATGCGGAAGTCCTTGCGCGTCGAGGCGCTTGCGCCGTTCGAGTATGCGCCGCAGCAGGGGCTCAAGGGACCGTCGGTCGTGCCGGTGCGTCCGGGCGAGAAGGCGGCGCTTGTGGTCGAGGTGCAGGGGCCGGTGGCAAAGCCGACGCTGACCTTCGGCAATACGGTCTGCACATTTGCCGAAACGCTTGCGGCGGACGAGTCGCTCGTGTGCCGTGACGGGCGCACGTGGAAGGTGGTTGTCACCGCGACGGGGAAGGCGCGCCGCACGGGCATGCTGTCCGCGCCGTTGCCGACATTGTCCGGCTCGACGCCCTTCGCCTTCAGCGGCGAAGTTCCCGCCGACAAGTCGTGCGTGGTCGAGATCCTGAAGGAATACGTTTCTCAATAGCCCATTCGGCAGTATAGCGTGGTAGGGCGCGCTCGCCGAGCGCGCCGAAATGACCGTCGCTCTTAAACTCCACGTGCACGGAGACGTCGTGGCGCGTCATGGTGGCCTTTCTCGATTCGCATACAACCACAGATTTGAGAAAGTATGACTTCAGTGAACCTTTGGGCGGGCGGATGGCATATTACTGCACAGGTGTCTGCATGAATGGTGACCGTGGATACCACAACAAAGATGGAAGTCTGGCAAGAGATACGGAAAAACAGGGAGCGCGGCGCGGAAAGGCTTGTTGCCGAATACGGCAATCGTCTTTACGCGGCCGCCGTGCTCCTGTGCGCCAACGACCACGATGCCGAGGAACTGGTTTTCCGCACGTTCGACCAGGCCGTGAAGAAAATCCGTCAGTTCGACCCGAACCGAAATTTTTTACCTGGCTGTACGCGATCATGCTGAACTTCCACCGCATGAACCGTCGTCGCCGCCGCGTTGAGGTGGTGCCGATGGGGGCGGCGGAGGACTTGCCGGAGCAGACTGTCGGGACGACTCAGGACACGCAGAGCATCGGCGATGAGGTGGAGAATGCCATACGAGCTCTTTCGCCGCCGCTTCGGGAGGTGGTCGTGTTGCGCTATTTCGCCGACAAGACCGTCGAGGAGATTGCCGCCGCACTGGACATTCCGGTTGGAACTGTCAAGTCGCGGCTGCATCATGCCCGTGAGGCACTGGTTGGGCTTTTGCCCAGATACGGAAAGGAGAAATCATGACAGAAGAAGATATTGATCTTACGTTGGCAGCATGGGCCAGGGATTATGCCGCCGGAAAATCCCTGCCAGAAGGTTTCCCCGAACGGCTACGTCTCTCCGTTCGTCATTCGCGGAGGATGTTCCGGTTGAAGCTGACGGCTATTGTCGCGCTGGCGGTGATTACCACCTTGTTCGCCATCGGGTTGACAGGACGCGTAACGGCACAATCCGGCAAGCAAACAATGATTGCTGCGGGAGAAGGCGACGCAAAGGAAGAGTGTGTTGTCGGTTGGGCTCTGCTGAGCATGTTCCGAGAATGTTTCCGTCGTGAAAAGTCCTGTAAGAAGAAAGAGGATGAGTAATGGGACTGATGGGTCAGGGACTCGTGATCGGCTCGGCTGTCGTCGCCGGCGTACTTTACACACTTTGCAGGTAGAAAGAAAAACAACATGACTACGAAAATAATGATCATCGTCGGAGTCTCGGTTGCTTCTGTCGTGGCTCTGTTTGTGCTGGGTTACTTCCTGGACAAGAAACCGAGGAACGACGAGCAAGACACGGCGAGCACCGACTGGAAGTCTCAATCTGACGAAAAGTAGCTATGTAGAATGGCAGATAGATGATGTCGGCATCCGTCTCGTAATTGCTCGGAGCGGGGGATTTTGATAAAATACGCGCCGTGAAACAACTTGGAGGATGAGAAATGAAAAGGATGAAGATGCGCATTGGAACGGCCGCAGTGGTGCTGGGAATGGCCCTGTGCGGATGGAGTGGGGACGAGTGGCCGGATCGGTCGCGCGTGACCTTCGGGACCTACTGCCTCGCGAAGCGCTATCGGACCGAGGCCACCTTCAAGGACATGAAGGCGTGCGGAATCGACTTCGTGTGCGAGAATTTCGGGGGCGATCCGCAGTCCATCGAGACGATGCGCAAGCTCGGTCTCGTGAGCGTCTGCGCGGGCGGATTCCCGACCTATTGGGGAGGCGTGGATTCTGTCAACGGCCACATTGCCGAACTGGCGCCGCTCGAGAAGTACGAGGCGGCGCGGAAGGCCTACCATCCGTCTCCGGTCGACCGGATGGTCAATTTCGGGGACGAGCTGTCGGCGCTGGACTTCCCCCATCTGGGGCGGGCCATGTCGCATCTCGCCGCGAGCGGCCTTCGTCTGGCGCCGTATCTCAATCTCCATCCCTGCATCCACCAAGGCGCGAACGTGGCGCGCTACTACGGTGTCTCCAACTACGTCGCCTATGTGGACGCGTACGTGAAACACATCCCCCTGGACTACATCAGCTACGACATCTATCCCTACCAGTTCCGCGAACGCCGGGAATGGGGCTTCGCCCGCTTCTACGAGAACGCCCGCATCGTCGCCGACGCCTGCCGCGACTCGGGTCGCGCCTTCTGGTACATTCCGCAGGCGAACACCTTCCGTCCGGACGACGTGACGACCGCGAACAAGATGCGCTACCAGGCCTACGCGGCGCTCGCCTTCGGCGCGGAGACGCTGACTTGGGCCTGCTGGACGGCGGGGTGGTGGACGAACAACGTCCTGAACGCGGATGGCACGCGGACGGCCCAGTACGACCGCCTGAAGGAAGTGATCGCCGAAATCCACCGCTTCGACCGGGACTACATGCGTTTCCGCCGCGTGCAGACCCATCTCACCGGCTTCACGGGCCCGGCCGCGAAATGGATCGAGCCGGATCCGAAAACGGGCATTCCGCGCGTCAACTTCGATACGCCGCATCACGTGTCCACGGCGTTCTTCGACGACATCCGGGGCACCGACGGTCTGCCGCTCGTGGTGGGCGAGTTCGTGCCGCGGAACGGAACGGGACGCGAACGCGCGATTCTCGTGTTCGCGGCGGACGATCCCTGGGACGAGCATCCCGCGGATCGGGTCGTCACCTTCCGCACAGCCTATCGGGTCCGCGTGGTCGGACCAGACGGGGAGGTGAAGGTCACGCGGAGCGCGGACGGACGCTACGAGATTCCGCTGCGGTCCTCGAAGTGCGCATTCGTGATGGGCGTCCCGCCGACGTCCTGACAGGTGGCACCTAAAGCCGTCTTTGTGCGAAAGAAGAAGGAAAATGACATGAAGAAAAGATTGGCTGTCTGCGCGGCGGGTGCCGTGCTTTCGCTTTGCGCCTGGCAGGTACCCAGCTGGGACGCCCGGCTCACGGAGCCAGGGGCGGTTCTGGGCATGATTGGGGAAACGTGGTGCGGACACGTACAGGGCATGTGTGCCACCTCCAACGCGCTCTACTTCGCCTTCCACAACCAGATCCTCAAGACGGACTGGTACGGACGTTTCCTCAAGCGCGTCGAGGCGGAGCGGCACACGGGCGACATCTGCTGGTGGAACGGCCGTCTCTACACGGTGGTCTCCGTGGGCGGACGAAGGAAGGAGACGCCCAAGATCACGGGCGCCATCCAGGAGTACGACGAGAATCTCACGCTCCTCCGCGAGGTGACGTGGACAGGACATGGCGGCGACGGCATCACCTGCCTGGACGGCGTCATCTACGTGGGAATGAGCGCGCTCACCAAGCCCGCGATCCCGAACCGCGGGTTCTGGATCGGCAAATACGATGCGAAATCGCTCGCTCCGCTGTGCCAACCTTTCGCCGTCGATCCCGGCTATGAGCATAGCTGCGGCCCGCAGAACATGACGACCGACGGCACGAACATCTATGTGGCGCTCTACAGCCTGGACGAGACGGCCAAGACGCCCTGCTTCATTACGTTCGACAAGGATTTCAAGACGGTAAAAGCGGCCCATTGCTTCGGCTGGCGGCAGGGTGTGGACGTGGTGCCCGGCGGCGAAGACGGCGCGGTGCGTTTCATCTACAGCACCACCGTCAACTGGATTGGCGGCAGGAAGATTATGCCGCGTCTGCCCGTTCAGGCGCTGCTGCAGTTCGCCGAGCTGAAGGACGGAAAGATCGAGGGCATCACCCGCCATTGCGTCTTCAGGCATCCGTTGAAACGATGATTAGTTGTTAGTCGCTAGTGGTTAGTCGTTAGTCGTTAGGAGAAAAGATATGAAGAAGATGATGGTAATTGGCGGACTGTGCGCTTTTGCGATGGGTGTTTCGGCGGCGGAATTCGCTTTCGCGCCAAACGTGGAGCCCAAGCCCGTGACGATGTCGGTCGAGTCCAACACGCTGGTGCGGCTGGACAGGGACCAGACGGTGACGATTGCCTGCGCGGAGGGTTCCGAGCGGGCGAGGGAATGGGCGGAAGCGCGCTTTGCCGAATGGTTCCGCCTCACGAAGACGGGCTGGCTCTTCCCCTCGGTCAACGCGCCGCGCGTCGTTGCGGCGGCATTCGCGGGCGCGCCGGTCGCGGGCGGCGACGAGGCGTATGAGCTCACGGCGCGGCCCGAGGGCGTGAAAGTGCGCGCCAACACGCTTCAAGGCGTGCGCTATGCGCTCTACACGCTGCGCCAGACGATGCTCGCCATGCCGCGCGACGTGCGCAAGGTCGAGTGGTATGCGATGCCGGCGCTGAAGGTCGCCGATGCGCCGGCGATGAAGTTCCGTGGCATCCATCTCGGCTGGTATGTCAACCGCACCACGCCCGAGTCGATCGAGAAGCGGCTGCGTCTCGCGGCCTATCTCAAGTACAACTACGCGGTCATCGAGCCGTGGGGGACCTTCCGCTCCGAACGGCATCCGTGGTGGGGCTGGAAGGAGGGCACGATGACGCCCGCCGCCACGCGGAAACTTGTGAAGCTCGGCAAGGATCTGGGCATCACGCTCATTCCGCAGATTCCCGCCTTCGGCCACGCCTCGATGGGCATCACGTCCCCGGGTCGCCACGCCGTCATGGATGCGCATGGCGAATACGCGCCGCTCTTCGAGTCGCTGAACGGCTGGAACTGGTGCCTCTCCAACCCCGAGACGCTGAAGGTGCAGTTCGAGATCATCGACGAGCTGATGGCGCTCTTCGACAACCCGCCCTATCTCCACATCGGCTGCGACGAGCCGGCCAAGCCGAACTGTCCGCGCTGCCTCGCCGCCGACTACCGTGCGCTGACGATCAAGCACATCACCGCGTTGCGCGACGGACTGAAGGCGCGCGGTGCGACGCCGATGCTCTGGCACGACTACTTCATCAAGAAGCGCGATCCGAAGTGGCCGGGTTCCGTCGCGAACGGCACGGACGAATCGATCACGATCCTGGACGAGCTGCCGCGCGACATGGTGATCTGCGACTGGGTCTACGAGCTGAAGTGTCCGGAGAGCAATTATGCGTCACTCAAGTATTTCAAGGAGAAGGGTTTCGAAGTGGTCTCCTGTCCGTGCCACAAGATCGATTGCACGATGAAGCAGGGCGCATCCGTCCGCAAGCTCGGCCTCAAGGGGATGCTCGTGACGACCTGGGGCTACGGACAGGGCAAGGAGAAGGGCAAGGTGTTCGGCGACACGTTCGCCGGCGGCGCGGCTGCGGCGTGGGGATCGCCGTATGAGGAAAGTCCCCTCTGGAAATGGCACTACGACCTCGACCTGATCCGCAACCTGCGCGACGTGGTGCATGACATGGGGCTTGAGGACTTCAACGACACGGGCACCTATCGGGACTGAGACCGGCGATGGGCGGCGAACGCGCGAGTTCCGGCAGGCTGCAGTCGCTTGATGCCCTGCGCGGGTTCGACATGATGCCGATTGCGGCGTGAAAGGTGTTGGAAAGATGTGAGGGCGTGCAGAAGCCCGATGGGAAATGCAAGCTTGCCCTGAAAATATGCAATTGCAGAACCGGCGCGTTTTTTGGCATTATTATCGCCATGAAAGCAAAGGAGACCGGGATGGGCGCGGATCAGGGTGGGCACGAATGTCGTGAACATCGTGACCGTCCATCTCAACTGGGCGCCGTGGGGGCATGGTTGCAAGACGGACGCGGAGCGCAAGGCCAGTGCCGCGAAGTTCGGCGGCGACCTAGCACGTCGCGACGAGATAGAGACCGTTCTCAGGCAGTCGTATCTCAGGGTGCCGGTTTGCAGGCAGCAGGGTAAAATGCACAGGGTGAAATGCGCGCGATTACGGTGTCACGGAGAAGGAGATGTGCCCGGCGGGGAGCGGCTTGCCGTTGACCGATGCGGTCTTCTTGCCCGTGTTGTGGAGCACGGTGAGGAGCTTCGTGCCGTCCTTGTTGAGGAACTCGCCGCGCAGGACGCCGACGGGAAGGGGTGAGGTGTCGCGCACGGTGAAGCGTCCGTCGAAATAGAACTCGCCGAACTTCTTCATCTTCTTGCAGCAGCGTCCGATCACGTCGGCGTAGGCGGGGGCGGCGTCGATTGTGCGTCGGCAGACGTACAGCTCGGCGTCGAACCGGATGCCGTAGACGAGGCAGTTGCGGAGTTTCTTCGCGAACTCACCCTCCGCGTTGCGGACGCCGCGGTTGGAGACGATCACCTCGGGGAAGGTGTAGCGGAAGAGGGCGGGGAACTGCTCCGAGTTGGGGGAGAGGTCCGCGAACCCGAGTCCGCAGTGGATGAACTGCGTGTAGGAGGCGGCGATGTCGGTGGCGATCTCGGTGGCGAGCGGCTTGTCGATCCGGCCGCAGTAGGCGACGGCGCGGTCGAAGAACTTCCGTCGGCAGGGCCATTCGCGGTCGATGCGCGGACCGTGCTCGTGCGTGTCGTTGAAGCAGGGCTGGGTGGGGGCGGCGCCGTAGCAGTCCACGAAGAGGCAGTCCGGATCGAACGTATTCTGCATGAGCTCCAGCTGGAAGAAGACCGTGTCGCGCCAGAGCGCCGTGCCCGAGCAGGCGACGGGGAACTGACGTGCGCCGTACTGGGCTCGGAACTCGCCGAACCCGGGGTAGACGAACGACGGACGGTGTTCGTCTCCGTTGATCGTGCGGATGAGGACGTCCTTGCCATGTGCTTTGTAGAAATCGCTCGACGGGTCGACCATGTGGCAGTTGCATTCGAGGATCACGCGTCCGCCGCGCCGGCGAACTTCGGCGATGTTCGCCTTCAG
>JAFRSR010000243.1 GCA_017427485.1 Kiritimatiellia bacterium
CGCGCTGCGCGTGACGAGCGCGAACCTCTCCGGCCAGCGCGCGGCCACCGACGCGCCGCAGGCGCTGGCGGACGTGGGGCTCTCGGCCGACCTCGTGGTGGACGACGGCGTTTCGCCGGGCGGCGTGCCGTCCACGGTCGCCCGCATCTCCCCCGACGGCTCGGTGGAGATCCTCCGTCCCGGCCCCGTCTTGTTGGCCTGATTGCAATCCCTTGCTCCAAAATTGCATCGTTCAATTTTGAGCCGGTTTATGGTATACTGACGCCATGGACAAGTTTTTCAACGCGCCTGCCGGCAAGAGTTCGGAAGAGAAGAACGACAAGTGCACGGTGCTGGTGGCGTCCTGCGACAAGTATGCGGACCTGCTCGGCCCGTTTTCGGCGCTGTGGCGGAAGTTCTGGCCGGATTGTCCGTTCGAGGTCGTGCTGGTGACGGAGAGCGAGCCGGCGAACGCGAAGGAACTGTGCTTCGACCGTGTGGTCGCGTGCGGGGCGGGCGGCAACTGGTGCAGCCGTCTCGTGCAGGCGCTCGATACGATCGACACACCATACGTGCTGATGCTCTGTGATGACTACTATCTGGAAAAACCGGTCGAGACGGCGCGCATCCTCGAGCGGCTTGCGCAGGCGAAGGATTTCGACGCCGCCAACCTGCGTCTCATCCCCAATCCCAAACCCAGCATCCCATACCGCGGCGGGCTGATGGAGTACCGCAGGCAGACGGCCTACTGCATTTCGACGTTGGCCGGCTTCTGGAACCGGGAGTTCCTGCGCGGCCTCGCGGACGGCAAGGCGAGCATCTGGGAGTTCGAACGGCACGGGAGTTTCGCGGTGGCCGATGAAAAACGCCCGCTGCTCGTCACGCCCACGCGCGAGTTCCCGTTCGTCGACGCAGTCCACAAGGGCTGCTGGGAGAAGTTCGGCCTCGCCGTGTGCCGCGCGAACGGCGTCGAGCCAGACCTTTCCGTGCGCAGCCTCCCGCCGTTCAGGACGCGGTTCGTCGAAGGGTTGAAGGCGCTCATCTTCGCCATCTTCCCCGCCTCGCTGATCGTCCGCATTCAGAACGCCCTCTGCTCCGGCGCGAAGGAAAAGTGTAAGTGAACGGATGTTGCCATGCCAAAGATTTCCGTTATCATACCGACTTACAACCGCGCCACGATGGTGTGCGAGTGCGTGGCGAGCGTACTGGCCACAGGATGGACTGAGCTTGAAGTCATCGTTGTGGACGATTGTTCGCCGGATAACACGGAAGATGAGTTGAGGCGGCGTTTCAGGGGGGATAGTCGTGTTCGCTATCTTCGCAATGCGCGTAATTCGTTTCAGGCGGTCTCGCGTAACAACGGCGCAAGGATGGCTACTGGCGACTATCTTTTTTTCCTTGACGATGACAACAAGGTCGACTCTCACATCTTCGCGGAATTGATCGCCGCGTTTGAACGCCATCCAGATGCAGGACTTGTTGCGCCGCTCGCGGTTCACCAGCGTCCTGGGAAGGAGAATGTCATCTGGACTTTGGGAAGCGATTTTAACCGATGGACGTCTCAGCCGCGAGACAGAGGGGCAAATCTGCCGTTCTCGCAGGAGAATGTCACGGAAACTGAATATGTGACGACCTATAGTCCGAATGCGTTCATGGTTCCACGAACGGTTTTTGAGAAGGTCGGTGGATTCTTGGAGTATTATGTGGCGATCTTCGAGGAGTCTGATCTTGGTTGGCGCATCAGGGAGATGGGATATGCGGCATTCATTGCGTCGAAGGCCCGGACAGACCATTATGGCTATTTGGAACCAGGATGCGTAAGCAAGTTGCGCCAGCTTGGGATTGAACGCCCCGTACGGACATTTTACTTTGCGCGTAATAGGCTCGTTTTTGCTCGGCGACATTTCACTTTTATCCAAATACTTTCAGTGGCATTTATCTTTGCACCGCTTTCTGCGGCCTATTACTGTATTGTAGCGTTCAAGAATCGGCGTCCAGACATCGCCTGGGCCTACCTAAAGGGAACGCTCGTCGGAATCTTCGGCGTCTGGAAACGCCACTGAGTGAATAGGTGCCCTCCTATTCAAATATGCAGCCACCAAACGGAACTGCGATATTTACAAAGATGTGCTTGCTTCTCCGCGTTCTTTGTTTTATACTGTGGCGCAACCCCAAAATGGCAAGTGTAGACCAGCCTGGGGAATTATGGAGGAAAATGGACATGGCCAAACTTATGGCATTGGCGGCGGTCGCCGTTGCCGCTTTTGCAGCACTTGCAGGTGCACTGCCCGCGGTATCAGTGACGGCATCGCTTAAGGACGGCTCGACGGTCAAAGGCGAATTCCTTACAGACAAGGTGAAGGGGAGTACGCTTTTTTCCAAGGATCTCGCGCTAGAACCTTCCATTGTACATACTGTGAATTTCACCGACACGAACGGAGAGTCAAGGGTCGAGCTTTCAAGCGGCGACCGTTTTGGCATGACGGTCATCAATCCTTCCTTCACTATTAAGTCAATTCTTGGCGAACTCGAGATTTCTCGCGGTAATGTCCGTTCGCTTGCATTTTCAAATAGGCCCGTTACCCCAAATGGAGGTTCTACTGGCGAACTGATCTTTCACTGCACGTTCGATGATGAGGCTTCTGTCAGGTCTCCGTCAGTCGGCCCAGTCGGGAAATTCATGGCAGGAGGTTTTGCGGATGGCAAAATCAATAGGGCACTTATGGTAATGCCGTACACCAAGCACGCCGCCTTTGATTTTCCAGTTGGTTTTATCAAGGATTCTGGTTGTATTGAGTTCTGGGCGAAAATACTCAAGCAGTCTCCGACGGTTGCGACGGGGGGTGACCCAAGGCTTTTCATGATCACCTGTGCGGACGATCATCAAATGGCTTGTAACATTGACATCGTGTCAAATGACGGAACTGGGAATTCCGGATTCGCATTGCGTACGTGGTATGGTTGTAAATCAAGTGTCAAAGGTATGCGCTATCTGCGCTATGCCGACCTGTTTACGTCTGGAGATTGGCGCGATTGGCATCATTATGCCGTGGTCTGGGACTCAAATGGAATTTCAGCCTTACCGCATGCGCCCAAGGCGGCACTGCTTGTTGACGGCAAATTGGTTGCAAGTGCAGGCTTCGAGCCCCTTTCTGCGCACACGGTTCGCATGCCGTCAGAAACGCCGCATGTTCTCGGCATCACGAACGATCCTGTAATTGACGCTGAGCATAACACAAAGTCTCCGTTCCTGCTTGACGAATTCAAGATATGGAACTACGCAAAGACAGACTTCCTTCTCAATGTCGATTGAACACACGAGCAAGCGCAATACCTGCACGACAAGTACCTCTGGGGAAAGTCCCCGTCCCACATATCCCCAAAAGTCTCATGTTACCCATTGACTGGCGCGGGCGAATTTTGGTATAATTCAGCCGTTCGGAGGTGCTAGGATGGCAGCGATTAAGATTAGACCGATATCCGACTTGCGTAACGATTATGCAAGTGTGGAGGCAGATGTAAGAGAAGGGCCTGTTTTTCTCACGAAGAACGGGTATGGCATGCTTGTCACGATGACAATCGAGGAGTACGAGCGGCTTTTAGACCCGTTGGAGAGACTCCTTGACGAGACGGACGAATATTGCCGTACCCATCCCGAACGCGAAGACGGGGAGGAAATGTTCAAGAGAATACGGGACAGGCGCCATGCACTCAGGAAAGTTTCGGCTTGAAGCCACTCCGCTCTTCGGCATGGAGCTCGAACAGGCCCTCAACTACATTGAAACGCAGCTTTCCAATCCTGCAGCCGCCGACAAGCTTCAGACAGATGTAGAGACTGCCGTCCGTGAAAGGCTTTCTGCGCCTACGTCCTTTGAACCTGTCGCATCCCGCGTTGACCGCGAACATCCGTATTACCGCATCTATGTCGGCAACTACATCGTCTTCTACTGCGTCATCGGGAATGTGATGGAACTTCGCCGATTCATCTACAAAGGGCGCAACTGGAGAATCCAGATATGACCCCCATGTTCGAATGCAACCTGCCGCCGTACCTGGCGCACGACCTCGATGCCTGGAAGAAGGGCGTCGAGGAGCATTCGCATCTCCTCGACTGCCTCTGGGGCGAACTCTACGGCTCGATCAACATCGCCGAGATCAACGACGGCGCGATCACCCACGAACAGGCGCAGTACCTGCGCGACAAGTACCTCTGGGGAAAGGACGTATGACCGACCCGATTGACTTTTCGCAATGCGAGCGCCTGCCGAGCCGGGCCTACAACGGCGCGAACGGCAAGAAGATCGCCGTGCGCTACGACGGCGACGTGTGGCTCGTCAAGTTCCCGCCGTCCGCCGCCGAAAAGCCGACCGCGCTCTCGTACACCAACAGCTGTCTGAGCGAGCACATCGCCAGTTCGATCGCCAACATGATCGGCCTCAAGGCGCATGAGACGCGCCTCGGCACGTTCACGAACGGCAAGACGAAGGTCGTCTGCGGCTGCCGCGACTTCACGGCAGGCGGGAAGATGCTTTACGATTTCTGTTCCATCAAGAACACGGTGATCGATTCGGAAACGGGCGGAACGGGAACGGAACTCGACGACGTGCTGGAGACGATCGACCTGCAGGCGTTCGTCGATCCCGTGTCCCTCAAGGCGCATTTCTGGGACATGTTCGTGGTCGATGCGCTGCTCGGCAACTTCGACCGGCACAACGGGAACTGGGGTTTCCTAGTTGATCCTGCAACGAACAAGGCGGAAATCGCCCCGGCGTTTGACTTCGGCAGTTGCCTCCTTCCGCAGGCGGACGACGAGGTCATGCGCCGCGTCATCAACGACAAGGCCGAGCGCGACGCGCGCATCTACAACTTCCCCGCCTCCGCGCTGAAGGAGAGCGGCAAGAAGATAGGCTATGTCGATTTCTTCCGCCGCCATGCGGACGACCTCCTCGCACCCTCCCTTGCGCGCATCGCGCCCCGCATCGACCTCGCCGCCATCGGCTCGTTCATCGACGGCGTGCCGTTCCTCTCAGACCTTCAACGTACATTCTACAAGGTCTATCTCACCGCCCGTTACGAGGCGTTGTTGATGCAACAAAAGGATGGTATCAATCTACCTTAGTTGTGGTATACTATTCGCCACTAAAAAAACATTCTCGGTGCAATGAATCGCTTCATGAAGACGATTGACAGAATCTCCGTTCTCATTACCGCGTACAAAAACGCGGATCTTGTGAAACGGTGCGTGGATTCGCTTCGTGCGGCGTTCGGCGGCACGTTGCCGGAGACGGTTATCGTCGACGACGCAGCCGGCGACGCGGCAACGGCCGAACTGGCCGCCTCCTACGCGGCCGATGGCGTGAAATTTGCCGTGATGCCCCAGAACGGCGGTTTCGCGGGGGCCAACAATTTCGGCTGGCCGCTTTGTACGAAGGAGTTCCCCGTTCTTGTCAACTCCGACATCGTCTTTCACGAAGAGCCGTTCACGGCGATGCTCGCGTTCATGGATTCCCATCCGAATGCGGGAATCATCCAGGGGACGCTTCTCATCAAGAACGGGCAGGATGGCGTGGATGGTACGTTGAACGGCTGCGGCGCGTTCTTGACAAAACTCGGTACGACGACAACGCCCGGTTGGCTGGCACCTGCAGACGATCCGGTGGCGAAGAACGCGCGTAAATGTTTTGCTGCGTATGGGGCGATGTTCATGATTCGTCGTGCGGTCGTCGAGTCGACGGGGCGGTTGTTTTATGATTTTTTCCACACCTACTATGAAGAAGTTGACTTTTGCCACCGCGCTTGGTTGAGGGGCTGGGAGGTATGGTATGTTCCCACGCCGCCAGTTGACCATGCCCATGGCGCGACGATGAGCAAGTTCTACACACGGGAAGACGTCCTGCGGAAGTTCTACCGCAACATGCGCTTCTCATTTGCCACCTGTTTCGGCACGCGCGGGCGGTTGATGATTCGGCCCGTATTTGAGTTGGGATGTTTTGTCCAGTCCCTGCTCCAGCTGCTCAAGGGCAATGGAATGGCCTGGCGCGCGCATCGTTGGGCGAAGAAGGAGCTGAAGAAGCTGAAGCCTCAGATCGCGGAGACACGGCACCACGTGCAGTCGACGCGCGTGATGTCAGACACCGCGCTTTTCAAGATCATTTGCAAAAAGTATACCCTGCGAGAGCTGTGGCAGGCTATTCGCCAGAACACTTAGAGGAAAATGAAATGCAGAATGTACTTGTGACCGGCGGTGCCGGATTTATCGGATCGCACGTGGCTAAATGGCTCGTCAAAGCGGGCTATCGCGTGATCGTGCTGGATGACCTGTCGGGCGGTTTTACGGAAAACGTGCCGGCAGGCGCAGAATTCGTGAAGGGATCCGTGCAGGATGTCAAGCTCGTGGATGATCTTTTCGCGCGCGAGAAGTTTACCTATGTATTCCACCTGGCGGCCTATGCGGCCGAGGGATTGAGCCACTTCATCAAGAACTTCAACTACCAGAACAACCTCGTCGGCAGCGTCAACCTTGTCAACGCCGCCGTCAACACGGGTACGGTGAAGTGTTTCGTGTTCACATCGTCGATCGCCGTCTACGGACATAATCAGACGCCGATGGTGGAAGACCTCGTGCCGCAGCCGGAAGACCCCTACGGCATCTCGAAGTACGCGATGGAACTCGACCTCAAGGAGGCCAAGGAGATGTTCGGCCTCGACTATGTGATCTTCCGTCCGCACAACGTCTACGGCGAACACCAGAACATCGGCGATCCCTACCGCAACGTAATCGGCATCTTCATGCGCCAGATTCTCACGGGGCAGCCGCTGACGATCTTTGGCGACGGCGAGCAGGTGCGGGCGTTCAGCTACATTGACGACGTGGCGCCCGTGATCGCCGCCTGCATCGAGCGCCCTGAGACGTGGAATCAGGTGTACAACATCGGCGCGGATAAACCGTGGACCGTGAATGAACTCGCGACCACGGTGTGTAGGACCATGGGTGCGAAAGCATCTGCCATCCAACACCTTGACGCCCGCAACGAGGTTGTCACGGCTTATTCGAGCCATGAGAAAGTCAAGCGCGTGTTCGGCGACCTCATTCACAACGTGCCGCTCGACGAGGGCATCGCGAAGATGGCGGCTTGGGTGAAGACTCTCAAGACGGTGCCGCAGCCGAAACGCTTTGGGCACATTGAGGTGTTGAAGAATCTGCCGCCCAGTTGGGCGAAGTTGGCATGATTTTTATGCAGAATACCCGGACAGATCGGCACTATTATGAACTTCAGCGTTCTGAAATAGCACGCTTGATAGTTGGTTTTCCTCGAAACATCTTACCGAGCAACTGGCATAGATTAATGCAAATCTGGCCCATCACGGCGCCTTGACTTATGCAATCAAGTGATTGACGCCCCTGCCTCAAATAGGATATAATGTCGCCATGAGGAAACAAGACCTAGACCTTCAGATTCCCTACGGCGTCTCGGATTTCTGGACAATCCGCCGCGGGGGGCTGTACTATGTCGACAAGACACAGTTCCTCGCGCGGAAGGAGGCGAGAGACCGACTCATCTTCTTCGTGTGTCCGCGGAGGTGTCGGTCGTGTTGAACTTGCGCACATGGTTGTTCAACAAGGGTCTACAATTCCTTGCGCACGTTGATGAACCTCTTTATACTCCCATCATGTCGATGGCCAATGCATGGCTCCGTTTCCGTGACAGTGAACACGAGGTCTCGCTGGGGCCGCTTAACGCCGACAAGACTTTCTATGTGATACGCGAGCTTCCGTCATCGGTAGGCCTGGCGGGATGGTATGACCGCGTGGTTGGTTACATGGCGCGGGCGGAACGGAAAGGATGGATTCCGGTCATACAGCCCCCCCCGCAGGACGACGCTTCACGCGATGTAGGCGACTGGTATTCGTATTTTACGGCACCTTCTCCTTATTCACTTGAAGATGTATTGAAAAGCAAGCATGTGATATTTGCGGTCACGCAGGCCGTTGTGTACAAGAGATACAATCGGCGTGAAATTGAAAAGCGTCACAGAATAGGACGCTTGATTCCGCCACGAAGTGAAATCTTGGCATTCCTTGAGGCACGTGCGCGCGAGATGTTGTCCGAAATGCCGGCGGGAAGACGTGTTGGAGCCTATTATCGAGGAACGGATTACCGGAAACATGGGAACTGGTGCCCTGTAGGTCACGCCGCGGTACTTGATGTCCCGGATTGGTGCGACCGGTTGAATGCGGTCTTGTCACGCTGGGGCATCACGAGTGATGGTGGACGCGAGATGTTCATTGTTACGGAGGAGCAAGAGGCTCTGGATGCGATCCGCGAAAGGTTCCCGAACGCGCATTTTGTCCAGAAGGAAAGATTCTCGAATTTCCAGTTTGGGGCCTGTTTGCCGCAACAGCGATTGCCACGGACTTCGGCGTTTGAGAACAATCGACTGTATCTTCTTGATCTGTATATCCTTTCGCAGTGCGACTATCTCGTCGGCACCATTAACGGAGGTTTCCTGATGGCGCTCAACTGGAATGGCAATGCCTATAAAGGCGTGCATGTGCTGGACACAGGGACTTCATGAGGTTGGTCAAGTGAAAGTGAAGCGTTTCATTATTGTTGCCGCAAGTGCGAGCGATCCGGGGACGATGGGTGGCAACACGAAGATCGCCATTGAGATGGCGCGCCACCTTCCGAAATATGGATGGCGCGTGGTGGTGGTGGTGACAAGCCGTAAAAGGGCCACTTTCACGGAAAACATCTCTTCGGTTGAAGGTTTGCAATATCGCGAAATTGCCGATTTCGCAGGTAATGATCTGCTGCGGCCATTTGCTTCCGCTCGACATTTCACACGCGAACTGTCGAACGCCTTCGCCGATCTGGAAGTCGGTGAGGACGACGTGGTGTTCGCAGTCTGCAATTTCCATTACGAGATCGTGCCGCTCGTGCGCCTGAAACGCCGGCTTGGCTTCACTTACCTGCCCAGCCACTTTCTCTTTTCGCCGTTCATCCTCGAGAATCTTCTGCGCGGTTACCGTTTCCCTGCCCTGAAGTACTTGGCGCTTTGGTTTTATGAGCGTTTTTTCTTTCGCATGGCGAAACGGGCGGCGGATGGTTTTGTCGTCACCAACGATTCGGACATGTGCCATTTTCCGAAGGAGATGCAGACGCGCGTCTTTGCGTTCTATGGCGGAGTGAACGTGGATCAGATTCCGCAAGGCGATAAGCCAAAGACGCGTGATGTCGTGTTCTGCAGCCGGCTTCACCCACAGAAGGGCGTAGAGGGCCTGATGGATATCTGGGCACATGTACATAAGGTTTGCCCCGAAGCCCGTTTGACCGTGATTGGCAACGGGGTTCCTGAATACGAGCGGAAGTTGAAGGAGAAAGCGACTCGGCTTGGAATTGCCGAAACGATTGATTGGCTCGGCTACGTGAACAATGAAGCGAAGTATGAAATCTATCGGAGTGCGCGCGTACATGTGCATCCCACGGTTTTCGACAACAACGGCATGGTGGCGGCGGAGGCGCTCTGCAGCGGGCTGCCCGTCGTGATGTACGATCTGCCGGCACTTCGGCATGTCTATACGACCGGTTGCGTCAAGATCCCGTTTGGCGACCAGAAGGCATTTGCCGCCGAAGTCGTACAGTTGCTTTCCGATGCGGACCACTATGCCTCAGTCGCGCCTACGGCAGAGCAGATTGCCGATCTGCGAAACCACTGGGACTGGCCAACGCGCGTTGAACGCTTTGCCGGATGGCTGGAGGGATTACATGGATAAGATCCTCTACGTCTCTGTCGTGCGCGATTGGACCATGTACGAGCGGTGCCTCAAGGGCAACCCGTTCCTGTCGGGCGGCGAACTCTGCCCAATCGACAATCGCGAAAAGAACGAGGGCGTTCCCGTCTGCTACAACAGATTCCTTGCGTCTCGTCCGAAGGACGAATCTTCTTGGTACGTGTTCTGCCATGAGGACTTTGAATTGAAGGAATCCATTTCAGCGCTGCTCAACGGCCTTGACACGAGTTCACTCTGGGGACCGATTGGTGCCGCGACGCGCGTTCGCTGGGGAATCTACCACCAGTGGCGAATGTTGGGAAGTGTTGAAGAGTGCGCCAAGGACGGATCAAACGTCCATGTGATTGGAACGCCCGTGCCTGTCGGGACCCCCGTCGAGACGTTTGACTGCCAGTGCCTGATCGTTCACTCGTCGCTTGTACAACGCGAGGGTCTGCTCTTCGACGAGAATCTTTCCTTCGACCTCTACGTGGAGGAGTTTTGCATGGCGGCGGCGAAGAAGGGGATCGCATCTCGAATTCTGCCGATTCCCGCGCGGCATTGGAGCGGTGGGAGCGTTCAGGCACGCTATTACGAGCAGGAGGCTTATGTCAATGCCAAATATCCAGATGACTGTTTTACCGGCACCTCGTCCTGGATCCTTGGAGGGAAACCGCCTCTCGGCCGCCGTCTGACCGTGGCGGTCAAACGCGTCCTGCGTAAAATATGATAAACTATTAAATATGTTTTGCATCGCACAATTGAAGGCACGTCTCGGCGAGTTCTGGTGGGCTTCGCTGCTGATGTTCTTTGCCTGCAGGATTGGGGACGTCATCAATGCTTTCATTGGCCTGTGGCTCGTGCCGAGATATGTAGGATTGGAAGAGCTTGGTGCCGTTTTGCCTTTGCAGAACTTTGCAGGGATTCTTGCCGTACCAATTTCTATATTTGCAATCACTTTCGCGAAACATGTAAATGTACTGGCGACAGCTGGTGAGTATGGAAAGATGAAAACGATGCTCCGCAGCGTTTTTGTGGCGGCAGGTGTTTTTCTACTATTCGCGATTCTTATTTCGCGACTCATGATGTCTCTTTTCCTGGAACGCGTGCGTGTTGCGGAGGGGGCACTCGGTGTACTGATAGTAGCAGCTTCATTTGTAGGTGCGGTATCGCCTATATATATGAACGCGCTACAAGGGCTAAAAAGATTCAAGGTATTATCCGTCCTTAATATTCTAAGTGCCCCTTTGAGGTTAGTGGTAATGCTCATTGCCATGCCGTTCCGGGCTTTAGCTGGTTACTTCGTAGGGCAGGCGGCAACGCCTACTTTTCAAATGGGGGCGAGCATTTGGGCTTTGCGTCGTGAACTGGGTGGAGGCGTTGTTGCTGAACCTTATTGGACACGTGAGACAGTTAAGCTTTTTGTTGCTTATTCTTTATTTGTAGCTCTTTATTCCCTTGTGCCATCGTTTACAGGTTTTTATGAAACATTGCTGATTCGCCAACGTCTTTCTAATGTTGATTCTGCGGCGTATTACATGATCTCCCGCTTTGCTGAGATCGGGACGTATGCTGGCGCCACACTCGCTTCAGTGGTATTCCCTTTTGCTTCAGAAAGAAGTGTTAGGGGGCTAAATACGAATCGGTTGATATTTTGGTCAATGAGTGTGACTTTGGGATTCGGAGTTCTTTTTGCCGGCGTGCTCTACCTTTTGAAACCTGTAATCTTTCGGTTCTTGCCCGATGGGAATACCTATGTGACCTATGTTCCCGAAATGGTGACCTTGACGGTGATTCTGGCAACCTCAGTAGCCGTGAATTGTGGGATAGTTGGCGACATCGCTGCTGGCAACTTTCGTTTCTTGTGGTGGTGGGTGCCAGTCCATGCTATTTACGGGATGGTTCTGATCTTGGTGACAGGCTACGGTTATTTTGCCGCAGCGTTACCGTCAGGACTTGTTGATTGGATAGAGGCAAAACTAAGTAAGGGATTGGATTTTTATTTGGTTCTTATGGGTGTTATGCAATTGGTGAAGATTGCCTGCCTTATACTACAAAAGTTTTGCATGCGTATCTGTGAGGATAAGAGGGTTGTTACTTTATCTGAGAATGTGGGCAGTCGAGCCTCGCCACGCATTGGAATTCATGTGCACCTATTTTATGAAGAACTGTGGGATGAGATATTGACATGTGTGAGGAATTACATTGATTTGTACGGCGAAACGAATATTCGTGTATTTGTGACTTACCCGGAAGATAAACCTTCATTAGGCAAATTGATAGGTCATGATGCTCCTTATGCAATACGCATCCCGGTTGAAAATCGTGGATATGATATTGGGCCTTTTATTGAAGTGTTGCACCGAATGAATCTCGATGATCTTGATTTCGTTGTTAAGTTACATACGAAAAGAGATGTCAAGGACGGTTGGGTTAACTTTAGGCACTATACGGGAGGCGAATGGCGGAAACGATTGTTGTCCTTCTGTGAGACAAAAGATGCAGTAGAAAAGACGGTTTCTGCTTTTCTTAAGCAGCCTGACTTAGGAATGATTGCAGATAAAAAGATGATCGACCCGAGTGGCATGGCATCATGTCATCATGCGGCATTTTCTGATGGTGCCGTAGTTGAATTGGGATTGAAGCCGAAAGGAAGGACAATCGTCTGGGGAACGATGTTTATTGCGAGAGCGAGATTGCTCAAGCCATTTTTAAAGTGGCATTTGGAGGATTTCCCTCCCCCGTCAAGTCTTGATCCTCATCGTATCGAAGGATTGGCCTCGCGGGCGGAAGGTGCGTTTGGCATGGTGATTAACGCTCATGGGTACCGTGTTTCAGACGGGAGAGCTCCTGCCTGGAAGTCCGTTATTTGGTCTGTTTGGATGAAATGTGTCTACACGGTTATGCGATACACATCCGACTTGTTGCGTGGTCATAAGAACTGAATGAGCAGCAAATCCATGTCACATGTAATCATCATATCTGTAGTCAGAGATTTTTCCATGTATGAAAAATGCGTGCGAGGAAATCCAAATTGCATTGTCGCTGATTTTGCAGTGTTCGATAATCGTGTCGAAAATCGTGGCCTTCCGTATTTGTACAACAGATTCTTGTCCTCCCGTCCTAAGGATGAAGATGCTTGGTATATGTTCTGCCATGAGGATTTTGAATTGAAAGAACCGATTGGTCCTTTGTTAGACAAATTGGACAGTCAGAGCCTATGGGGGCCGATTGGTGCGCGAACAACAAGACATTTTGTATATTACAAATGGGAATTGCTGGGGCGAGTCTGGCAATGCGATAGAAATGGGCACAATCTCCTTCAGATGGGGGAGGCGGTCCCGTTGGGAACGGAAGTTGAAACTTTTGATTGCCAGTGCCTGCTTGTGCATTCGTCACTCGTCTCTTGCTTTGACTTGGGGTTCGATGAGAATCTGACATTTGACTTGTATGTCGAAGACTTCTGCATGAATGCGCATGAAAAGTCGAATGGGCGAATCCGCAGTCGAATCATTCCTATGGCTGCCTGCCATTGGAGCGGTGGTAATATGAGCGAACGCTATTACCGTCATGAAGCTTACCTAAAGCGCAAATATCCAAACTCTTCAGCCACGGGTACGGCCTCGCTTTCACTTGGTGGTAAAATCACTTTTTTCTGGAAACTAACGATTTGGGCCCGAAAGGCCAAACGCTTTCTTTGTAATTGACCACTTCAAAAGATTAGAGGATAAAATGAAAATCAATTTCGGTTGTGGAGACAAGAAACTCGCTGGATATGTCAATGTGGACATATGTGGTGAACCTGATGTCCGTACAGATCTTTCGAAGTTCCCCTGGCCCTTCGAGTCAGAATGTGCAGATGAGGTTTATTCTGAACATTTTCTTGAACATGTTAAAGATTTTGAGGCGACGATATTTGAATTGCATCGAATACTTAAACCTGATGGCATCTTGCACTTTAAAGTACCCCATTTTAAAAGCCCTTTTTTCCCGTGGCATGTCCATTTACAAAGTTTTAGTGGTGTCACTTGTATGTTGTTGTGTGCTCACTTGCCTTATGTGTTTAACGGGCGCCATCTTTTCAAAGATGGAAAGGTGAGGCTCAATTTCCCATATTGCACGTCATGGAAGGCGAGAATACTGTCGTTTTTTGCGAACCTAAGTTGGATGAGTTGGGAGAATCTTGGTCTGCCTATTCAGGAAATTGAATTCTGGGCACAAAAGACTGAAGTGTGATTTGCAATGGGGTGGGAAATTCTTTCCGGCGTTGGCTTCCTTGCGGCTGCCGAGTGGCTGGTCTCGGCTTCGGCGTCGGTGATTGATTCAGGTTTCTACACGGATCGCTCGTTTCCTCCCGCGGCAACGATTGAGCTTTCCAATCGGCTGGGAGTTTTGCCAGAGGGTGCCGAGTGGCTGGCTGTCGTTTTCGGCGGGTGAGACGGTGAAAGGTCTTCGGTGAGTGGGAGCCGCCAAGATGGCGGCCGCCTCGGCGAGGCGGCCCTACCACGGTCGCGACAAGCGCGGCCGTTCCCGCAGGAGGGAGAGGACAAAAGACAGAGGACAGAAGACAAAGGATAGGTGGCTGTGAGGCGCGAAGCGCCATCCACCCTCTGTCCTCCGTCCTCTACACAGGCAACTGGTAACACTGGTAACTGGCAAAATTGGCAATTGGCAACATTTTTCAAACACCCCCTTGTCATCGGAGGGAAAATTTGATAAACTTTCAACTTCACCGCTGAAACAGTTAACAAAGTGGTCGCTTACCACACTTCATTCGCGGTGGGAAAAACAGTTTAGAAGTCTCAAGTCAGAGAAAGGTAAGCCAATGAAAGCTGAACGCAAGGTATTCGGCCGTCTGCAGAACGTGTACGACCCGCCGGACCTGATCGAGATCCAGACGAAGTCCTACAACGACTTCCTCCAGGAGAACGTGCCGCCCGCGAAGCGCGCGGAGAAGGGCCTCCAGGCGATCTTCCACGAAATCTTCCCGATCGAGTCGTTCGACGGGCGCTACGTGCTGGACTTCGTGGAGTACGAGTTCCAGGCGCCGAAGTTCACGTACCAGCAGGCCCTGCGCGAGGGCGAGACGTACTCGAAGCCGCTCTACGCGACCTTCCGCCTCAAAGATGGAGAAGACGCGCGCGAGGAGAAGGTGTTCCTCGGCGAGATCCCCGTGATGACGGACGACGGCGCGTTCGTGATCCACGGCGCGGAGCGCGTGATCGTGAGCCAGCTGCACCGCAGCCCCGGCATCTCCACGGAGCGCACGACGCACGCGAACGGCCAGTCGCTCCTCTCGGTGCGCATCATCCCGGACCGCGGCTCGTGGATCGAGATCATGTTCGACACGAACGACGTGATGTGGTGCTTCATGGACCAGCGCCGCCGCCGCCGGAAGTTCTTCGCGACGACGCTCCTGCGCGCGCTCGGCTACGGCTCCGACGAGCAGATCCTCAAGCTGTTCTACGAGTTCAAGACCCTTGACACGGACGAGAAGTGGACGGACGAGGACCTCCGCCATCTCGTGATGAAGGAGGACAAGGTCGACACGGACTCCCAGGCCGTGATCGCCCGCCGCTACGACCCCTGCACGCCCGCGATGATGGAGCAGCTCGCGGCGGCCGGCATCCACACGGTTGACGTGGTCGACGTCGCCGTCGACAACGGCACGCTGATCAAGACGCTGCGCGAGGACGCGAAGATCGGCATCCACAACGAGGAGGACGCCCTCAAGGACATCTACAAGCGGATGCGTCCGGGCGACCCGCCCACGGCGCAGAACGCGAAGCAGATGATGCACAAGCTCTTCTTCGAGCTCGCGCACTACGACCTTGGCTACGTCGGCCGCCACAAGATCAACAAGAAGCTCGGCCTGACGGGGCAGATTCCGGAGGAGCTCCGCACGCTCCACGAGTCTGGCATGGAGGTGATCGAGGCGATCCGCCTCCTGCTGCGCATCTTCATGGGCAAGGACCAGGTGGACGACATCGACCACCTCGGCAACCGCCGCGTGCGCACGACGGGCGAGCTGCTCGAGAACCAGTGCCGCGTGGGCCTCGCCCGCACGGAGCGCCTGATCCGCGAGCGCATGACGCTGCACGACACCTCCACGCAGGACCGCCTCACCCCGCAGCGCCTCGTCAACTCGAAGACGTTCTCCGCGCACGTGCAGGACTTCTTCAGCCGGTCCCAGCTCTCGCAGTTCATGGACCAGACGAACCCGCTTTCGGGCCTCGCGCACAAGCGCCGTCTCTCGGCCCTCGGCCCCGGCGGCCTCTCCCGCGACCGCGCGGGCTTCGAGGTGCGCGACGTGCATCCCTCGCACTACGGCCGCATCTGCCCGATCGAGACGCCTGAAGGCCCGAACATCGGCCTCATCTCGTCCCTCGGCCTCTACGCGCGCATCAACCGCTTCGGCTTCATCGAGACGCCGTACCGCGTGGTGAAGAACGGCAAAGTGTCGAACACGGTGGAGTACCTCCCCGCCGACGTCGAGGAGCAGTACGTGATCGCGCAGGCGAACGCGCCGCTGAAACCAGACCGCACGTTCGCCGAGGAGCGCGTGACCTGCCGCTACCGCACGGAGTTCTGCGACAAGCCGGCGAAGGACGTGCAGTACATGGACGTCGCGCCGATGCAGGTGATCTCGATCGCCGCCGGCCTCATCCCGTTCCTCGAGCACGACGACGCGAACCGCGCGCTCATGGGCGCGAACATGATGCGCCAGGGCGTGCCGCTCCTCCAGAGCGAGCGCCCCTACGTGGGCACGGGCCTCGAGGGCGTGGCCGCGAAGGACTCGCGCGTGATCGTGTGCGCCGAGGAGGACGGCGTGGTGGCCTACGTCTCCTCGTCGGTCATCCTCACCACCGCCGACGGCAAGCTGCCGCAGGGCGTCGACCCCGAGCCCGCCGACCCCGCGAAGTACGACTTCGCCAAGGAGGCGCAGAAGGGCGTGCGCCGCTACAAGCTCCAGAAGTTCCGCCGCTGCAACGCCGGCACCTGCTTCAACCAGAAGCCGATCGTCAAGCACGGCCAGACGGTGCAGAAGGGCGACTGCCTGGCGGACGGCCCCGCGACCGACCAGGGCGAGCTCGCGCTCGGCAAGAACCTGCTTGTGGCGTTCATGAGCTGGCGCGGCTACAACTTCGAGGACGCCATCCTCGTCAACGAGCGCCTCGTGCGCGAGGACGTGCTCACGTCGCTCCACATCATCACGTTCGACTGCGGCGCGCGCGACACGAAGCTCGGCGCCGAGGAGATCACGCGCGACATCCCGAACGTGGGCGAGGAGGCGCTCAAGAACCTCGGCCCCGACGGCATCATCCGCGAGGGCGCGGAGGTGCATCCCGGCGACATCCTCGTGGGCAAGGTCACGCCGAAGGGCGAGACCGAGCTCTCCCCCGAGGAGAAGCTGCTGCGCGCGATCTTCGCCGAGAAGGCCGCCGACGTGCGCGACACGTCGCTCGTCGTGCCGCCCGGCACCACGGGCGTGGTGATGGAGGTCAAGGTGACGACCGCGCAGGAGGGCCCGCGCGCGGGCGGCGAGGACGGCGACAAGCCGTCGCGCCGCGCGAAGGCCCAGCGCGAGGCGGAGAAGAAGCGCGAGGCCCAGCGCAAGAAGCTCGAGGCCGACCTCACGACGGCGCTCTCGAACGTGCTCCTCGGCGACAAGGTGACGCTGGACATCCGCGACGCCAACACGAACGAGATCCTCGTGCCCAAGCAGCGCAAGATCACGAAGACGCTCCTGAGCAAGCTCGCGAAGGCGCACGACCACTACCAGATCGACGAGAGCCCGGTCGCCGACAAGATCGACGCGATCATCGCCCCGTTCCGCCCGCGCTTCGCGGAGCTCGCGGACGCGGCCGCCGACAGCGCCGACTCGGAGTTCGACGACCTGCCGAACGACGGCAGCGTGGTGAAGAGCGTGCGCGTGTACCTCGTCGACAAGAAGAACCTCTCGGTCGGCGACAAGATGGCCGGCCGCCACGGCAACAAGGGCTGCATCTCCCGCATCCTGCCGAGCTGCGACATGCCGTTCCTGCCGGACGGCACGCCGGTCGACATCGTGCTGAACCCGCTGGGCGTGCCGTCGCGCATGAACCTCGGCCAGCTCTTCGAGACCTACCTCGGCCTCGCCTGCCGCCTCCTGAACTTCCACGCCGCGACCCCGGTGTTCGACGGCGTGCAGGAGTACGAGATCGACGAGTGCCTGCGCAAGGCGCGCGTCCAGCAGGAGAAGGAGGAGGGCGACGCCGCCTGGATCTGCGAGGACGGCAAGACCGTGCTCTACGACGGCATGACCGGCGAGCCCTTCGCCCAGCGCGTCGTGGTGGGCGTGATCTACATGCTCAAGCTGCACCACCTCGTCACGGACAAGATGCACGCCCGCGCGATCGGGCCCTACTCCCTCGTCACGCAGCAGCCTCTGGGCGGCAAGGCCCAGCTCGGCGGCCAGCGCATGGGCGAAATGGAGGTGTGGGCGCTCGAGGCGTACGGCGTGGCGTACGCGCTGCAGGAGCTGCTCACCGTCAAGTCCGACGACCAGCAGGGCCGCACGCGCATCTACGAGTCGATCGTCAAGGGCCAGAACGTGCTCGAGTCCGGCATGCCGGAGTCGTTCTCGGTGCTCATCCACGAGCTCCGCGGCCTCTGCCTCGACATGCAGCTCCTCGGCGGCGAAGGCGACAAGCCGTCGCGGGCCGCGTCCTCCGCGTCCTCCGCGGCTTCCGCGGCCGGCGCCATCATGGGCGGGCAGAACCTCTAACACCAATTTCCCGAACAGGAGAAAACTCACATGAATCCCTACAACGCGAGCGACATCTTCGGCGGCCAGTACTCGGCTTCCGTGCACTACGACGCCGTCAAGGTTCAGCTGGCCTCCCCCGAGACGATCCGCGCCTGGTCCCACGGCGAGGTGCGGAACCCCGAGACGATCAACTACCGCACGTTCCGTCCCGAGAAGGACGGCCTCTTCTGCGAGAAGATCTTCGGGCCGACGCACGACTGGGAGTGCGCCTGCGGCAAGTACAAGCGCATCAAGAACAAGGGCATGGTCTGCGACCGCTGCGGCGTGGAGGTCACGCTCGCCTCGGTGCGCCGCCAGCGCATGGGCCACATCGAGCTCGCCGTGCCGGTGAGCCACATCTGGTTCTTCAAGTGCAACCCGTCCCGCATCGGCCTCATCCTCGACAAGACGACGGCCGAGCTCGAGCGCATCCTCTACTACCAGGACTGGGTCGTGATCCAGTCCGGCGACACGCCGCTCAAGGACGGACAGGCCCTCTCCGAGCAGGAGTACGCCGACGCGCGCGAGAAGTACCAGGACGGCTTCCGCGCCAAGATGGGCGCCGAGGCGGTGCGCGACCTCCTGCGCAAGACCGACCTCGACAAGCTCATGCGCGACCTCGAGGAGCAGATGCTGAACACGCGCTCCAAGCAGAACCGCAAGAAGATCGCCAAGCGCATGAAGGTGGTCGAGGGCTTCCGCTCCTCCGGCGGCAAGCCCGAGTGGATGATCCTCGACGTGCTGCCCGTGATCCCGCCGGAGCTCCGCCCGCTCGTGCCGCTCGAGGGCGGCCGCTTCGCGACGTCTGACCTCAACGACCTCTACCGCCGCGTGATCAACCGCAACAACCGCCTCAAGAACCTCCTCGCGCTCAAGACGCCGGACGTGATCATCCGCAACGAGAAGCGCATGCTCCAGGAGGCCGTCGACGCGGTGTTCGACAACGGCCGCCACGGCCGCGCCGTGACGGGCCCCGGCAACCGTCCGCTCAAGTCCCTCTCCGAGATCCTCAAGGGCAAGACCGGCCGCTTCCGCCAGAACCTGCTCGGCAAGCGCGTGGACTACTCCGGCCGCTCCGTGATCGTCGTCGGCCCCGAGCTGCGCCTCCCGCAGTGCGGCCTGCCGAAGGAGATGGCCCTGCGCCTCTTCGAGCCGTTCATCATCCGCGCGCTCCGCGAACGCGGCATCTGCCACACGGTCCGCACGGCACGCAAGATGATCGAGCACCACGACGACCAGGTGTGGGACATCCTCGAGGACGTCATCAAGGACAAGACGGTGTTCCTCAACCGCGCCCCGACGCTCCACCGCCTCTCGATCCAGTCGTTCGAGCCGGTGCTCGTGGAGGGCAAGGCCATCCGCCTGCACCCGATGGTGTGCACCCCGTTCAACGCCGACTTCGACGGCGACCAGATGGCCGTGCACGTGCCGCTCTCCGTCGAGGCGCAGATGGAAAGCCGCCTGATGATGCTCGCGGCGACGTCCATCTTCTCGCCGGCGTCCGGCAAGTCCGTGATGACCCCGACCCAGGACGTGTGCCTCGGCCTCTACTTCCTCACGACCGCCGGCCAGCAGGACAAGCTGGCGGGCAAGATCGCCGGCAAGACGTCCTTCGCGGGCGAGCACCTGCCGCTCTTCAACGACATCGGCGAGGTCGAGTTCGGCATCGCCGAGAAGGTCATCGACTACCACTCGCGCATCCGCCTCCGCAACCCCGACTACGGCTCCGACAAGCTCGTCGACGCCGAGGGCAACCCGCTGCCGCCGCGTCCGCACGGCGACCCGTCGAAGCGCGTGATCGAGACGACCGCCGGCCGCGTGATCTTCAACGGCGTGTTCCCGAAGGAGATGGGCTTCATCAACGACAAGGTCACGAAGTCCACCATCGGCAACCTGATCCTCGACTGCCAGCGCGTCGCGGGCCATGACGCCACCGTGAAGCTGATCGACGACCTCAAGAACCTCGGGTACAACTACGTGACCGTGTCGGGCGCGTCGATGGGCCTGAAGGACATGATTCGCCCGGCGGTGAAGGACGAGGTGATCGCGAAGTCCGCCGCCGAGGTCGCGAAGATCGAGGGCCAGTTCCAGCAGGGCATCATCACCGCGGGCGAGCGCCACAACAAGATCGTCGACGTGTGGACCGCCGCCACCGAGAAGGTGGGCGACGAGCTGTACAAGACGATCGACCGCAACATCTCGGACGAGACGCCGAACCCGACGGAGCTGAACCCGATCTACATGATGGTCGACTCGAAGGCCCGCGGCTCGAAGCTCCAGATCCGCCAGCTCGCCGGCATGCGCGGCCTCATGGCCGACCCGTCCGGCAACATCATCGAGCGCCCGATCACCGCGTCCTTCCGCGAGGGCCTCTCGGTGCTCGAGTACTTCATCTCGTCCCACGGCGCGCGCAAGGGCCTCGCCGACACCGCCCTCAAGACGGCCGACGCCGGCTACCTCACGCGCAAGCTCGTGGACGTGTCGCAGGACGTCATCATCTCGCAGGAGGACTGCAACACCGTCAACGGCATCGAGGTGGAGGCCATCATCGAGGGCGACGAGGTCAAGGCCTCGCTCTCCAGCCGCATCCTCGGCCGCACGTCGTTCTACGACATCCGCGACCCGAAGACGCAGGAGGTCCTCGTGGAGGCCAACGCCGAGATCGACGAGGCCGCCTGTGCCCGCATCGAGAAGGCGGGCATCGAGAAGGTGTGGATCCGCAGCGCCCTCACGTGCGACGCCGAGTACGGCATGTGCGCGAAGTGCTACGGACGCGACCTCTCCACCGGCAAGCAGGTGGAGATCGGCACGGCGGTGGGCATCATCGCCGCCCAGTCGATCGGCGAGCCGGGCACGCAGCTGACGATGCGGACGTTCCACATCGGCGGCACGGCGTCCATGACGGCCAAGGTCCCTGAGATCGTCCTCAAGAACGACGGCGTCGCCAAGTTCGTCGACGTCCGCAAGGTGACGAACGACGAGGGCCACGAGGTCGTGCTCAACAAGAACGGCGTGCTCGAGATCTGGACGAAGCCCCAGGAGAAGGGCGGCGTGCGCCTCGACTCCTATCCGCTCCAGATGGGCGCCACGCTGCTCATCGCGGACGGCGCCACCGTCAAGAAGGGACAGAAGGTCGCGATGTGGGACCCGCACTCCGTGCCGGTGCTCTCCGAGACCGCGGGCACGATCACGTTCGTGGACTTCGAGGAGGACGTCTCCGTCAAGAGCGAGACCGACCGCGCCACCGGCGCCAAGACCCTCGTCGTGCTCGACACGCGCGAGTCCAACCTCCATCCGCGCATCGAGATCCGCGGCAAGGCCCCCGACGGCACGCCGGACGCGATGCTCGACAGCTACGACATCCCGACGGGCGCCATCGTGATGGTGCGTGACGGCATGAAGTCCACGGCCGGCATGCTCCTCGCGAAGACGCCGCGCAGCGCCGCGAAGACCCGCGACATCACGGGCGGCCTGCCGCGCGTGGCGGAGCTCTTCGAGGCCCGCCAGCCGAAGGACGCCGCCGTGATCTCCATGATCGAGGGCGTCGTCGAGTTCGGCCCGAACAACCGCGGCAAGCGCATCATCAAGGTGCGCGACGAGGTGACGGGCCAGACCGAGGAATACCCGATCCCGATGGGCAAGCAGATCGTCGTGTTCAAGGGCGACCGCGTGAAGAAGGGCCAGCCGCTCACGGAAGGACCGTTCGTGCCGCAGGAGATCCTCGAGGCCGCCGGCCCGCAGGAACTCGAGAAGTACCTCGTCAGCGAAGTGCAGCAGGTCTACCGTCTGCAGGGCGTGGAGATCAACGACAAGCACATCGAGATCATCGTCCGCCAGATGCTCCGCAAGGTGCGCATCACCAACCCGGGCGACACGGACTTCCTCTGGGGCGAGCAGGTGTCCCGCCAGAACTTCTGGCGCGTCA
>JAFRSR010000244.1 GCA_017427485.1 Kiritimatiellia bacterium
ACAGCCTCGACGAACTCGCACACGCAATGTTCGCCGTCGGCAAGCTGCTCGACAATCCACAGGCGCGTCGGGTGCCCGAGCGCCTTAAAGAACGCCGCATTCGGTTCTATCGTTTCTCTGTCGTATCTTTTCATCTGGTGTGCCTTGTGACATTTAGCAGTATAGCAAAATGACGGATGGATGTCAATAGGGTACGAAAACTTATGACTCACTTTGTTCGGAGTCGGCCTCTTCTGCAATGACATTGGCGATCTTGCCCACGATGCAGTAGATCGTCCCGGTCGATACGACCTTACTTCTCAATCGTGTTCGAGTTCTGGTTGTACGCTTTGGCGACGCACTTCCATTCGCCGTCGATCTTCAGGAGAAGAAGGACGTCCGTGAAGTCGATCTTGCCGCCCCAACCCTCTTCGAGGACGCGCACGACGGCAAGCGTTTCTTCGAGTTCCAGCACGTCGATGCGCGTCTTGAAGTTCTCGCCCGCGCCGACGGTATCGACGTTGCGGTAGAATTGGCTGTTGTTTTCGCGATAGGAAAAAAGAAATGGGTGCCGCAGACGATCGGCACCCGACAGCTCCGGGAAGAAGGAAAAGCCGAAGCTGGAAATAGATAACAACTCAAAGCGCGGCTTTGAGCGTCTCGACCCAGGCAGCGATCTTGGAATCGGTCTGGTCAGCCTCGTTCGTGTCGTCGAGTTTCAGCACCTCGCCTACGGGCGTCGCGCCGGCGTCCTTTGCCGCAGTGGCGAGCGTCTCGGCCGCCACGCAGAAGGAATCCGCGAAGCCGACGGAATCGCCCAGACCGAAGGTCGCGACCTTCTTCCCGGCGAAGTTGGCCTTGACGGCGTCGAGCTGCGCGGCCCAGTCATCCTGCAGGTCGCCGACGCCCCACGTGGAGGAGCCGAGCACGAGCAGTTCGGCGTCGAACGCCGCCGCGTCGCCCGCGTTGATGTTGAACGCCTGCGCATCCAGCGCCTTGGCGATCTTTTCCGCGACAGCCTCGGTCATGCCGGTGGTGCTGCCATAGATTACGTGTATTTTGTCCATGTTTGTTTTCCTTTGCTTAACTTGCCTTTTTGGCAGAGATCGCGTTGATGAATTCTTCGACTCCGCGCGAGCGGTCGAGCACTTGGGCGGCGTTGGCTTCCGCATTGGCGTAGAGCCGCATGCGGCGAAGCGATTCGTCCGCGCCGCCGTACACGCGCCACGCTCCATGGTGGACAGGAGTCGCGGGAATCCTTTGCATGAAGCCAGCCACGTCCTTGAGCGGATAGCCGATAAACACGCCAACCTCGTGCGGAAGTTCGCACGCGGCCGCCCGGTCCACGAGGTGCGCAAGCATCCTCTGAAGCAACACGGCTTCCCCTCCCTGCGAAGTGTCCGCAGGATATCCCATCCGTGCCAGCCATCTGGCGTTGCGAACCTCGGTAAGTGTGGCGGCGAGCGCGAGGGGATTGTAGAAGAGCACGAGAGAGCTGTCCTCCTGCACGTTCAGCTCCACGTAGTCCAGACCAAGGATGCAGTATATGTCGCTGCGGTACAGACACACGCGAAGTCCTTCCGAGTTCACGCCGGAATAGCAGTGCCTGACGCGCAGCAGCTCGGCGGGCTTGATGCCCTGCCGCACGGCCGCAGTCTTCACCAGCAGGAACTTCAGCAATTCCTTCCGGTGCGACTCGTCGATTCTGTTCGCTTCCTCTCTCATGTACCTGATGTGCTTCAAGAAAGTTAGTGCAGTATAACATAATCCCCGCGCGCAGTCAATAGCCGTGGCTAACTTTTGTGGAAATTGTTTTATGGAAGCTTTCTCACACAATTCTGACAATGATGTGAGATAATATGAACTGCCATGGACAAAATAGTTCTCATCGAAGACGATCCGGGAATACGTACGGTGATACGTCTCGCGCTCAAGAGCGCGGGGTTCACTTCTATATGCGAAGCGGAGAATGGCACGGACGGCCTTGCCCTCGTCCAGAGGGAAAAGCCAGTCCTTGTGATCCTCGACTTGATGCTGCCGGGGATGGATGGCCTGGCCGTCTGCAGCGCAATCCGTCGGCTTCCTTCTGTGTCGGGAACGCCGATTGTCATGTTGACGGCCCGTACCGCAGAGGAAGACGTTGTGCGCGGGCTGGAGCTTGGCGCGGACGACTATATCACAAAGCCGTTTTCAAACGCGATTCTCGTAGCCCGCGTCAAGGCCGCGCTTCGCCGTACTGCACCGCCGACGGGGCCGGTCCGCGCGCTCGGATCGCTTGTTCTTGACGAAACCACGCGGACAGCATCCGTAGACGGTGTCATGTTGTCGTTGACGCGCAGCGAATTCGATCTGCTCGACATTCTGTCCGCGCATCCCGGCCGTGTCTATACGCGACAGCAGATCATCGCACGCATCCAGCGCGAGGAGAAGGATGTCACGGACCGCACCGTGGACACGCTGATGGTCGGGCTTCGCCGCAAGCTGGGAGAGTGGGCGGGGCATGTCGAGACAATCCGCGGAATCGGCTATCGGATCACGCCATGAAACGTACTTTGTCATTCTTCTTCCCACCGGCGCTTGCCTTTGCCGGCGTCATCGTCTGCTGCGCCATCTTATGGAACCAGACCGCACGGTTCAAGCGGAGCGTCGAGAAGATCGCTGAAGACGTGCGCGTCTCGCTCATCGACCTGAACGGGAAGGTGGTTTACGACTCCGCCGGGAGCGACCTGCCCAACCACGCAGACCGCGCGGAGTTCGAGGCTGTCTGCGCAGACGGCCTGCCCCGCAGCGTCATCCGCGAGTCGGAGACCCTTCACATTTCGATGTTCTATTTCGCACGGCGCATCGGCGACTACGTGCTGCGCATCGCCGTTCCATACCAGGCGGTGACCGACGCCAAAGCGGACGCGGTTCGCGGGCTCATCGCCGCCGTCGGGACGGGCGCCTTGATTGTCGCCGCGCTGTTCTTCCTCACGCGGCGCTATGAACGCCGTCTTTCGCGGCTCTCCGCCGAACGCGACCTTCAGGACAAGATGATGGAGGAAATGCGCAAGCTCGAGCGCTTCCGCACCAACTTCATATCCAATGTCACGCACGAGATCAGGACCCCGGTAACCGGCATTCTCGGAGCGGCGGAAATGCTCGCTGACGATGCGGCGCGACTTGACGACGCGGACCGCTCAGAACTTCAGAATGTCATCAAGAACCATTCTTTACGACTCGTCGCGCTGGTCGATGACATCCTCGCGCTGGCCGGGCTCGAAAAGGCCGAGGCGGAACATGACGCTGCATTCGCCCCATGTGATGTCGCTGACATCACGCTGACTGCAGTCAACCTCGCCCGCCCGGCGGCCAAGAAGGCGGGCGTCACCCTCTCATTCGTCCGCAAAATGCAGGACACGGAGACGCTTGCTCGTCCGTGCGACGCGCGGCTGGTTGAATCCGCCGTCGCCAACCTCATCCAAAACGCAGTACGTTACAGCGGCTCGAAGGAGGTTGAGATCAGCGTTGAACGGGCAGCGGACGGCAAAGCGGCAATCAGCGTCATCGACCACGGCATCGGAATCCCCGAAGACTGCCAGCCGCGTCTTTTCGAGCGGTTCTACCGGATCGACAAAGACCGCAGCAGGGCGCTTGGTGGCACGGGACTTGGACTCGCCATCGTCAAACACATCGCGCAGTTGCACGGCGGGCAGGCTACGGTCTCGTCCAAACCTGGCGAAGGCGCGACGTTCACGCTTGTCATTTAGAGGCTAGGCAAAGGAAAGACCATGAGTCAGGTGTTTTCAATTTTGATAATCGTCGGCGGCGGGTTGGGCACATTCCTGCTGGGCATGAAACATCTCTCGGAGGGATTGCAGGCCGTCAGCGGATCGGGCCTTAGGCGGTTCATGTCTCTCGCGACCTCGCACCGTCTGGCAGGCGTCGGCACGGGCGTGATCACCACCGTGATCGTTCAGTCGTCCTCGATCATCACGGTCATGGTGGTCGGATTCGTCTCGTCCGGCCTCATGAACCTGTCGCAGGCGATCAATGTCATCATCGGCTCGAACATCGGAACCACGGCCACGGCATGGCTGATCGCCTTCGCGCCGGACGTGAAGATGCTCGGGCTGTGCGTCGTTCTCGTCGGGGCGGCATTCTACTTCTTCCAGCGCAACGAGCGGCTTCACAATCTCGGTCTCGCCTTCATGGGACTCGGCTGCATCTTCATGGGACTCTACTGGATGAAAGAGGGAATGGAGCCGGTCCACTCCATGCCGATGGTGGTTGACGCCTTCAGGTCCCTTGACGCGACGACGGCGTGGGGACTTGCAAAATGCGTTCTTGTCTCGCTCGCCTTCACCGCAGTGGTTCAGTCCTCGGCGGCGACGACCGCGATTGCAATGACGCTCGCACAGCAGGGACTGCTGAGTTTCGAGGCGGCCGCCGCAACCGTGTTCGGGATGAACATCGGAACGACGATGACCGCGTGGCTCGCCGCGTTCAACGGCTCCGCCGAGGCCCGGCAGACGGCGCTTGCGCACACGCTCTTCAACGTCGCAGGAACGATCCTGCTGATACCGTTCTTCGTCCCCGCGATTCTTCCGCTGGCTACGTCCTTCTTCCCCCACTACGCGGACGCCGTGACGACGAACGGCGTGACGACGTACCCGCACATGGCCGCGCCCATGGCGGCGATCCATACGATCTTCAACGTCATAACGACGTTGTTCTTCCTGCCGTTCACGCGACAGTTCGCGCGTTTCGTCTCCCGCGTCATAAAGGCCCCGCCCGCCGAAAAACCGCATTTGAGCGCGTTGAAGATGTCCTCGTACATCTCACCCGTCATCGCCTGCGACCAGGCGCTTCTTGAAGTCGGGTTCATGCGGGACAGCGGCCTTGAACTCCTGGCTGGGCTCAAAGACGTGTTGGCGGGGAATGCAACCGATTCCACCGAAGAGCACATCCTGCATCGCGAGGAGGTTTTGGACAATGTCCAGCGCGAGATCACGAAATTTCTCGGCAAAATCATGGTTAAGCGCGCACCGACCGAGGTGTCCGATAGGATCGGGCGGCTTCTGCGGCTTTCGGACGAACTGGAGTCTGTCTCGGACGAGGCGGCAGCGATCCTGAAAGCGACGCGGCGGCTTAGGAAAGGCGGACAGAACTTCTCTGAACAGTCTTGCCAAACATTGCTAGGCATTCATGAGATCGTTTTCAGCCTTGCGGAAACGGTATCGGGCTACATCAAGTCGCCGCGTCCGATTTTCGATCTCGCGGCGCTTCAGGCGAATTCGCACGACATCGGCAGACGCATCCACGACGCCCGGCGGAACCAGCTGGATCGCGTCGGCCCCGACGACCCGGATTCGCCGGTGCGCGTTCTCGCCGAGCTTGACATCCTGAACGCATACGAACGCATCCGGTCCTGCTACATCAACATGGCCGAAACCTTGGCCGGCCGCAAATGAACCTTTTGCGTTGAATCTGCATTCTCTTCTTATTGAGGGCATATAGTGCCCCGACGAGAAATGGAAGTCTGGCAGGAGATTGCGAAAAACGCCGAACGCGGCGCGGAAAGGCTTGTCGCCGAGTATGGCGACAGGCTTTATGCCGCTGCCACGCTGTTGTGCCGCAACAACGGCGACGCGGAAGAGCTCGTGTTCAGGACGCTTGCCCAGGCCGTCGGCAAGATCCGACAGTTCAAGCCGTCGGGCGATTTCTTCAGCTGGCTTTACACGATCCTCCTGAACTTTCACAGGATGGAGCTGCGCAAGAACCGGCCGGACATCGTTCTTGTCGGATCTCCACAGGAATTGCCGCAGATTCCCGTTGGCGGAAAAAATGACGCCGCCGAGGAGATGCGGGAGATGGTGCAACAGCTTCCGCCGCAGATCCGGGAGACCGTCGTCCTCAAATATTTCTCCGGGATGTCCATCGAGGAGATTGCGGCGGCGCTCGGCATTCCGCCGGGTACTGTCAAATCGCGGCTCTTCAACGCAAAGCGGATTCTTGCGGACAGATTTAGGCAGACAGGCCAGAAAGGACAAGGCAATGAGTGACGACGAACTGGATGCGGCGATTGCCGAACGTTTCAAGGCATACGAGGCTGGAATCCGCCTCCCCGACGAATTCAAGGGGCGGTTTATCGGCTCGGTGCGACGAAAGCGCACGTTGCGGCGCCTCGGGCTGCTGGGCCTGATCGGCGCCATGGCCGCCGTCTGCGTGATGATTGCGGGCTTCGCAAAAAGGGATCTTGCGCCCGGCGACGCGCGCCCGGCGCTGATGGCCCGTACCGCCCCTACGAACGAAATCGAACAGGTGTCGTACTTGATGCTGCTCGGCTATCTGCGGGAGTGCTTCAGCCGCTCCAGGCCGGCCCGGCGGAAGGAAGAGGAGTGAAGCGGAAATGATGGGGCAAGGCATCGTATTGATGGTGGCCGGCATGGTGATCGTGTATGCGTTCCTGTACTTGCTAATCGTCGTATCGGAATTGGCAAGTAGGTTCGTATCCCGCTTTGATTTCCTGGTTGCCGGCAGTGAACAAAAAAGGCGAACCACGAAGCCGCATCAGGGCAAAAAGGCGTGAAATGAAAAAGATCCTTTGCATAGTGATTGTCGCGGCCGCTTCTTTGGCGGCAAAAGCAGACGGAGACTGGATGACCATGCTGGGCAAGACCGCCGATCTTGCCGGGGAGACGGGTATAGCCGGATTCATGAATCGGGATGCCCCAGCCTACATCACGGGAAAGTTCAGCGAGGAAGATCGCCCTGAGAAAAAAGCCCATGCCGCAAACCGAAACGGCTATTACGACGCTGAATGCAAGTGGCACGGCGGCTATTTTGATGACAATGGAATGTTTGTGGAGGGGCATGAAGTCCATACACTTTTCGGCATGCCGTATGGACTTGGGCAGATGATCATGATACCCGTCTGCCTCGTGCTTATGTATCTTGCCATCGTCAAGGGATTTGAGCCGCTCCTCTTGCTGCCCATCGGATTCGGCGGGCTTCTGGCCAACTGTCCGCTTTCCGGCATCACCGCCCCGGCGATGATGCACGACGGCGTGATATCATTTCTTGCAAGCGGCATTCCCGTGATGTCGGGAGGTGTTGTGGAGCCTGGAGGATTTCTCCACTACTTCTTCCGGTTCGGAATCGACACGGGCGTGTTCCCGATCATGATTTTCATGGGTGTGGGCGCGATGACCGACTTCGGTCCGCTGATCGCCAACCCCAAGTCCGCCCTGCTTGGCGGCGCGGCGCAGCTCGGCATATTCTTCGCCTTGTTTGGCGCGCTGGGACTTCCGGCGTTTTTCCCGAACCTTGGTTTTGGCCTGAAAGAGGCAAGCGCAATCGGCATCATCGGCGGCGCGGACGGTCCGACGGCCATCTGGCTCACCTCACGCCTGGCCCCCGATCTTCTCGGGGCAATCGCCGTCGCCGCATACTCCTACATGGCGCTCGTGCCCATCATCCAGCCGCCGATCATGAAGGCCCTCACGACACGGGAGGAGCGTCTCATCAAGATGCCGCAACTGCGCGCCGTCACGAAAATCGAGAAAATCGCCTTTCCGCTGATCGTGCTTCTGCTCTGCGCGATTCTTCTGCCGTCCGCCGTCCCATTGATTGGCGCGCTCATGCTCGGCAACCTCGCAAAGGAAGTGGGCACATCCGTGAACCGGATCGCCGACACGATGGCCAATGCGCTCATCAACATCGTGACGATCATGCTGGGACTCTCCGTCGGTTCAAAGTTGGCGTGCGAGAAGTTCCTTTCCGGGCAGACGCTTGCAATCCTCGCGCTCGGTCTCTGCGCATTCTGCGTCGGAACGGCAGGGGGCGTGCTGATGGCCAAGCTGATGAACGTCTTTTCGAAGGGAAAGGTGAATCCCCTCATCGGATCGGCTGGCGTCTCGGCCGTTCCGATGGCCGCCCGCGTTTCAAACAAGGTGGCACTGGCGGACGACCCTGCGAATTTCATTCTCATGCAGGCCATGGGACCGAACGTCTCCGGCGTCATCGGCTCCGCCGTCGTCGCCGGCGTCCTCTACACGCTCTGCAGGTGATTTCATCAAGAAAGAAGGAATAGCAATGCAAACTAAGATTCTAATCATTGTCGGGGTCTCAGTGGCCTCCGTGCTGGCTCTCTTCGTGATGGGTTTCTTTCTGGACAAGGATGCGGCCAAAAAAGAGAAGGCTGCCGCAGAGAACGTGAAAACGAACGAAAAGGAGTCGTGAAATGGCTTGCGGCCCTTGGCAAATCGCCATCGTGCTTCTCGTGATCGTCCTCATCTTCGGATCGAAGCGACTTCCCGAGATTGCGCGTTCGATCGGGCGAAGCGCCTCCGAGTTCAAGCGCGGGCAGCGGGAAGGTGAAATGCCCGATCCGCCGCCGCGACAGGATGCGGCCTGATGTATCCCGAGATCCCAATCGGACTTGCGCTTGCGTTCGTCGCCGGCGGCCTCTATGTTCTGGCGTGGAGCGCCGACCGTTTCGTCGAGGGAGCCGAGGTCGTCGCCCGCGCGCTGGGGGTATCGCCGTTCATCATCGGGATGGTGATCGTTGGGTTTGGAACGTCCGCCCCCGAACTCGCCGTTTCCGCGCTGTCCGGAGTGGCCGGTCACTCCAATCTTTCGCTCGGCAATGCCTACGGCTCAAACATCTTCAACATCGCCGCCATCCTCGGAATCGCCGTGCTGATCCGTCCCATCGCGGTGCGTCCCGTCATCACGTTCGGGGCCGTTCCCATGCTGCTGGTCGCCTCCGTTGCCTCCGGTCTGCTCGTCTGCCTGGGCGGAGGGTTCTCGCGCATGGACGGCCTCCTGTGCCTTGCGCTGTTCGCCGTTCTGCTCCCTGCGTACTGCTTCATCGACAGGAAGGGGAAAAACAATGTTGATGTCAACGGCACTACCCCCCTTCCCGACAATGAAGCTTCATCTTGTCGCCATCCATGCCTTGCGCTCGTAGGCGGGCTTATGCTGCTTGTCGCATCGTCGCACATTCTCGTCTGGGGGGCGGTTGGACTCGCCCGCTCGTTTGGCGTCTCGGAATTGCTGATCGGGCTTACCGTCATCGCGGCGGGAACTTCACTGCCCGAGCTTGCATCCGCCATTGCCTCTGCCCGTCGCGGACAGAACGAGCTGACGCTCGGCAACATAATCGGCTCAAACTTCTTCAACTCGCTTGCAGTTGTCGGAACAAGCGGGGCGATATCGCCATTCAGGGACGTTTCGCCGCTTGTCTTCACGCGAGACCTGCCCGTCATGGTCCTCCTCACGCTTTCCATCGGCATTTTTGGATTCAACATCATGAATCCTCGCTCATCAGGTACTATCTCCCGTCCCTGCGGAATCATCTGGCTTGCCGCATTCCTTGTCTATCTGATTCTCCTCGTCCGGCAAGAAGCGTTCATGGCATGATAGATGCAATGATTACCGAGTCATGGTTACGTACAAGATGATTATACTGCAATAGTGATGTCTTTAGTTATTGGACGACACACGGCATGGCATAATATTAGATTATGTTTTATAATAAAAAATCTGTATTTGTTATTTCTCGCGGACGAAGTTATACTATCAGCGGTTTCTTTTTAACCCCAATAGGAAACCTGAAATGAGACGCACGCTACTGGCATTCAGCATCGCAACGATGGCACTGACGACCGCTGCCGACCACCTCATCGTCGTGAAGGTCGGTGGTAAGAGCTTTGCCGCAAAGGTCGAGGACACGGCAACGGGGCGCGCATTTGTGGAGAAGCTTCCGCTCACCTTGAACATGACGGAATTGAACGGCAACGAGAAATACCGCTACGGCGTCTCCCTGCCGACAGCCGCACAGTACTTCGCCAAGATCGAAGCTGGCGATCTGATGCTCTACGGCTCCAACTGTCTGGTTCTCTTCTACGGCGCGGCCGGTGGCTATTCGTACACGCGAATCGGCAAGCTGACCTCAACGGACGGACTCGCCAAGGCCGTGGGGAACGGCGCGGCGATGGTGACGTTCGAGAAGGCGACTCTCTCGGCGAACATCCGCATGGACGGCAACACGCCCCGCATCACCGCCGTGACGAATCTCCCTGCGGAGAATGCGATCACGTCGCTTGCCGCAAAGAATCCGTCCGCCGACAAGTCCGAATGGAAGGATTACAACTTGCTTCCAGCCGGCGTGAAGCCGGCATACAGGTTTTTCAGGCTTGTTGCAAATGTCGATTGAAAATGTCGTCGCATTTTAGGCACCTTACGTCCCGGGAAAATGATATAATATTGGGGCAGTGCGCTCTTGCGCACCGTTACGAAAACACAACGGAGGTCTAGCTATGTCCACAAAGAAGGCAGCAAAGAAAACGAAGAACGTTCTGATCATCTCGGTGTCGTTCCGGCCGAACTCCAACTCCCACGCGCTCTGCCAGGAAGTCGCGAAGGGCGTGAAGGCTG
>JAFRSR010000245.1 GCA_017427485.1 Kiritimatiellia bacterium
CTTCGGAAGGATGAGCCCGTCGTTCGGAACGAGCGTTTCAAATTCGTTTTTGTCGTACCAGACCGCACTGCATTTCCCGCAGACGTCGATTTCGACCTGGTTTTTGCCGGACGTCACTTTCAGCAGGCTCATGGAAGCGCCGCAGTCCGGACAAATGCAACCACGTTGCTGGTGCTGCTTTGCGGTCTCAATCAGATTCTTCAGTCCGTCTGCGGCGAAAACCTTGTCGAGGACGGAAACCTTGCACGTCACGCCTCCGCATGACGGGCAGATCCTGCAGGGGTGGTTGGACTTCGTCCTGGACGCCGTCAATTTTGCGCCGCATCGCGGGCAGGCGACGTGAAGCGCGTTCTGGCTTTTGGGGGCGGCGGGCTTTTGGGCGTGCGGGAGCTCAAAGAACCTTGAACAGGCCGTTCTGAAGCTCTGGGGCGTCTTCTCGTTGCCCATTCCATAAACCAGCTTTCCGCCTTCGCGTATCTTGGTGGCCAACGCCGTGAAGTCGCTGTCACTTGAGACGATGAAGATGCCCTCGCACGGGCTTTTGTAGAGGAACTCCATCGCGTCGATCACAAGCGCGATGTCGGAAACGTTCTTATGCGCGACATTGCTGGTCTGGGGACGTGCGACGATGCCGAATTCCCGCTGGGCCTGCACCCAGCCGCCGGTAGACGAGAAACACTTGACCATTCCGTACGCGCGCCGGGCGATCGGTTCGCCGATTGAACAGGCCTTGCGGAATATCGCACCGGCCAATGCGGGGCTGACGTTGTCCGCATCGATGAGGACGGCTATCGACATGCGCTTCGTCGGGCTTGTGGGATTTGCTGGATTCGCTAAAGTTGCCATGGGCATAGTATAGTACAACGGATGCGCTTACGCAAGCGCCTCGTATAAACACATAAACACGAAGGGCCGCCAAGATGGCGGCTCTCCATGCAACGGGCAAGATGCCCGTTGTCCCAGTTCTGGAAGCCCGATTACTTCTTCGGCGCAGGTTTGGCCTCGGGCTTCGGCGCAGGCTTCGTTTCAACCTTTTTCGGCTCAGGCTTCTTGGCTTCGGCGGGCTTAGCCACAGGAGCGGGCTTCGCTTCAGGCTTCTTGGCTTCGGCGGGCTTAGCCACAGGAGCGGGCTTCTTTTCGGCGGGCTTCGGATCTTCCTTTTTCGCCTCTTCCTTCTTCGGCTCTTCCTTGGCCTTCACGAGGTCCTTGCGGGTCTTGGACATCGACTCGGCGGAGTAGGACGAGATCGTATACGTCCATTTGCCGACGTTGTCGTTGAAGTCCTTGACCGTCTTCTCGCAGGCCGCGTTCTCGGTGGCGTTCGTGCCGACGGGCTTGAAGGCGGCGGACACCTTGAACGCGCTGTCGGAACCGACCTTGTTGCCGATCTTGGCGGTGTAGGTGATGCCGTTCTTCAGCGTGGCCGTGTAGACCGCGCCCGTGGCGAAGCCGAGCTCGGCCTCGGGCTTCTTCGGGTCGACGACGCCGGCGAAGTCCAGGTAGGACAGCGCGGAGTCGAGCGAGTAGGTCTTGGACGAGTCGAGCTCCTCCTTCGGGCCGAGGCCCTCGAGGTTCCACTTGCCGTCCTTGCGCGCGAGCTTGACGGTCTCCTTGCCCTTCGTGTAGGCGACGTCCGTGACGTCGCTCGCGGTGATGGCGCAGATGCGGGCGTTGACCCACTTCTTGGGATCGCCGTCGAACTCGTTGAGCGCGTCGTTCACGACCACGGTCGTGCCGTCGAGCGTCACGTAGCGCCCGTCGGGGTATCCGCCGCCGCCGAACTGGGCCATCTCGCCGCGCGGCGCGCTGCGGTGCTGGTCGCCCATCGTGAGCTTCGCGAGCTCCTTGCCGCCGGCGTCCTTGAGGACGACGGTGGTGGGCGCGGCGTTCGAGATTCCGGAGGCGGGCTGGCCGGCCTTGAGGTCCTTCAGCTTCAGAAGGGCGTCGCGGATCTTCGCGGCGTCGGCGGGATAGCCGTGGAGGGCGTCCACGGTCCATCCTTTTTCCCCAGCGGCGAGCGCAAGGGATTTTCCGCCGGCGATCTCGACGCGGGAGACGTCCGCGATCTTGAACGCCGGGAGGATCTTGCGTCCGACGAGGTTGGGGGTCTTCTGCGAACGGCCCTTGAGCAGGAATGCCGCGCCGAGAAGCGCCGCGGCGGCGATCACGAGAATGAGAAGTTTTTTCATGTCGATTTCCTTTGCGATTTTTGAGTCATCTGCACGGCGCGGTTACCGCTTGCGGCGGAGGACGGCGCGGAAGATGCCGAAGAGGATCACCAGCAGCGGCACGAGGCAGATGTTGACGACCTTCAGACGGAAGCCGAGGTTCTCGATGTCGGCGTTCAGCTCCTTGCGGACGTTCTTGAGCTCCTTCTGCGTCTTCGCCTTTTCGCGGCGGGCCTCGCCGATGGCGCTCTCGAGCTCCTGCGAGACGAGCTGGCGGTCGGTGCCGCGCTTGCCCTGGAGGAGCTCGTTGAGCTTCTTGCTCGTCTCGTTGAGCTTCGCCTGGAGCTCCTCGGCCTTGGCGCGGAACTTCTTCTCGGCCTCGGCGCGGAGGTTGCGCACGACCTCGAACGGGCGGTCGGACGGTCCGCGCGAGCGCAGGCCGATCAGCTCCTCGCGTCCGGCGAACTGCTCGATGATGTTGGAGAAGAGCGAGAGGTTGTCGCCGCGCAGCACGGCCTGCTGGCCGAAGAGCGTGTTGACCATCTCCACGCACGCCTCGTTCGAGAGGAAGTCGGCGTCGGCGAACAGGAACACGAATCCCTTGCCGGACTCGACGACGGTCGGGACGGCGTTGGTGGAGCCTTCCTTCCAGTCCGGACCCTTCGGGAATGCGGTCTTGAAGGTGCCGGTGAGGCGGCCGGCGAGCGTGCGGCGCACGCCGTCCGGCTTGATCTGGCCGCGGATGGCCTCGGGCCCCATCTGGAGCATCGACGCGTCCACGAGGCAGGCGTTGTTCGTGGAGGAGGTGAGGATGGGCGTGAACTCGAGGCCCTCGGAGGGGGTGAACTCAAGCGCGCCCGCGTAGGGGATGATCAGCTGCGAGATGCCCGCCGTGAGGACGTCCTTCGCGATGTTCGCCTTGCCGAGCTCGAGCACGGTGGCGTCGGTCACGACGGCGCCGTTGCGGCCGCGTATCTGCACGGCGGCCTTGTCGTCGGCCACGCACTTCGAGGTGTCGAACGAGATGCCCCACTTCTCGAAGAGCTTGCCGAGGGTGGAGGGGCCGCCCTGGCCGCCCATCTGCATCATTGGGTTCTGCTGCTGCTGGCTGCTCGCCTCCATGTCCTTGAAGCTGAACGGGTCGACGCACGCGATGAGGCGCCCGCCCTTGATCACGAACTGGTCAATGGCGAAGAGCGTCTTCTCCGAGAGGTCCTTCGGGTGGATGACGACGAGCGCCTTCACGTCGGGGTCGATCGTCTCGGCGTCCTTCGCGATTTCGCGCAGGTCGTAGTCCTTCTTCAGCTCGGAGAAGGCGACCCAGCCGGGGGAGGGCCGGCGGCGCATCTGCATCATCATCGGGTTCATCTGCTCGCCGAGCACGCCGGGGATGGCGGAGAGGACGCCCACGACGGGGCGCTCGGGCCAGGCGACGCGCGTGATGTGGCGCGTGATCTCGTTTTCGAGCGTGGACTCCATGCGCGGGTCGAAGCCGGGGATGGTCTGCTCCTGCGTACCGCACGTGACGACGAGGCCGAAGTAGATGGGCGCGCCGAAGGGGTTCGCCTGCTGCGGCTCCACGCCGTACTTGACGGCCCATTCCTCCTCGTCGGAGTCCTGCTTCGGGTCGTAGGTCTCGATGACCACGTTGCCGTTGCCGGCGCGCTCGTACTCCCCGAGGAGGTCGCGCACCTGTTCGGCGTAGGTCTTGAGCGAGGAGGGCATGTCCTTGGCGCTTTCGCTGAAGAAGAACTTCAGCGTGACCTTCTGGTCGAGCTTGGCGAGGACGGCCTTGGATCCGGGCGAGAGCGTGTAGAGCTGCTCGGCGGTGAGGTCCACGCGCGCGGAGAGCGCGGAGAGGATGTAGTTCGTGGCGCCGACGATCACGAGGATCAGGGCGAGCACGGCGAGGCCGAAGACTTTCTTGTTCTTCATCTCTGTATATCCTTTCTTAGGAGGCCTTGCGGCAGTCGGTGACGTACTGCGCGGCGGCGAGCATGAACACGATCATGCCCACGTAGTAGCCCACGTCGGCGAAGTCGAGCACGCCGCGGCCGAGGGACATGTAGTGCTTGAGGAGGGAGCAGGATGACAGGGCGTCGATCACGAAGGACGGCACGCCCCAGCCGGCGATGGCCCCGAGCACCGGGTCGAAGCCGATGATCAGCAGCGTGAACAGGATTGCGAGCGCCACCACGAAGCCGACGACCTGGCTGCGCGAGAGCGACGAAGCGAACACGCCGATCGCCGAGGCGGCGCCGGCGAGGAGGAGGCTCCCCACGTAGCCGCAGACGACGGCGCCCCAGTCCGGGTTGCCGAGGTAGGCCGTGGTGACCAGTATCGGGAACGTGAGCGCGAGGCCCACGCCGATGAACGCCCAGGCGGCGAGGAACTTGCCCAGCAGCGCCTCGGTGAGCGTGAGCGGCATCGTGAGCAGCAACTCGATCGTGCCGTTGCGGCGCTCCTCCGCCCACAGGCCCATCGTTGCGGCCGGCACGAGCAGCAGGTACACCCACGGGTGCCAGATGAAGAAGGGCGTGAGGACGGCCTGTCCGCGCTCATAGTAGTTGGAGAAGCCGAACGTGAGGAATCCCACGAGGACCAGGAAGGCCACGAGGAACACGTAGGCGACGGGCGAGTCGAAGTAGCTCTTGAACTCGCGCCGGAAGACGGTCAGCGTTTTGCAGGGGCACATGGTCAGTTGCCCTCCTTTTCCATCGTGAGGTTGTGGAAGACGACGTCGAGCTTGCCGCTCGGGTCCATCGCGCGGAGCTCGTCCGGCGTGCCGTCGGCCTTGATCTCGCCGTTGGCGATCACGAGCGCACGCGTGCACACCGCGTCCACCTCCTCGAGGATGTGGGTGGAGATGATGATCGCCTTCTCGGCGGCCATTTCTTTGATCATGTTGCGCACCACGAACTTCTGGTTGGGGTCGAGGCCGTCGGTGGGCTCGTCCATGATGAGCACCTGCGGGTCGTGCAGGATGGCCTGCGCGAAGCACGTGCGCTGGCGGTAGCCCTTGGAGAGGGTGTCGATCGTCTTGTACGCCACGGACTCGAGCTTGGCCTTGTCGATGGCCTCGTTCACCTTCGCACGTGCCGCCGCGCCGCGGAAGCCGCGGATGCGGGCGACGAAGGTGAGGAACTCCGTCACCGTCATCGCGCGGTAGCTGGGCGCGTTCTCGGGCAGGTAGCCGAGGCAGGCCTTCGCGCCGATCGGGTCCTTGATGATGTCGTGGCCGCAGATGGCGGCCGTGCCGGACGTGGGCGGGATGAAGCCCGTGATCATCCGCATCGTTGTGGATTTTCCCGCGCCGTTCGGGCCCAGGAAGCCGAGCACTTCGCCTTTCTCGACGGCAAAGGAGATGCCTTTGACCGCCTCGAAGCTGCCGAAGCGCTTCTTTAGGTTATCAACCTTGAGCATGTCTTTCCTCTTGTTTGTCCTTACTGAAATGTCCTTTTCCGGGGTCAGGTTGCACCTGTCCCGAAAACGTGGGCGGTATTTTACAAAATGAGAGGGGTGTTTGTCCAGTAGATGACCAAATTGTCATGTGGCGTGCGGACGGTAGAGGAGGACGGGTTTGTCCGTGCAGAGCGTGAACGCGATGCCGGTTGCCCGGTTGAGCGTGCCGCGCCAGAGCGGCGCGAGGTCTACGCCGTCGAGGGGCCAGAGGAGTCCGCGCGAGGCGACGTGCGTGTCGGGAAGGGGGGCGAACACGGAGACTGCGTCGCCGGGATGGCAGGGGATCGTCTCTTCGCCGCGCACGGCCGTGAACATGCCGGCGTCGGTGAGGATCGTCGTGTCGGGGACCTCTTCGGTGAAGTCGAGGAGATGGAAGATGTTGGCGAGCGTATGGTCCTCGCGCCGTCCCGTCGTGCCGAGGAGCGTGACGGCGAGCGCGGCGTCGATGCGGGGGAGGTCCCGGACGAAGCGGAACGCCTTGCAGAGGTCGTTCGTGTCCTGCTCGGCGACGAAGACGACGCGGTCGCCGCGCGCCTCGCGGTCGTCGGGGGCGAGCGAGTCGCCGTCGCCCACCACGTAGTCGGGCTCGCGGCCGAGGGCGCACGCGGCGGCGACCGCGCCGTCGCAGGC
>JAFRSR010000246.1 GCA_017427485.1 Kiritimatiellia bacterium
AGGGCGCGGCCTCCGGACGCGCCGCATTCCGGCGGGTCGGGGACGCCCCGCCCTACCGACGCGCCGCATTCCGGCGGGTCGAGGACGCCCCGCCCTACCGACGCGCCGCATTCCGGCGGGTCGAGGACGCCCCGCCCTACCATTGTTCGTTCTTCTGGCACGAACTTAGACATGGTTATCCCACACTCACTCTTTCCGGTACTGCGCGGAGGCGTCGCGGGGATCGTTTATGTTCTGGCAGTCGGCGTCCTTGATGTAGCCCTTGCCGTCAGGTGCGCCCACCTCGACGAGACAGTTCGTCGAGCCGTTGTTCCGGAACACCACCGTTGGACTCTGCACCTTGGCGTTGAACTTCCCGACCGACGAGAACCCGACATGGCGCATCCCGGGCTTCGACAGGTACCAGAAGCAGAAGCACTTGTCCAGCACGCCGCCGCCGCGCGGACCGAACTTGAAGCCCGTGCAGAACTGGTCGCTGTAGCAGAAGTCCATCCAGTTGTGCCCGGAGTTGATCTCGAATCCGATGGTGCTGTCGTAGAAACCTTTATCCCTCTTCATGGCGACAAGCGGATGGATGTCGCGGAGGCAGTTGCCGCCGCTGTTGACCACCACACCCTTCACGATGGAGTAGATGCGCATGTTCGCGAGCGTGTTGTCGTAGCCATCAATCAGGACGCCGATCGAGTTCGTCGCGTTGTTGCCAACGATGTTGACGTTGCGGATGTCGGCGTCGGACGAGCCGCTATTCGCGCCGCGCTTGATGTGGAGTCCCACGAGGACGCCCTTCATCGAGACGTCCGCGACGAGCGTCTCGCGTCCGCCGTCGATCGAGACGCCTTTCGCGACGCCGCTGCCGTCGATGATGCCGCCCTTGAGCCAGTACCAGCTGCCCGGCAGCATGATGTTGTTCGCGGGGTGGATGCCGCCGAGGCGCACCATCGCCTCCGTGTTGGTCCATCCCGGCGCGGCCTTGAACTTCGCGTAGGTCGAGAGGCGCAGCGCCACGCTCTTCTCCGGATGCGCGGGCGTGCAGATCGGCTTGTCGAGGAGGTAGGTGCCGTCCGGGAAGAATATCTCCCTGTTGGGGTTCTGGTCGATCAGACGCTGGATGGCGTCGGAACACGGCACCGTGCCATCACCCGCGAGGCCGGCGGCGGACACAACCCCGCCCTTCTCCTTCTCTCGTACCACGCACCCCTGCACGTACTTGCGGTAGGCCTTGCCCGTTTCGTTCACGAGCCCCTCGTCGAGCATCGGGTTGAGCAAGAAGCCCTTCCCGCCGTCCTTCGCCACCTCCAGGACCGTGTTGCGCGCAAGCGCGCCCTTGAAGCCGATCGTGAGGTCGGTGACGTGCGACGTGAAGGCGCGCGGACAGACGATGGCCGTGCGGCGCTGTCCCTTCCCGTGCTCCGGCTTGCCGTACCACCACACGATGCAGCTTTCGAGGATGCTGCGTCCGTTGAGGAGGAATCCCGTGCTGAAATGGTCGCTGTAGCAGCAGCGGTAGTGGTTGTTGCCCATGTCGAGGAAACCGACGGAACTAGAATAGAAAGGGGTTAGCGAAGGCCGGTAGGCGTAGAGCGGATGGAGGTTCTGCATCAGGTTGCCGCTTCCGGTGAGCTTCACGCCCACGAGCACGCCTGCGATGCGCATGTTGGAGAGGGTGTTGTCGCACGACTCGATGAACACGCCCACCGAGTTCGTCGCGCCGTTGCCGACGATGTTGACGTCCGCGATGTCGGAGTCCGAGGAGTTGCCGTTCGCGCCGTGCTTGATGTGCAGGCCCACGAGCACGTTCTTGATCGAGACGCACCGCACCTTCGTCTCGCGGCCGGAGTCGATCGAGATGCCCTTCGCCACGTCGCTGCCGTCGATGATGCCGCCCGAGAACGAGTAGTTGCTGCCGAGCGTGCGGATGTTGTTCGCCGGATGGATGCCGCCGAGACGCACCATCGCCTCCGTGTTCGTCCAGCCGGGCGCGGCCTTGAGGACGGCGTAGTTGGAGAGCTGGAGGTCCACGCTCAGCGTCGGCTCGGCCGGCGTCGCAATCGGCTTGGAGAGCAGGTAGGTGCCGTCCGGGAAGTAGAGCGTGCGGTTCGGGTGCGTGTCGATCACCTTCTGCAGGGCGTTGGCGACATCCGTCTTGCCGTCCGCGGACACGAAGTCCGTCACGACCACGACACCCGCGGCGCCGTGCGCGCACAGGGACAGCGCGAGCGTGGCGCCCGCGACCCAAAAAAGAACCCGATGGTTTGCTTTCATCCTTTTACTTCCTTCTTCCTTCATTTCACTTGACCACCACCCGCCCAAGCGGGGAAATCGTGAAGCGGAGCTGGCCGCCGTCCGCGCGCAGGTTGCGCGGCGTCCCGAACAGCACCTGGGCGCCCGCGAACGGAAGCGACACCTCCGCCTCCTTGTCGCGTGCGTTCACCACCACGAGACGCCGCTCCGTCCCCCGCGTCCACGCCATCGCGTAGACGCCGTCCTTGTCCTCCGCCAGCAGCTCGCCTTTCCCGTCCAGCACGAACGGCGTCAGCCCGCGCAGCTCCGCGGGGAACGCCTTCACCGCCTCCAGCAGGTCCGGCGCCTTGAGGATGTCGAAGCTGCCGTCGTAGTAGGTGTAGTAGATGATGCCCTTCACGCCCGCCATCAGGGCGAGGTAGCTCATGCCGCGGAACTCGCGCGCGTCGGGCCACCGTGGCCACGAGCCCTTCTGGTCGTATTTCTGTCCGCCGAACGCCTGCCCCACCGCCCACAGCGCGGTGTCCACGCGGTCCGCCGCCTCCTTCGCCTCCTTGAACCGGCGGTACACGGCGTCGACGGGACGCCTCGGCACCGGATAGGGATCGGGCGCGAGGATGTCCGTGCCGGCGGCGTAGTTGGCGTACTGGCTCGGTACGCAGATGACCGTGTAGGCGATGTGGTCGGGGTCGATCTGCTTGAAATTGTCGTAGCGCCGGAACATCTCCTGCGGCGTAATCCCCTTCGGCGCCGGCTCGTCGCCGGGGTTCCATCCCAGCACGGCGGGCTTGCCCCGGTACTTCTCGATCACCGGCAGCGGATCGCCCGAGAACTCCGTGATCACCCGCACGCCGAGCCGCGCGCACGAATCGAGGAACGCGCCGTAGCCATCCCCCTTGTTCTCCGGTCCCTGCATCCCCACGTGGATCGTGTTGTAGCCCCACTGCGCGATGTCCTGGGCCATGCGGAGACGCTGCTCGACGGGCACCGTCCAGCTGACGTCGTAGAATCCGAGCGGGAAGAACGGCTTTCCGTTCTCCAGCAGCACGTGGTCCTCGCGGATGCGGTACTTCGGCTCGGGGTGCGTGAAGAACTCAGTCTCGACGGACTCGCCCCAGTCGTAGAGATCCCGCTTCCCCTTCTCCATCGCCGCGAGGAACCCGTCACGGTAGACGAGCCGCGCCTGCAGCACGTGCCGGCCGAAAGGAAGACCGGCCGACGGAATCGTCCATGTGCCGTCCTCCGCCGCACGTTCGTTCCAGACACCGCCGTCGATGCGCCAGGCCACGCCCGTCAGCTGGTTGCGTCCCTCCGCCGGCGGACACACCGCCACCTGCGGCAACACGGCGTCGCCCGGATAGACATGCTTCCGCTTGAGCTTGATCGAAAGCGCGTCCGGCAGGGTCTCCTCCCACGTGCAGGAGAGAACCGTCCGCCCGTCCGCCGCCACGTCGAGACGCGACGCCACCGTGCCGTTCCGCACGAGCGCGCATGCGGGCGCAAGCGTGACCTCGCCGCTTGCCGGCATGGCGGCCTCGTCGCTTCCCTTCGCCTCAATCCGGCCATGGGAGGGCCGCGCTTCTGCGCGGCTATTCCACGCGACGAGCGTCGCCGTCACCTTGCGTGCACCGCCTGGCGCGACTTTTAGGCGAAGACGGCAGACCCGCTCCGCTGGCGTGCCGCCCGGAAGGTTCGGCTCGAACGACATGATTTCGATTCCCGCCTCGCGCAGACGCCTGTCGGCCGCGACGTTCTCCAGCATCGCGGACGCGATCGGACTGTTGCGCAGCGAGGCGGCGGAGGTGAGGACGACCATCCCCTTCCCCACGCGGCGGTAGGCGAAGAGCGG
>JAFRSR010000247.1 GCA_017427485.1 Kiritimatiellia bacterium
GGTCGCTTCAGCCGCCCTCGATGGCAACATCCTTGCTGATGCGCATCGTCCCAGGAGTCGATACCTGTATCACATTGAACCGCTTCTCGACCACAATGCCCTGCCGCCCGTGGTAGTCGGCATGTATGAGCGCGTTCGCGACGACCTCGCGCACGGCCTCGTGGACGTCCGTCTCGTCGATTCACCTGTCGTGCTCGTCAAGCGCAAACGGAGTTTTTACGCCGCTCGTTACCTTGTCGTATATCCGGTAGAAGAAATCGACGATGTTCCCGCTCCAGGTCGGATCGCTGGAGCAAACCCTGTCCCCCCAGCGTGCCGAGTCTGACGATCGCTCGCGATAGTCGAGAAAATAGTTCGGCAACTCGTGCATGATCGTCACGAAATCGCCAAAGCAGACCAGCCCGGCAATGTTTGGGTGAAGGTTGCCGTCGTCTCCCCTGCCTACCGCACCGACCTTTTTCAAGAACTCCTCGTCCGACAATTTGTTCCAGGCAAGACGAGGACGGAAACGAGAGAATTCCTCACGGTAATGCCGTATCGAGTCTGCATTCAGGTCGGAAACGGTAAGCGATTCCAAAACGGTCGCATCGGCTGTAACGTCGCTCGCGTCGCGCAACATCGCAAGCACAGCTTCGCGCGAACACTTGTAATCGCCTTCTCCGTTGCGACGATATGCTCAGTTGAACACATCCCGTCCAACATATACGGGACGTTCCCTGCGATCCGCCCTCGGGATTTCTATCACGACAACATCGCGGCCACGGCATTTCACGGAATAGACATGACGATCGAAAAGAATGTTGACGCTGACCTTCTCGCGGTTGTTGACGCCGTCCCAGAACCGCTTGATCAACGTCGACGCCTTCGGCACGCCCACAATTGAAAATTTGCGGTCCACCTCTTTCACGCCAAGGAGGATCACGCCGCCGTCCGTGTTCGCGAACGAACTGTACGACTCCCACAGGGAATCAGGCAACCCGCCGGATGCATCTTTGCATTCGGTGTGGACAACCTCTCCCTGCTTTACAAGCCGTTCAATCTGTCTCGCTGTCAGTTTCACGGAAATGAGTATATCCCATCCCCTCGCCCAATGCAAGCGGGGATTTTGAAAAGTGAAGTTTTGCGGGCGGGTGGGGGTGTGGCACAGCGGCAACGGCTTTTGGGCGGTAACATTGCGGTGACAATCGCGCGCGCGCGTGTGGTATACTTGCGGCATGTTTTCTGCCCGTCTTCCGCGAATGGCATCGCTTTCGGCGGCCGCGTGCCTGTGCGCGTGGCTGGTGGGGTGCATGACGCCCGAGAAAGCCGAGCGGGAGGCGGACGAAACGGCCATTGCGCTCGCGACGGATATGTGGCGCCGGCAGACGGGTTGCACGAACGCGTTCGACATCGCGCGGCCGGCGGACGTGCTCACGCTGCGCATCGCCCTCGAGGCCGTGCGCCAGGGCGTGACCAACACGGTGTTCCCCCGCATCGAGGGCGTGGATCCCCTGCAGCTGACGAACGGCGTGGCGCGCCTGTCGCTGGCGGACGCCCTCCGCATCGGCGCGCGCAACAACCGCCGCTACCAGACGCTGAAGGAGACCGTCTACCAGAAGGCCATCGCGCTCGACACCGCGCGCTACGCCTTCGACACCACCTTCACGGGCTTCCTCCTCGGCACGCTCACGGGCTCGCCCGAGATCAACAAGGACTACGCCCAGGGCGGGGCGGGTGCGAGCCGGAGGTTCGAGAACGGCGCGTCGCTCGCCGGCAACATGGCGCTCGACGTCACGAAGATGATCCGCGACGACTGGCACAGCTTCGGCTGGACCGGCGACCTCACCGCCACGCTCCCCCTCCTGCGCGGCAGCGGGCGCGACATCGTGCGCGAGCCCCTCACCCAGGCCGAGCGCGACCTCGATTACGCGCTCCTCACCTTCGACCGCTACCGCCAGACCTACGCCCTCTCCGTGGTCCGGGCGTACTACAACGTGCTCAGGTACGCGCAGACCCACCGCAACTCGAACGACAACGCCAAGCGCCTCGAGCTCAACTGGCGGCGCGCCGAGATGATGTTCAAGGCCGGTCGCATGAACCGCATCCAGTCCGACCAGGCCAAGACCGACCTCCTCACCGCGCGCCAGACCGTGATCACCACCGAGCAGAGCTACCAGGACGCGCTCGACAACTTCAAGATCACCCTCGGCCTCGCGCCCGAAGCGCCCGTCGTCCTCAAGGACGAGGAGTTGGAGAAACTCCAGTCGCAAATGGAGTCGCTCGCACAAAACCAGCCTGACGCCCTCAGCGAATTCCCCACCCAGAACGACGCGCTCAACATCGCCCTCGTGGAGCGCCGCGACCTCGCCGTCACGCGCGGCGACGTGGTGGACGCCGAGCGGGCCGTGATGGTGGCGGCGGACGCCCTGCGCGCGGACATCACGGTGGAGGGCGGCGCCTCCTACAACGCCCAGCGCCGGCAGCGCAAGAACAGCGTGGACGAGACGATCGCCACCACCGCGAAGCTGAAGTTCTCCGCCCCGTGGGACCGCCGGCGGGAGCGCAACGCCTACCGGCGCGCGCTCATCGCGCTCGAACAGTGCCGCCGCGCGCTGCAGGAGGACGAGGACGCCGTCAAGAACGAGGTCCGCGCCGGCTACCGCGCCCTCGTGGCGGCGCGCGTGCTTTACGACAACAAGGTCGAGGCCTACAAGACCGCCTGCATGCGCGTGGCGGCGAACGATCTGTTCATGCAGTCGGGGCGAAGCTCGATGCGCGACATCCTCGAGGCGGAAAGCGCCCTCCTGACCGCCCGCAACGCCCTTTGCAGCGCCGTCATCGACTGGCGCATGAGCGACCTCTCGCTCCGCAACGCCATGGGAATCGGTGAGAGGTGGTAGTGAGAAAGCTTAAAACGGAATGAAGAAGAATAAAAAGATAATCCTCCTTGGATGCGCCGCAGCGGTCGCCTTGGCCGTCTATTTCCTGCGCCCCAAGAAGAACGAAGACCTGACCACGCCCACCTTCACCGTCGCCGAGGGGCCCCTCACGATCGGCATCACCTCCTCCGGCTCCATCCAGAGCCGCGACAAGATCACCCTCCGTAGCGAGCTCGAGGGCAACAACACCATCATCTGGGTGATCGACGAGGGCGTCAACGTCAAGGCCGGCGACCTGCTCCTCGAGTTCGACTCCGCCGCGCTCGTCACGAAGCGCAACGACCAGGAGATCACCGCCGCCACCACCGAGGGCAACCTCATCATCTCCGAGGAGAAGCTTGAGGTCACCAAGGGAGACTGCGACGCGAACCTCCTTGAGCGCGAAGTGGCCCTCATGCTCGCGAAGATGAGCTTCGAGAAGTACGAGAAAGGCGACTATCCCCAGCAGAAGCGCGACTACGAAGCCAGCATCGCCCTTGCGGACGAGGAGGTGAAGCGCGCCGCCGAGAAGTACGAATGGTCCCAGCGCCTCGCCAAGGAGGGCTTCCTCACCGGCACCGAGCTGCAGGCCGACGAACTCGCCCTCCGCCGCAAGGAGATCGACTTGGAAATGGCCCAGACGAAGATGAACGTGCTCACCAACTACACCGTGCTCCAGCAGCGCGCCACGCATGAAAGCGACGTGCGCAAGGCGACGCGCGCCCTCGCCCGCACGAAGTGGCAGAACAAGTCCATCCTGCGCCAGGTCGAGACGGAGATCGTGCAGCGCACGCGCGAACGTGACCGCGCCACGAACCGCCTCGCCGAACTCGACTTCCAGATCTCCAAGTCCAAGATATTCGCCCCCACCAACGGCGTGATCCTCTACGCGAGCACCGTGCAGATCGCCCGGCGCCGCTGGTGGACGCGCCCCCTCGCCGTCGGCGAGACGGCCGTCCAGCGCCAGGAGCTCATCTACATTCCCCTCGACACCGGCATGATCGTGGAACTGATGGTGCCCGAGGCCTCCCTCAACAAGCTCGAGCTCGGCATGGCCGCGAACGTCAAGGTGGACGCCTTCCCCGACCGCGTCTTCCACGGCAAGCTCGCCAAGATCGGCATCCTGCCCGACGGACAGAGCGCGCAGCTCAACCCCGACCTCAAGATGTACAAGTGCGAGCTCGAATGCGACTTCTCCGACGTCGTGATCCGTCCCGGCATGAGCTGCGACGTGGAGCTCGTGAAGCACAGCTACGAGAAGGTCCTCTACTGCCCCATGCAGTGCGTCACGCGCATCGATGGCGTGCCGCACGTCTACGTGCAGGAGAACGGACAGTGGACGCCCCGCAAGGTCGAGGTCGGCCTCGACAACAACCGCATGATCCACATCGTCTCCGGCGTCTCGCTCGGCGACGTGGTGATGCTCGCCCCGCCCGTGAAGGAAGAGAAAAACAAATCGCTGCAGGAACCTGCCGAGAAGCTCCCGTCCGACGAAAAAGCGCCGCCCGACGAAAAATCCCTGTCCAATGGGAAACCGGCTCCCAACGGCAATCCTTCCGTCGCGAAGAGGCCGGTGCATCCCAAGAGACCGCAGTCCGACGAAAACCGGCCGGTGCGCCGCCCACGCCCCCCAAAAGGTGAATCCAATGGAAGACCAGGTCGTCAAGCTCAATGACGTGAAGCGGCACTACTCCGTGGGCGGCGAGACCGTGCGCGCGCTCGACGGCGTGTCCTTCACGATCCGCCGCGGCGAATACTGGGCGATCATGGGCCCGTCCGGCAGCGGCAAGAGCACCCTTCTCAACATCCTCGGCTGCCTCGACCGCCCGACCTCGGGAGACTACTGGCTCAACGGCGTGAACGTGGCGCAGATGGAGGACGACGAACTCTCCGACCACCGCCTCAAGAACCTCGGCTTCGTGTTCCAGAGCTTCCACCTCATCCCCCAGCTCACCGTGCTGGAGAACATTGAGATGCCGATGTTCTACCTCGGCGTGTCCCAGGCGGAGCGCACGCGCCGCGCGAAGGTGCTCGCCGAACGCGTGGAAATGGACCACCGCCTCCAGCACCTGCCCTCGGAGCTTTCGGGCGGACAGCGCCAGCGCGTGGCCGTGGCGCGCGCGCTCGCGAACGACCCCGCCGTGCTGCTCGCCGACGAGCCGACCGGCAACCTCGACTCGAAGACCTCCGTCCAGATCATGCAGCTCTTCCAGGAACTCTACGAGCAGGGCAAGACGGTCATCGTGGTCACCCACGAACCCGACATCGACGCCTACGCCCACTCACACATCGTCGTCAAGGACGGACGCATCCTCACGTGCACGTCCTGAACCACGCGAGCGCGGACGCGTAGAGGACGCCGAACACGCAGTGGATGCCGCCCGACGCGCGTTCGAGGCCGCGCCAGGGCGGGTTCTCGGGCGCCGACCGGTAGACGGCCGTCGCCTTCCACAATGTGCGCACCGTCAACGGCAGCGCAAGGCACGGCAGCAGGAACGTCCACCGCCCCGTGAGAAGCACGCGTGCGCACACGAGATACGGCAGCACGTGGCAGAACCAGTAGAGGGAGAGCGCGCCGCGCGGCCCCAGCAGCGTCGAGGGCGTCGAGATGCCGGCCAAACGGTCGGTGGGGATGTCGCGCATGTCGTTGCCGTGCATAATCACGCACACGAGCGCGGCCACCGGAAGCGCAAGGATGCCGAATCCGCGCACCGCACCCGGCGCAAGGCCGGCCGACAGCGCCGCGAACGTCGGATGCGGACAGAGCAGCTCGCCCGCCACGAAAATCTCGAGCGGGCCCATGAGAAAAGCCACGAACGGCACGCCGAGTCCGCGGTACTTGAACTTGATTCCCGTCGAGTAATTGGTCGAGCCGAGGAACCCCACGAAGCCCGCCGCGAGAAGCGGCACGTCCACCTGCCACGCCCCGCCCGCGCGGAAGAAGCAGAGCCCCACGCCCAGCAATCCCGCCGCGCCCGCGCAGCACGCGGCCGCAACGAAGAGCACGCGCATGGAGACGAGCCCTTCGTGCACCTGCGGCGTGGTGCGCACCGCCCCGGGGACGGCGTCCACGCCCGAGCGCTCGTCGCCCCAGGTGTTGAGGAGGTTGACGGTCGCCTGGAAGAAGAGCCCGCTCACGAGACCGAGGCCCCAGCGTCCCCAATGCGACGACGCCGAGCCGAACAGGCCCGCCGCCACGAGGAACGGCACGAGCGTGGCCGTGTAGCTCCACGGACGGAACAGGAAAAACCACGCCTTGAACGTCTCGCGGTTCATTTCGCGGCGCGCCGTGCGGCTTCGAGCGTGTTCCAGAGAAGCATCGTGATCGTCATCGGGCCCACCCCGCCCGGCACGGGCGTGATGGCGGATGCCACGGCCGAGCAGGAGGCGAAGTCGGCGTCGCCGCAGAGACGGTACCCCTTCGGCTTCGTCGCGTCCGGCACGCGGTTCACGCCCACGTCGATCACCACCGCGCCCGGCTTGAGCATGTCGCCCGTGAGCGTGTTGGGGTGCCCGGCCGCGACCACGACCACGTCGGCCTGCCGCGTGAACGCGCCCACGTCCGGCGTGCCCGTGTGGCAGAGCGTGACCGTCGCGTTCACGTTCCGGCGCGCGAGCAGCACCGCGACGGGCTTGCCCACGATGTTCGAACGGCCGATCACGACGGCGTGCTTGCCGGCGAGGTCCATGCCCGTCACCTCGATGAGCTTGACGATGCCGTGCGGCGTGCAGGGGAGGAAGCAGTCCTCGCCGATCAGCATCTTGCCCACGTTCACGGGCGTGAAGCCGTCCACGTCCTTCTCCGGCGCGATCGCGTCGATCACCTTGTGCTCGCCGAAGCCCTTCGGCAGCGGAAGCTGCACGAGAATGCCGTGGATCGCCGGATCGGCGTTGAGGCGCGCGATCTCGGCGAGGAGGTCCGCCTCCGCGACGTCGGCGGACAGCCGGATCTCGTGCGAGTTCATGCCCGCCTCGACGCAGGCCTTTTCCTTCGCGGTCACGTACGAGACGCTCGCCGGGTTGTCGCCCACGAGTATCACCGCGAGACCGGGCGTCACGCCCTTCTCCGCCTTCAGCGCGGCGACGCCCGCCGCGATCTGCGCGCGCGTCTCCGCCGCAAGTTTCTTTCCATCTATCAGCTCAGCCGCCATATTCTTCTTTCTCTTTGCATTGGCAGGCGGGAATTATACCACATCCGGCGCGGCGTTGGCGGAAAAACGAAACGAGCACGTCGCGGCACCGTTCTTCGAGAACGCCGCGCACGACGGCCGGATGGTGGTTGATCCCGGGATGCTCGAAGATGTTGAACGTCGTCGCGCCGCCGCGTTTCGGGTCGTCGAGGCCCCACACCACGGTGCCGATCCGCGCGAGCACGATCGCGCCCGCGCACATCGGGCACGGCTCCTTCGTCACGTAGAGGCGCGTGCCCGTGAGCCGCCAGTTCCCCCGCGCGGCGAACGCCGACGAAAGGGCCAGCATCTCCGCGTGGGCCGTGGCGTCCGAAAGCATCTCCGTCTGGTTGTGCGCGCGGCCGAGGATGCGGACCGCGGACGGCGGCGCAGCGGGATCCTCGGGCTCCTCCACGATCACGCAGCCCGTTGGCACCTCGCCGTCCGCGGCGGCCTTCTCGGCCTCGCGCAGCGCCATCGCCATGAAGTAGGCGTCAAAGTTCGTTTCCATATCGTTCATTCTCAATCTCGTTTCTTGCGCGGCTCATGGGATCTCGGCCAATGAAGAAGCCGGGGCCGTGAAGTCGATCCGTGCCTGGACAATGGCGCCATCGGCCTCGGGAATAACGATCGTCGCGACGTGGGTCTCGTCGTTGTACTTGACATTCGCGGACGGAATCGCCTTCGGCGTAAGGGAGTCGACCGAGCTGCCCACCGCAACGCAAAGGACACCGTTGAGTTTCGTCAAATCGACGACGCTGCGACCGGCCGTGGCAACCACGCGGATCATCGCGCTGCCGGCGACGACCTCGATGCCGTCAATGCGGAAATTGACGGGTGTCTGGCTGGGCGCCACGTTCAGCAGATACTGCGCAGTGTAGTCGCATGAGGCATAGTCGGCGACGCGATTCGCATCCACCCATGCCCAGAAATGCGCGCTGTCAGCCTGTTCTGCCCACGCAGGCTTGATGAGTTCGCCGGGCGTCCACACGACCTGGTCCACCCATGCACAGTCGGAACCGTGCGTGACATAATGGTCCTTGGCGTATTCCCACCGGACCGTATGCGCGCCGTCGCCGGTGATGTGGACGGTCTTCTGCTCCCAGGCGCCGTTCGTCCCGCTGATGCGGTCCTCCTGCTCCCCGTCGACAGAAAGCGAGAACCAGTCCCAGTCGGCCTCGCTGGAGACGCGCCACCAGAAGGAAAGCGTGCCGGGACCGGACACGGCCGTCTCCATCCAGGTGGATTGCAGACGCACAACGGGACCGCTCCGCGCGGCGTCTGTTCCGTCATGGCTCTCGTCGGACTGCGCGAACCAGTCGGCCTCGCCGCCGGTCGTGAACGTCAGCGCGGCGTTGTCGACGGCGTCCGCAAGCGTCGGCGGCGTGGGAGCGTCAACGCCGAGCGTGATGTCGTTGCCCCAGACATTGCCGACATATCCGAGATCATGCACGCTGGAGGTTGTCGCCGTCCTTATGACGATCGCCGAAAACGATGACGCCACATACGCCGACCGCGAGCCCGATTCGGCGCCGTGCGTCGCCGAGACGTTCCAAGCCCTGCCGCCCGCCACGTGCAGCGCGTAGATGCCGCGCTCGTTCGTGGTGCCGGTCACGGTGGCGCCGCCGCTCGTGGCGGCCACTGCGGCGCCGGCGACAGGATTGCCGATGCTGTCGAGGACGCGTCCCGTCAGAAGGTCGCCCGTCACCGAAGGGAAGATGTTGAAAATCAGCTGGTCGAGGACGGTGCTGGTGTACGAAGGAAAAACGGACTCCACGTCCGGGAGATTGTACCAGGCGTTGGCGAGACCGCCCCAGCCCATGTTGAGGTGCGTGTAGAGCGTGTTGGCCTGATAACCGTAGCCATCGGCCACGACGGCGTGCCCCTTGATGCCGAGCGCCACGGGGCAGCCGGCGTCGAGGTTGGCGAGAATGGCCTTTCCGATAATGTCGTCAGGAACGGCGCCGCCTGGGGGCTGCCAAGCATAGGCGATGGCGTTGGCGTACCCGAATACGTCGCGGAAGGCCTCAGCTATGAAAAGGCTGACCGTGCTTGACTCGTTCGTGCCCCAGTCCATTTGAGTCGCCACGCCGAAGTCGTAGCAGAGATGTCCAACCGCCTGCTTCTGTGCGACCGTGAGCGAGGTGAAGTTGTCGGGCATGTTGGCCCAGTCGTACAGGCCGCCCATGGTCGTGCAGTTGCTCGTCACCCCCACGACGTAGCACTGCAGATTCGTCTGCGGCCGCGGCTCGGTCGGGAACTGCCAGTGGCGGGCGATCTGCGCGCCGGCGAGGGCCACGCATCCGCAGACGTAGTTGGTGGGGTCGCCGGCCGCGTACGGCGGCGTGTAGTAGTTCGCGGCACCGCCGCTCTGGCCCCATGACGAGGCGAGAAGCGCCGGCACGCGCAGGTCGGAGATGTCCGAGGCGCTGAAGATGCCGGTCCCCATCAAGGTTGCATTCCCCTTCTCTCCCAGCAATTCCGCCCATCCCGCCTCTGCCGCCGCCGTCCCGTCGCCGCCAAGATGGCGGCTCTCCATAAGTGACGCCGCAGTATGGGGAGCCGCCGTCCCTGCGGCGGTTTTTGTGCCGTGCACGGCCCGCACGCGCGCCGTGCGCTGTGCCATGTCGGCGTTAAGTATCTCCCAAAGGGGATTGCCGGCGACCTCCTGAATGTCGTCGCCGTCAAGGAATGCGATGACGGGTGTCACGCCGCTCTCGGCGGATGTGACAACCACGCCGCCGCCGGCCATGCGCACGACATGGAAGATCGGCGTGCCGCCGTCCGTGGCGGTGCGCACCTCGGCGACGGCTGCAGATGCGAAGACCGCGCCAAGCGGAGCCCGGTCGCGCCGCACCCATGCGGCGGCGGCTTGACCGGCTTCGTCCGGCGAGATCTCGCGCGCCGCCGCCGGCAGCGCGGCCAGGGTCCATACAGCAGCCCCCGTCGTAGCGACGTGGAAAAGCGTATCTCCAAGCGAAAGCGATAGTTTTTTCATAATCATTCTCCCGCTTTGATCGCGACAGGAACACACTCCTCGCGTCACAATATGCCGACGATTCCGCCCGTTACACGCGACGGAGAATGAGTCCTTTCAGGTAAAGGCCCTCAGGGAAGTTCAGCGACACGGGATGGTCGGCGCCCTGGCGTGTGCGGGCGAGGATCTGGAAATCGCGCTTTGCGTCGAACGCCGCCTCGGCGCAGACCTTGTCGAAAAGTTCCGGCGTGACCGCGCCCGAGCAGGAGAACGTGGCGAGCACGCCGCCCGGACGCAGGAGCTTCATCGCGAGGAGGTTGATGTCCTTGTAGCCGCGCGTCGCGCGCATGAGGCCGGCCTTCGTATCCGCGAACTTCGGCGGGTCGAGCACAATCAGGTCGAACGTGCGCCCCTGGTCGCGGTAGAGGCGCAGCTGCTTGAAGACGTCCGCCTCCACGAACTCACACTTCGTGCCGCAGAGGTGCAGGAGCTCCGTGTTCCTGCGCGCGAGCGCGAGCGCGTCCGCGCTCGCGTCCACGTGCGTGACGGACGCCGCGCCGCTCGCGCACGCCATCACGCCGAACCCGCCCGTGTAGGAGAAGCAGTTCAGCATCTCCGCGGTGGGCGCGTAGGCGGCCACGGCCGCGCGGGCGTCGCGCTGGTCAAGGTAGAACCCCGTCTTGTGTCCCTTGCGCACGTCGACGAGGAAGGAGACGGGACCTTCCTTCACCTCCACGAGCTCGGGCGGCTCCGCGCCGGCGAGGAGGCCCGTGGCGGGCTCCAGACCCTCGCGCGCGCGGGCGTCCACGTCGCTGCGGTTGTACACGCTCGTGCAGTCGGGCACGTACTTTAGGAGCGCCGCCACGATCATGTCCTTCCAGCGCTCCGCGCCCGCCGTGGCGAGCTGCACCACGACCGTGCCCGCGTAATAATCCGCCACGAGGCCGGGCAGGCCGTCCGACTCCGCGTTCACGAGACGGAACGCGTTCGTAACGCCGTCCACCCAGAACGCGGCGCGGCGCGCGACGGACGCCCCCACGAGACCGTCCACATACGCGGCGTCGGGCGCGCGCGCGGGGTCGAACGAGAGCATGCGCACGCGGATCTGCGACGCGGGCGACCAGCTGCCCCAGCCGAGGCGCTCGCCGCGCGCGCTTTCCACGGCGACGGTCTCGCCGGGCGCGGGATCGCCCTCCACGGCGCGGATCGCGCCGGAGAACACCCAGGGGTGGTGGTGCACGACCGAGTAGTCGCGCTTGGGATTCAGGATGACGCGTTTCATTTCTTCAGCGCGCGCACGTAGAACGGCGCGAGCGGGAAACCATAGTCGTTCTTGAGGCGGCCCGCCTTGCACCAATTCCAAAGATAGCGCACCTGCTGCGGCTCGGCGACGCCGTCCGCGCGCAACTCGACGGTGCCCTTGCCGTACGTGGCCTTGGCGGGGACGAACTTGCCGTCCGCGCCGGCAATCTCGAACGGTGCCGGGTCGAGGCCGTGCATCAGCCAGTTCTCGACGTGGTCGAAGGTCAGCGTCACCGTGTCGCCCTTCACCGCGGAGGACTTGAGCGCCGGGTTGTCGCACGGCACGTCCTTGCGCCCATACGTGCGGTTGAGCGCGAGCGCCGCGAGCCGAATCGCCACCGTGCGCTTGTCGCCGGGATGGATGTTGTCGTGTTCGCCCACGTCCACGATCGTCGCCATGCCCGCGTACGGGTTCTCGCGCGCAAACGCCTCCTCGGCCTCCCAGATGTCGCAGGCGGAGGCGCCGGCGCTGTCCGCCTTCATCCCGTAGTCGAACGGCGCGATCTGCACAAGGTAGAACGGCATCTTCGGGTCGCCGAACGCCTTCGACCAGCCGTTCCAGAGGGCGTTGAGGCGGTCCTTGTAGCCGAGGCCCTGGCCGCGGTTGGACTCGCCCTGGTACCAGAGCGCGCCGCGGAACGTGTAGGGCACGAGCGGATAGATCATCGCGTTCCACAGCGCGCGCGGCTGCTGGTGGAGCGAGGAGCGGTGTCCCTTCTTCGGGGCCGGGTCCGCCGTCGCGATCGGACGGTCGGCGTTGGCGGCGAGGGAGGGCACGGACCGGTAGCCGTCCGGCGAGACCCACGTCTCGAGGCACGTGCCGCCCCAGGCGGACACGATCACGCCCACAGGAACTTTCAGCGTGCGGTGGAGGATGAGCGCGTAGTGGAACCCGATCGCCGAGAGGTCCTGGAGCGTTCCCGGCGCGAAGCGCTTCCAGACGAGCGGCTTCGCGAGCTCCTTCGGCTCGGCGCTCCACACGTTCGGAACCGTGCAGGCGCGCACGAGGGGTTCGTCCACGATCATCGCGTCGAGGTAGCCGTTGTTGTCGCGGTTGCCGTGCTGGCACACCCGGGTGGGGGTCCACATGCGCATCGACATGTTGCTCTGGCCCGAGCAGAGCCACACCTCGCCCACGAGGACGTCCTTCACCTCCGCGTCATTCGCCTTGAGAACGCGTCCCTCCGCGGACGCCTCCATCGGCGCGAGGCGCACGAGCCAGCGCCCGTCCGCGCCGGCCGTGGCCGACACGGCCTGCCCCGCGAACGTCACGTTCACCTTCTCCCGGGCGTCCGCCGTGCCCCACACCGCGACGGATTTCCCGCGCTGCAGCACCATGCCGTCGCCGAACGGCGAGGCGAACTTCACCGCCGCCGCCGCTGAACCGGCGCA
>JAFRSR010000248.1 GCA_017427485.1 Kiritimatiellia bacterium
CCGCCCACAATGCCCGCGCGCGCCACGCGCAGCGCCGCCCAGTCGCAGAAGAACGGCTCGGCGAACGGACGCGGCGCGCGCCGGATCTCGGGCACGCTCGCCGCCGCGCCCTCGTACTGTTCGGGCGTGATGACCCCGAGCGCGCGCATGCGCCCCAGCACGTAGGCGCGGCGCTGAAGCGCGCGGTCGAGGTGGCGGTCGGGACGGAAACGCGTGGGGCACTGCACCATGCCCGCGAGGAGCGCCGCCTCGCCGATGCCGAGGTCTTTCGCGCGCTTGCCGAACCAGCCCTGCGCGGCGGCCTCCACGCCCACGAGGTTCGATCCGAACGGCGCGCGATTGAGGTACTGCGAGATGATCCAGAGCTTGTCGTGCGCGCGCTCCGTCTGCATCGCGCGGAACGCCTCCACGTACTTCCACGCGAGCGTGCGCGGGTGCGGATGGATGAGTCGCGTGGCCTGCATCGTGATCGTGGAGGCGCCGCTCACGCGGCGCAGCGAGGTGACGTTCTGGAAGGCCGCGCGCACGACGCTCGGCAGGTTCACGCCGGCGTGTTCGAAGAAGCGCCGGTCCTCGGCGGACACGAGCGCCTTCACGATCCAGTCTTCCTTGGAGGCGACGTAGTAGGGGCGGCAGTCCGCGTCGTCCGGTCCAAGCGACACGCGCAAAACTTTGCCGGCGTTGTCGCGCAGCACGACGCCGCCCGGATATTCATCGGCCCTTTCGAGGTGCGGGTCGATGAGCCACCACGAAAGACCGAACACCATCGCGCCGCACACGACGGCGCCGGCGACGATGACCCATCCCCGCCGCACGTTCACCCCTCTTCAAACAGGCGCGCAAGATTTTTCGGCGATTCGAGCGAGACGGATGCCGTAGAGGCCCAGGCCGTCTCGCACGCGCGCCCGTGCGTGCCCTTGATGCGCGTGTGGTCCTGGCACGTGCGCGGCGGGAAGAATCCGCCGAAGAACAGCTCGCTCGGGTCGAAGCCGGGCTTGTTGTGGATGTCGATGTGCGTGGCCCAGTCCGGCGCCTCGCGCGGATCGGTCCACCACGGATACGCGCACCAGCTCCCCTTCTTCGCGACGAGCAGGAGCTCGCCCGCCGAGGGATGCGCCCAGCCCTGGTCCGCGCGCGGCGTGCAGCTCTCGTACGCGCCGGTCGCCGCGAGCGCGGCGGCGACGGACGGCACGTCGGCGGGATCGCGCACGTGGACGTGGGCGATCTCGTGGTCGCACATCGCGAACGCGCGCGAGGTGTAGAAATCGGGATACGCGCGCCCGGCCACGGGGCGCACGTTGAAGAACCCCTGCGCGCGCAGAACGGCGTTCGGGAACGCGGGCGGCGCGTCCACGGCGTGGATCGCGTAGTCGCCCGTGACGGTGAACGCGGCGTTGCGCCGCTGCGCGAAGTCGGCAAGGCGCTCCAGCTGCGCGCGGAACTCGTCCAGCGCCGCGCCGTGCGCGGCGGATTCGGGGCCCTCGCTCTGGGCGGCGTAGTCGAGCGTGGGCAGGTAGAGGAGCGCCCAGTCCGGCTCGCGCGCCTCCACCATCGCCTCGAAGTTCGCGACGACCGCGCGCCCCACCTTGGGGGAGGCGAGCGGACCCCAGTAGCGGTGCAGCGGGAACGTGCCGAGACGGCGCGCGAGCAAGTCACCCATTTCGGGCGGCTGCGTGTAGTTGCGCATGATCATCCCGCCGCCGTGCTTGTGGATCGGCGCGGGGGAGAGGACCGAGTCCACGCGCTCGCCGAGCGACTGCTGCCAGAAGTACATCCCCACCGTGCCGCCCGCCGCGCGCGCCGCATCCCACACGCGCGGTCCCGCCACGAGCGCCGCGCTCTGTTCCCAGAACGAGGGCTTCATGAGGTTCGCGAGCCATACGCCGTTCGACGTCATGCCGTGCTCGCGCGGGTCGCGGCCCGTGCGGAGCGTGGCCTGCGCCACGCACGTGACGGCCGGAAACGCCGACTTGCCCGGGACGAAAGAGAGCCCCGCCATCTTCAGCGCGCCGCGCCGCTCCAGTTCGCGGAAACCGAGTCCCGCCGCCACTACAAACAGTTGTTTCATTTTCCCGTCCTCACCTGCTTGATTTCGTTGAGCCAGGCGTTGTCGCGGATGTCGCGCAGGCCCGCGCGCAGACGCGCGCCAGCCTCCGGCCAGAGGCGGATGAGGTGCGTGGCATGCCCGAACACCTTCCGGCGGTACGTGCCCGTGAACGTGCCCTCGTCGCGCTGGCGCCACACGTCGCGCACCTTCCACGCGCCCTCGAGGCCCGCCGCGGTGAGATCGAACGTCATCTCCGTCGTGAGGAACCCGGCGTTGAGCAGGCCCACGGCCACCGAGCCGTCCTGGAGCGGACGCGCCCAGATTTCCTCGGACGGCGGCTTCACCGCGATCTTCGCCGCGCCCGCGCCGAGCGGATCCTGGTCGATGGCGATCACCTCGTCGTTCGCGAGGAGGGAGAACGTGAAGTCGTCGAGGCGCGTCATGTCGCAGCCGATCATGAGCGGCGCGCCCACCAGACACCAGAGCGAGATGTGCGTGATCTGCTCGTTCGGCGTGAGGCGCGAGCCCTTGAATCCGTTCCAGTGCATCTTGCCCACGCAGAGCATGTCGGGGTCGTTCCACGCGCCGGGACGCGACCAATGCCAGAGCGGCGCCTGCTTCTGGATCGACCCGTAGATGCTGCTCCAGCGGTCGAACACGTCGCCCGTCGTGCGCCAGCAGCTGCCGTCGACCGTCGCGCCCCAGCAGGAGACGTTGTCCATGCCGTACTGGCAGAGCGAGAAGAGGATGTCGCGCGGCTGCGCGCGCAACGCGGCGCCCATGTGCAGGTACGGCAGGCGCGCGCGCATGAGACCGCTGCCCACGGCCACCTTCCCGTAGCTGCACCAGTCGTACTTCAGGTAGTCGTATCCCCAGTCGGCGTACGTCTTCGCGTCCTGCCATTCGTGCTTCCAGCTTCCCGTGCAGCCGCCGCAGGTGGTCGGTCCGGGCGAGGAATAGAGGCCGATGCGGAGGCCCTTGGCGTGGACGTAGTCCGCGAGCGCCTTCATGTCGGGGAAGCGCGCGTTCGGGTTGATCGAGCCGTCCGGCTTGCGCTCGGGGCCCATGAGCGTCTTGTCCTTCTCCTCGCCGGGGCGGTTCTGCCAGAAGTCGTCGATGTTGATGTAGTTCCAGCCGTGGTCCGCGAGGCCGCTCGACACCATCGCGTCCGCCGCGGCGCGCACTTTCGCCTCGTTTACGCCGCCGCCGAACACGTTCCACGAGTTCCAGCCCATCGGCGGCGTGAGCGCGATCGTGGGGCCCACCACGAGCGAGACGGTGCGCTGCGCCGAGCCCTTCGCGTTCGAGGCCGTGACGACGAGCGGATAGTCGCCCCGCGCCGCGACCGCGCCGCGCACGCAGGAGGTGGAGGGGTCGAAGAAGGCGCCGGCAGGCAGGCCCTTGACAGCGATCTGCATCGGACGCTCCCCGCTCACGGGGATGCGCCAGAGGATCGGGCTCGCGGGGCGCACGCCGAAGCGCGCGGGCGCGTTGATGCGCGGCGCGGGCGAGACGGGCGGCGTGAGGATGCCGAGCTGTTCGGTGAGGTCGCGCGGGTTCGCGGGACCCGTGCCGTCCTTGAACGTGAAGAAGGCGTCCGCCCAGTCCGCATGGTCGCTGCTGATGCCGTCGCCGCCGTCCGTCACCTCGAGCACGACGACCTGCGCGCCGGCGAGGTCCGCCTTGAGATGCGCGCAGCGGCGGCGCTTGCGGAGGAGGCCGGACTGCGCGACGAGGCGTCCGTCCGCCCACACCTTGAACTCGATTGAAGCTTCGCTGCCGCGCTTCTCGTCGTCGATGCCCACCGTCGCCTCGAAGGCGAGGGCGTTGCCGCCCACGGGGACGACGAGCTGGCTCGCGGCGTGCGTGCCGAGGCCGTGCTGGTAGACCTTGCCGTCCACGCTGAGGAGTCCGCCCTCGATGGATCGGGCCACGAGCGGCTGGCGGTAGCCGCACGTCATCATCGAGCGGTCGATGTCCTCGATCCACACGCGGCGCTCGGCCGCGCAGATTGTCGCCGCGCATGCGGCGGCGACGCAGAAAATGCTTTTGCTGTCCATGGGGAGTAGTATAGCACAACTCTCCCCAACGGGCGAGACGCCCGTTGCCCCAGTCAGCGATCGCGGTGGTCGATGATTTCGGCGTCGACGATGTCCTCGGAAGCCGGTACTTTGCGCCGTCCGCTCGGACGGCGCGGCGGGGGGGGAGGGGGCGGTTCCGAATGGCTGAGTTTGCGAATGACCGCGATGATGCGACCGCCGAAGAACAGGAACACGAGCGCGAAGATGATGACGATCTGCCAGAATCCCGGACGCATGGTCGACCTCCCTTCCCGACGGCGCTACGCGAGCGCCTCAAGCGCCAGCAGATAGCCCTTGGCCCCGAAACCGCAGATCTGCCCCGCGCACGCCGGCGCGGTGTGCGATTCGTGGCGGTATCCCTCGCGGGCGTAGACGTTCGACAGGTGCACCTCCACGGTGGGCACCTCGCTCGCCTTGATGGCGTCGTGGAGGGCCACGCTCGTGTGGGTGTAGGCCGCGGGGTTGATGACGATGCCGTCGTACACGCCGCGCGCCTGGCAGATGGCGTGCACGAGCTCGCCCTCCACGTCGCTCTGGAACGCGTCGAGCGTCCACCCGCGCGCCTCGGCCGCGGCGCGCGTGGCGGACACGATGTCCGCCAACGTCGTCGTGCCGTAGATCTCCGGCTCGCGCGTGCCCAGCAGCGCGAGGGTCGGTCCGTTCAGCAGAAGGATCTTCTTGGCCATGTCAATCTCCTCAGGGATGGCGGCGCATCTGGCGCGTCTGGGGCATCTCGACCGCGTCGGGCACCACCACGCCTTCCGCCGGCTTCGCGGACGTGCCGTATTTCTTGCGGATCCACCACATCTGGGCGATCGAGATCACCTGGCTCAGCGTCCAGTACAGCGACAGCGCGCTCGCGAAGTTGTAGAACATGAAGAGCATCATGAGCGGCATGAACACCATCATCATGCGCTGCTGGCTCCTGTCGCCCGTGGACGGCGTGAGCGCGCTCTGGAGCGCCATCGTGGCGGCCATCAGGATCGGCAGGATGTTCAGTCCGCCAAACGGGAACCAGCTCGCGAACAGGGCCTCCGGCTGCGAGAGGTCCTTGATCCACAGGAACGGCGCGTAGCGCAGCTCGATCGCGCCGCGCAGCACGACGAACAGAGCGAAGAACACCGGTATCTGGATGAGCATCGGCAGGCAGCTGGCGAGCGGGTTCACTTTGTGTTCGCGGTAAAGCTGCCACGTTTCCTGCTGCAAGCGCTGGGGATTATCCTTGAACTTCTTCTGGACGTCCTTCAGGAGCGGCTGGATCTCCTGCATCTTACGCATGCTGACCGTGGACTTGTGCGTCAGCGGCCAGAAGAGAATCCGCACGAGAATCGTAAGCAGGATGATCGCCACGCCGTAGTTCGGGATCAGGGAGTAGAACAGGTTGAGCACCCACACCATCCCGTAGCACAGCCACCGCCACATGCCGAAGTCCATGACGTCCCGAAGGCCGAGGTCCCAGAGGATGGACTGCTTCTTCGGCCCCACGTAGAGCGTATAGGCGCGCTCCGCCTTCACGGACGAAAACGCCGCGGCGGCCGAGACGGCTTTCGGCACGTACTGCTCGGCGGGGTGCTGGCGTGTCACGACGGCGGAGAACCCGGACGGCTTCTCGGACGCGTTCAGGATCGCCGACACGAAGTAGTCGTTCTTCACCGCAATCCATTCCGACGCGCTGTCGACGTCGTGGGCGGACGCCAGCGCCAGCCCCTGCGTGGTGCGCCGCGAGCAGCTGCAGCCTCCCGACACGCTCGCGAGATCGCTCTTCAGCGGATGGTTGTCGGCGTCGTTCCAGTGGATCACGCCAGGCTTCGCGCCGCCGATGCAGTACGAATCGATGGAGAGGTCGCCCGTGAGCGTGCCGTTTTTGGCCACGGCGCGGGACATGACGCCCAGCGAAAGGTGCGTGGGCGTGGCCTCCGGAACGCCCGCAAACGTCTCCTTCACGTCAAGCTGGTAGTTGTCCTTCAACGTAATCGTGCGCACGACCGGTCCGGCGGCGAACGTCACGCTGTTCTCGCTTTGCGCCTTCACGGCCCAGTCGGCATCGACGTCAAGTCCCGGCACGCCCGAAAGCGCCAGGGCCGGCGCGGCGGAAAAGTCAAGTTTGAACGGCGGGTTGTCGTCCCCCTGCGCACCGGGCCTCTCGGCAAACTCCAGCAGCACGGCTGACTTCAGCGTCGCGCCGCGCGTGGAGAACACGAAGACCGTCTGACGGTTCGTCAACGCCACGAACTGCTCCGGCGCACGCGGTTTCGGCGGCTCGACCGGAGCCGCAGGCTTCGCCTCGGCGACGGTTTTCTGCTCGGCCGCGGCGGCTTTCGGCCCAACAGGAGCCGGCTTCTGCGCGGCGGCCGCAAGTTGCTCCTGCTGAGCCTTCGCCTGCGCCTCGGCGTTTTTCTTAGCCTGTGAGAATGAGTTCCAGAGGTAGCCCACCAACAGCAGACCCAAGAGGACTACAATGATTTTTTCCGATTTGTTCATGCCTTCTCGCACTCCATTTTCCATTTTTCGCAGTCGTTCCGCCACCGTCCCTTCGGCGGGACGGGGTCGTACCCGTGCGCCCCGAACGGGTGGCACCGCAGGATCCGCCATGTTCCCAGCAGAAAACCCTTCAGCGCGCCGTGAACCTGAATCGCCTCGATCGCGTAGTTGCTGCAGCTCGGCTCAAACCGGCAGCATCCCCTGAAGAGAGGGCTCAGCGCCACCTGGTAGGCGCGGATGCACGCGATCATCAGCTTCCGCATTTCGTCACCAAGTACTTCAGCTCGCGCATCACGTCCGCCGTCTGCCGGCCCTTGAGCGATGAACGGCCCACGAGGACCCAGTCGGCGTCCGCCGGCATCTCGTCCGCCAGCAGGCGGAACCCCTCCCGCAGGATCCGCTTGGCGCGGTTGCGGTCCACGGCGTCGTGGAAGCTCTTTTTGGAAACGACGACGCCGGCTTGCCGGCCGGCGTCCTCCGAACGCAAAATCCACGCGGTCATGAGACGCCCGCGAAGCGGGCGCCCCCGGTCGAAGACGCTCTTGTACTTCTTGCCGGGGAGCCGCGTGGACATGCACGTAACGGTCCCTTAGACCTGCGTGAGACGCTTGCGCCCCTTGGCGCGGCGGCTCGCGAGCACTTTACGACCGCCCTTAGTCGCCTTGCGGGCGCGGTAGCCGATCTTCCGCGCGCGTTTAATCTTCGAGGGCTGCCACATCATCTTCATGGTTCGGTTTCCTTCTTTGTTGAAAAGTGAGCGGATAGTATATCACACGCGGCCGCGTTGCGCAAGACCCTGAACGTCGGCGACGGCTGCGGCGACGTTCGCGAAAAGTGCGGGCAGCTTCTCGCAGGGCGTAGTTGAAAAAGCAAGGCGGATAAGCCCAGAAAGCACAATCGTGCCCGTGGAGTACTTCTCGATGAGCCGGCGGCGCACGGCCTCCGCGTCCACGCCCTTCGGCTTCACGCACATGAAATAGCCGCTGTTGAACGGCATCGGCTCAAACAGGTCCTTCCACTCGGGATGGGACTTCAGGAGCCGGCGGATGATGCCGTAGCGCTTCTTCAGCACCGCGTACTTCTCGCGCTTCTGCTTCGCGTAGGCGGGATCCGCGTACGCCTTGAGCGCGAGGTGCTGGCCGAGGGAGGAGGCATTGGAGATGCCGCTGCGCACGTCGCCCGCCGCCTTCGCGGCAAGCGCCTGGAGCTGCTCGTCCGTCGCGCCCTTCCAGGCAAAGGAGATGAAGCCCACGCGGAGACCCCACACGTAGTCCTCCTTCGTCGTGCCGTCGAGCTTGACGGCGAGCACGTTCCGGTGCAGGTCGGCAAACTCGGCGAAGAGGGACTCTGCGTGGACGCCCTTCTCATAGACGAGCCCGAAGTAGGCGTCGTCCAGCACGACGACGATCTTCTTGCCCTTCGCGGCCACGGCCTTGACGGCGGCGACGATGCGCTTCGCGTCCTCGAAGGTCGCCGTGTAGCCCGTGGGGTTGTTCGGGAAGTTCAGCACGAGGATTTTCTTCTCGCCGGGGGCGGAGAGAGCGCGCTTCATCGCCGCCACGTCGAAGGCGCCCGCGCGGAACATGTTGAACGTGGCGATCTTCGCGCCGCACACCTCCTCGAAGAGGAGCGCGTAATTGTCCCAGTAGAGGTCCGGCGCCACCACCTCGTCGCCTGGCCCCGCGAACAGCTCGCCCGTCACGCGCAGGCCGTGCGTGAGGGCATTCGTCACCACGGGGAGGGAATAGCGCGTACCCTTCAGGGAGGGGTTCTTCTTCACCTGCATGTTCTTCCAGGCTTCGCGGAGCGGCAGAAGTCCGAAGCTGCCGGCGTAGAGGAAGGCCTTGCGGCCCAGGTCGGTATGGCCGGCGAAGCAATCCATCACGAGCGGGGAACCGTCCTCCTCGAATGCCATGCCGATCGTCGCGTTGATCGCGCACGTCTTCGCCTCGGCTCCCTGGCCGAGAATGCCCCCGTAGGGGAAATAGATGCGGCGACCGACGGGGGAGAGCATGTCCGCCGCCGCGCCCAGCTTCGCGTTCAACTGTTCTGCCAATGCGTTCATGGGCGCATAGTATACCATAAGTTGGTGTGTTCGTGCGGAAAGATCACGAACACGCTGGCGCAACATGCCTCAGTAAAACACCTCGAAGTCGGCAACGCCATCCTGCGGCGTGACGGCTGCATCCACATACCGCGATTCGCCAACGGTTGAAAGTACGAATGCCATTTCGCGACCGTTGACGCGCAACGCCTTCGGCGTCTTGCCGGAGGGCACGAGCAAATGCGCCTGCACGGTCTGCGCGGGACTGCGCAAATGGTAGCGGAATCCCTTGTCGGTGAAGATCCAACGCACGTCCACCGTCTTGTGCGACGCCTCGTAGCCCGTGAGGTAGCGCCCTTCGGCGAACGGCGTCACCGCCCAGCGCGGCGCGAAGCGGATTTTGCGGTACTGCACATCGAGGTCCTGCACGCCGGCAAGCCCTTCGTCCACAGCGGAGAGAACCGCCGCCGCACCCCATGCGCTCGGCCCGCCGCCCTGCGGCTGGCCCGTGACCGGGTCGTAGAGGAAGTAGAGCTTGCCGTCATCGCGCTTCACCATCTGCGCCACGCGGTCGAGAATGTCCCAGCCGTACGCCTCCTCGCCGCACTCGAACGCGCCCTTCGCGAGCTCGCCCGCCGTGAACGGCGAGAGCGCGCCGTTCACGTACCGGCCGGGCGGGTTGCCCTTGAACGACGGACTGTACGCCGGGTCGATCGTGAACCACTCGGAGAAACCCTTCGTCGTCTTCCGGCGCGCCTTGTACTCAGCCACCACGCCGCGCTTCTGCTCCGTCGTGAGGATGTCGCGGTTGAGCGCATAGGCCATGGAGAGCGACAGGCGCTCCTTCTCATGCGCGTCGAGCGGTTCGCAGTTGAGCGGCAGCTGGTGGCAGAAGAACGTGCCGTTCCACAGGTGCTTGAACATGTTCGCCTTCAGCGCCTCGGCGCGCGCGCGCCACGACGCCGCCTTCGCGGCGTTGCCGAACCGCTCGTTGATCCACGCGAGCTGGTTCATCGCCTGGTAGACGCCCGAGTTGTCGCCGTGCATGATCGCCATCGGCTCGGTGAGGACGACCGAACGGTTGCCGCCCGAACGCGGGTCGTTCGTGAAGTCCCACGTGTCGATCGTGTAGGGACGCTTGCAGAGTCCGTGCGCCTTGTCCCAGCGCTTGGGGTCGCGCGTCATGTACTCGATGCCCTTCTCCAGACGCGGCAGGGCGCGGCGCAGCCACGCGTCGTCGCCCGTCACGCGCCACGCCTGCAGGCAGCCCTCGACCATCAAATACTCGATGTCCGCCTCCAGCTCGAGTCGCACGAGCGACTGGTTGTCCTCCGGGTAGAGAATGCGGCAGTCGGGCGGCACGAATGTCCAGTGGAAATCGTCGAGCTGCTTGATAAGTTCGTAGAACTGCCCGTCGGCACGCTGCGTGTCGAGGATGAAGTCGAGGAAGCTCGTGAGGTCGTACTCCCAGTGGCGGTAGCCCTTCATCTGGTGGATGTGGTCGCGGATCCAGTTGAGCTGGCAGACGAGCGTGCGACCGTCCACGAACACGAGCCGCCGGTCGGCCCACACCACTTTGCGCAGACTCCAGAGCGCGTTGCCGAAGTCCGCACCCGCCGTCGTGAGCACGCCGGGGAACGCCAGCTCCCAGTTGTTGTACGTGCCGCATTGGACCTTTCCGCACCGCATGCGCGGGAGTGGGTTCACGAACGCGATCTCGCGCCCCTTATTGATTGCGAGCCCCGTCGGATCAGGCAACTTGCCCGCCGGCATCGGTTGCAGCGCCGCCGTCGCGCATCCCACCGCCAATGCGGCGACAGCAAAGCCAATGACTCTTTTCTTCATTCTTTCCCTCTCTTTAAACTTTCAGCACGACCTTGCCGCGGTTTTCGCCGCGTTCGAGGATGGCATGCGCCTCTGTGGCCTCGGTGATCGGGAGGACCTTGTGGATGTATGGCGCGAACTTCCGAGCCTCAAAAGCCGGCCATACGTCGCGCGCAAGCCCCGCGAGGATCTGCGCCTTCTCCTCGGGCGAACGCCGCCGCAGGGTCGAGCCGATGAGGCGGAGGTTCTTGCGCCAGAGGAGGTTCACGTCGATGGTCGTCTCGGAACCGGCCATGGAGGCGAGCGAGATCCACCGCCCCAGCATGTTCATGGTCGCGAAGCAGGGACCCATCAGCTTGCCGCCGACAGGGTCGATGGCGAGGTCCGGAGGATTCGCCTTGAGCGTCGCCACGAGGTCGTCCGTGAAGCGGTTGCAGACCACGTCCGCTCCGACCGACTTGCAGAACTCCCCGTTCGCGTCGCTCGCCACCTGCGCCACGACCTTTGCGCCGAAGACGTGTTTCGCCAGCTGGATGCAGGCGACGCCGAGGCCGCCCTCGCCGCCATTGATGAAGAACGTCTCGCCTCTCTGAATCTCGCCCACGATCCTGAGGTTCAGATACGCCGTCGCATACACCTCCGGGATGCCGGCAGCCTCCCAGGACTCGAAGCCCTTCGGCAGGGGCAGGCACATCCCTTCGGGCACGACCACCTGTTCCGCGTATCCGCCGCCGCCGAGAAGCGCGCAGACCCGGTCGCCGGGCTTGAGGCGTCCGTTCGCCGGCGCTTCCAGCACCACGCCCGCGCATTCAAGTCCCGGCCAGAGCGGCCACCCCTCCGGCGGCGCGTAAATGCCCGCGCGCTGCATGAGGTCCGCGCGGTTCACCGCGCACGCCTCCACCTTCAGTTTCACATCGAACTCGCCGTGGCAGACCGGATCGGGCACGTCCTGCCACACGAAGTCCTTCTTCTCGTCTATGCACATCGCCTTCATATCAACTCTCCTTTTATCTGACGCGCGGCAGGCCTCCATCATCCCGCAACGCCGCAATTACTTGAACCGCAGGTAGATCGGACATTCGGTGAGACGTAGCTTGCGTCCGGTGACGACCGGCGGCTCGATGACGTTGCCGAAGAGATCGCGGCATTCGGTCCACGGACCGCGTGACGCCGGCACCTCCCACTCGCATTCGCCCTCGACGCTCCAGAGGACCAGGACGGCGCCGTCCTTCTTCCCCGCCTCCGGCGCGAACTCCGCCACGCGGAACGCGTGCTTGTCGGACGAGAGGTCGCACACGTACCTTCTCTGTCCCACGTGCCGCGTCAGGAACGCGACGGCGGCATACGACGGTTTGGGCGACCAGTCGTGATGGACGAGCCCGAAGTTGTGCTCGGTGTAGGACGCCTTCAGCCCGTCGTTTCGGAAATCGTACTGGCAGGCGTAGTCGCAGCCGGCCTCCAGCGCGGCAAGGTACATCCGCACGATGCAGGCGGCCTGTCCCAGATAGCTCGACCGGGGATAGCCGCCCGCGACTTCCCAGTATTCCCCCTTGCCCGCGTAGGTCGTCCAGCCGGCCTCGGTCACGCACCAGCGGTTCGCGCCGCCGTGCTTTCTCGCGAGTTCGCGATACTCCGAACCGAAGTCGCGGAGGAAGTACTCGCGCTCGGGACGGTGCTGGCGATGGCAGTAGGGATGGAACGCCACCGCGTTGTGCGCACGCGCGATGCCGCCCGCGAGCATCATTTGAAGGAGATAGGGGGTGTCCTCGCCCGTCACGCCCACGACGGCGTCGGGGTCCACCCGCCGGATGGCATCGTCCGCGGCGTGCGTAAACGCGATGAACTTCTCCACCCACCTCTGGTCGCTGTCGCCTTTCTTCCAGTACGCCTTCTTGAACGTGAAGTTCTGCGGCTCGTTCCAGATCTCGTAACGGTCGATCCGGCCCTTGAAGTGCTCCGCCGACCAGGCGGCGAAACGCGCGAATGCCTCCGCGTCGACGGGATTGTCGTACAGCTTGTTTCCATAGCTGAGCAACAGGTTCATCCGAATGCCGCGCGCGAGCAACGCGTCCACGAACCCCTCATAGATCTCGGGAACCGCGTATACGCCTTTCCTCTGTTCGCAGGCGGACCATCCGGGCTCGTCGCGGACGATTCCGATGCCCGCCGCCGCCAGCAGGTCCACGAGCTGCGGAACGTTCCGCCATCCGTAGACGTGGCACTGCGTACCCACCCAGGGGCACGGCTTCACGTCCTTCGACGTGAGACATGCGAACCAGGTCCTGTTTGACGCGCCATCTGCCGTGGTCACGTCAAGCGCGTACGCGCCAAAGCGTCCGCCCATGTCCTCGGGACGCACCTCGAACACGCCATCGTCCATTCGCCGCCGACACAACTCCTTGCCGCCGCAATCGGTTACTCGGCAGTCGGCCGAACCGCGCCCCGCCTGAGCGCCTTCGGCCCTCCGCGCCACGGAAAGCTTGAACGACGGATTCTCGCCGGGATAGAACAGGGCCATGGTTCGGCTGGGGATGCACGTGATCGTCGAGGATGGGATTTCCGAAATGCCGGCCGTCGTCTCAATCACCACGTCCGCGACGTCCAGGCATCCCGTGCGGTTGGTGCCGCGGGCCTCAACGCCGAGGACGCACTCCACGGCCGGCAGCCGCACCACGCCGTCGTTCGCCCCGCCCCAGTGTCCGCCGCTCTTGCGCGGATCGAACGTCAGCACCGACCATTCGCCCGTTGCCTTGAACGGCACGGACTGCAAGTGCGTCTGTCCCTCCGAATCATGGACGCGGAAGAACACCCGCGTGCGTTCCAGTCCCTTGGTCAGACGCAAGGTGAACGCGACGCGCGATGTGCCGGCCGGGATCCTCTCGGTGACACTGTAGCCCACGTATGCGCCCTTCGTGAGGTCAAATGACAGACGGGCGAAACGTTGACTGCCCTCCTGTTCGAATCCCAGTTCGGCCTTCGCCCCCGGGAACTCGCCGCCGGTCGTGTAGGAGCCGTAAGGTTGGACGAATCCGCCTGGCAGATGGAGAATGCGCGATTCAGCCGCCACCGCCGCGCAGCACAAGGCGGCGCTCCAAACGACGAAATTTCCGAGGCACCGTTTTCTTGCTTTCATTTTCGCTCCATCCACACTGCGTAACAGTTCTTGTGTTCATGCTTTGCCTGAGCAATTTGTTCGGGAAAACATCAGAGAAGTCTCTTTTGTCAATCTTCGCAGGAAGAATGCACACCACTGGGGAATGGTCAGCACCCCTTGGCCGAATCCGACATTGCCCCTGACAAGTTTTATCCCCCATCTGATGTCCTTGTAATGGGCGCTGCCGAGAAGGGTACGCAGGGATTTGGCCTTTGTGTTCCCGGCCTTCACTTCCACTGGCACGAGATCATCGCCGGAACGAAGGAAGAAATCCATCTCCAACGTTGAATTTTCTTTCTTGTAGTACACCGGCTCGACGCCCGACTTGACAAGCGCCTCGGCGACGATGTTTTCAAAAAGCCCGCCCTTCCAGGTTCCGAGGTTGCGGCGGAGGCGCACATCCTCCTGTGACTCCTCGTCCAACATCGAGATGAGCAGTCCGCTGTCGGCCATGTAGAGCTTGAAGCACAGGGAGTCAAGATGCGCGGCGATAGGCAGTTCCGGGAAGTCCATCGCCTTGCAGACATTGACAATGCCGGCATCGGCCAGCCACTCGACGCATCCCCAGTAGTCTTTGTACCGAGCCTTCTTCTCAACATGGGACAACTGGAACTTCTTGTTCTCCTTCGCCAACTGTCCGGGAATGCAGTCAAACACGTTGACGATACGGACAGGATCAAGACCTTCAGCGTACTTGCGCACGTCAGAACGATAGTCGTTGACAATCCGGCGCTGAATCGCCGGCACTCCCTCAAAAGTACCCTTGACGAAATAACGCTCGACAACCTCCGGCATTCCGCCCAAGGTTGAAAAATCAAGGAAGAGACGGTCAAGCGTCGTGTTTGCCGCCTCTCCAAAGGCCCGTCCCTCCAGCAGATGGCCGTACAGTTCATCCAGTTGATTGGCGCGATAGCCACGTGCCGTCAAGAACTCCTCGAAATCAAGCGAATGCATCATGGCCGTTTCCTGGAAACCGACGCTGATCGACTCTATCCGCCTGAACTGGATTCCCAGCAGCGAACCGCTGCTGATGACATCGTATTTGCCTTGCTGAGCAAATGACTTGAAACATGTCGCGATCTCGGGGAAATCCTGTATCTCATCAAAGAAAATCAACGTGTTGTTCTCAATAAACCGAAAATTAGGCTCAATCAGCGAAATGTTGCGCAAAATGTTCTCGGCAGAATAGCCGTCTCGCGTAATTACGCGAAATTCGGGTTGCAAATCAAAGTTGATTTCCACGAACGAAGCATAGCGACCTTCGGCGAAATGCCTCACGCACTCCGTTTTACCTACTTGCCGGGCACCCTTCACAATCAATGGCAATCGATCTGGTCGCGCTTTCCATTCCTGCAAAAGCGCCTCAAACTTCCTTTCAAGGAATAATTCTGGTTTTATGTGTTTCACACGAGCATTATACTCGATTATTGTGCGTAGCGCAAGTGGCAACTTACACTTTCATGATGGAATATATTCCGTACATCAACACTTTCATGAGCGAATATCTATCTCTGCATTACACTTTTATGAGCCAATCCTATCAATACAACACTTCAAAATCCGCAGCGCCTCCTACAGGTGTCACGATGGCGTCCACATAATGCGATTCGCCGACGGTCGCAAGCGTAAAGGATGTTTCCGTGCCGTTCACGCGGAACGTCTTGGGGGTCTTGCCCGACGGCACGAGCAGATGCGCCTTGATCTTCTTCGCCAGACTGCGCAGATGATAGCGGAACCCTTCTTCCGTCTGGACGTAGCAGCAATCCACATAGCGCCCCACGCTCTCGTAGCCGGTAAAGTAACGCAACTCGCGGTACGGCGTGACGGGCCAGCGTGGCGAGAACGCGATCTCGTCGTAGCCGAAGCCCGCGTTGACGATGCCGGCAAGGCCCTCGTCCGCCGCGCTCAGCAGGGCGGCCGCACCCCACGCGCTCGGCCCCAGGTAGGCGGTGGTGGAGTTGCCACCCTTCGGATTGTAGAGGAAGTAGACCGCGCCGTCCTTTTCCACCATCTTCATGAACCGCTGGAGGATGTCCCATCCGTACGCTTCGTAACCGCAGCCGAACGCGCCCTTGGCGAGTTCGCCCGCCGTGAACGGGGAAATCGCCCCGTTTACGTACGTGCCGGCCTTGTGCGGACCGAACGTCGGCTCGTACGGCGGATCGATCGTGAACCATTCGGCGAACGCGCCGGTCGTCTTGCGCCGACGCTGGTATTCCTCGACAATCGACCGTTTCTGCCCGAGCGTGAGGATGCCCCGGTTGAGCGCGTAGGCGTCGGAAAGCGACAGGCGCTCGTCCTCCTTGTCGTCGATGCCCTTGTCGGTACCGAGGAACTTCTGATGCGTGAAGAAGCGCCCGTTCCAGAGGTGCTTGAAGATGTTCGCCTTCAGCGCTGCCGCACGCGCACGCCAGGCTGCCGCCCGGTCGGCGCGTCCCAGGCGTTCGTTCATCGCGGCGAGCTGCCCCATCGCCTGCCACACGCCCGTGTTGTCGCCGTGGAACACGGGCATCGGCTCCCACGGGTGGATGCGGCGGTCCGGTCCCGTGGACGTCATCGGCACGAAGTCCCACGTGTCGATCGTGAACGGACGGATGCAGAGGCCGTATTCTGCGTTCCAGTGCCGCGGATCGCTCGTCTGCCAGTTAATGGCCTTCTCAAGCTTGGGCAGCACGGACGCCATCCACCGGTCGTCGCCCGTCATCCGCCAGTAGAGATGCGCGGCCTCGACCGTCACGTACTCCACGTCAGCCTCTAGGTCGAGGCGCGCCAGCGCCAGGTTGTCCTCGGGGAACAGCACGCGGCTCGTGTCGTCCACCATCGTCCAGTGCCCGTCGTCCAGTTGCTTGACGAGCTCATAGAACATGCCGTCCGCCCGCTGCGTGTCGATAATCAGCTGGAGGAACGAGAGGCAGTCGCGCTCCCAGTGGCACCAGCCCTTCATCTGGTGCGCGTGGTCGCGGATCCAGTTGTGGTTGCAGACGATCGCCTTGCCGTCCAGGAAGATGAGCCGCCGGTTCGCCGCCACCACGTCGCGCAGCGTCTTCATGAAAAACCCGATGTCCTTGCCCTGCGCCGTCAGCACGCCCGGGACGGCGAGTTCAGGGTTGTTGTTCACGCTGCACTGCACGGGCCCGTTGCGCAGACGCGGCAGCGGATGCATGAACTTGATCCGGCGTCCTCGGTTGATCGCGAGCTGCGCGGGGTCGAGCTTGGGCGGGACGCTCTGCCACGTGAAGTCGAGCCACGTCACGTCGCCGGGCGTGTCCGGGTGCGGTTCCAGCGTAAAGCCGTTCCTCGTCACGTTCGTCCGCTTGCCGTCGAGCCCGACCTGCCAGCGGCCTGCCCCGTTGCCGAACGTCACGCCGCGTCCCGTCAGCTCAAACGCCGCACCGCCCGCGTCGAATACGAGCTTCCCCTTCACGACGATGCGCCCGTTCTCGAAAGCGACGGCATCCGCCCCGCCCATCACTGTCCACGTGCCCGGCACGGACACGTCGCCTCCCTTCTGTATCTTCACGAGTCTGGCAAGCCGCGTCACGCCGCCGACCGTCTCAAGTCCCGCGCGGTAATAGGCGTTCGTCATCGCCCCCGCCACGCAGGGTGCGAGAGACGCCTCCAACAACACGGACAGGGCAATACCGGTCTTTCTCATCTTGATTCTCCTGACAAGTTCGTTGGCTTGCCGAATGGTGCCGCGAAACTCATGAGCTCGTACGGGCCGAGCGTAAGTTTGGCATCGCCGGATAAACTGGCGCCGGTCACGAGATTGCGCGTACCTTCGGGGACCGTCAACTCGACCGTCGCAAGCTTCCAGTCTGTGTTCACCACGTAGAAGTAGGACTTGCCGTCAAAATCCGCCTGGCGCAGCACCACATTGCCCTGCCTCCCAATCTCCTTCATCACCACGGCCGGGAGCGCACGGTAGGCAGTGGCGAGCGCGCGCAGATGCTCCTCCATGCCATAGGTGCCCACGAGATAGCCGCCCTTAGACATCCCCAGCACGTCGCCGAAGCGGAGCGGCAGGACGAAATCCCGCAGGGCATGGTAGCCAGACGGGTTGATCGTCGTGACGCGCCACGTCGTCTCCACAAGTCCGTCGCCGTTCAAAAGGTTTTTGTTCTTCCCAACCGGATTCTCCCAGTAGAGGTCGTGCTGGTTGATCCACGGGAAACGCGCGCCCTTCACGAGCGCGAAGAAGCCGGGCTTCGTCTGCAGCACGCGGTTGAACGCATACGTCTCGTCGTTCGGGAAAAGCCTACGGTCGCGCTTGCGGCAGAACGCGGGCAGCTGCGTCTGGCAGAGGATGAGGTTGGGGATGGCGGCGAGCGCCGTACGGTCAAGCCCGCCCTCACGCGCCTGGCGTTCCATGAAACCGTCCTCCATGAAGTCGGGCCAGTTCCAGTCCGGCTGCACGAAGCTGTTCAGCCACAGCTTCAAGTCGGGACGGCGCGCGCGCAGCTTCGCCGCCATGCGCGCGTAGAACGCGGTCACCTGGTCGCAGCGCCACTGCACCCAGGCGTCGCGCGCGTTCGCGAGGATCCACCTGGCGCTCGCCCTGCCGCGCAGCGGGTCACATTCGTCGATGGGGATGTCGAGTCCGCGATCCTTGGCGAACGCCCGCACGGCGTAGTCGTTGTAGCCGCTCCTGATGTCGCCGAACCAGTTCATGCTGTGCCTGGTGAGATACATGCACACGCCCTTGAAGCTCGGATGCGCCGCCCCCTGGTCGAGAAGCGCGTCGACGTGCCGCTCGATCTGCGCCTGCACGTCGGGGTGGAAGAAGTTGAAGTTCGGCGGCGAGTTGTGCCAGCCGCCCCAGTTGGGCCTGCCCGTATCGTGGATCGCGATGGGCGAGGCGTGCAGCGCCCCGTTCGTCATCGTGTCCATCGTCACCAGGCCCGCAGGGATTTCCATGTTGTTCGCATTGACGTTCGGGACGAAGAACAGCCCCTCCTTGTCGAACTTCTCGTACCACGCCGAGAGGAAATCGGGCGCGTGGCTGCGTGGATTGTAGTTCTCCCCGATCAACCCCTTGTACCAGACGCCCGGATAGCAGAACACGTTCTGCCCGCAGTACTTCATGTACGCGGCGGTGCGGTCGATGAGCGCGGAAATCTCCTTTGCGCCGTGCCCGCCGGTACCGAAGTCGTAGCCGATGGCGGGATCCTCCCAGCACATCCCGAACATCCGGTTCCAGCCTCCCGCCGGCTTGGGCTCGCGCACGGCGAGCGGCGGCAGCTTCGCGTCCCTCACCTTGTGGACGCGCAACGCCGCGAGCGCGGCGGGGACGCCCGCGCGCGCCGTCATCGCGATCATCGCCAGCTCGCTTCTGCCCGGCGTCGTCCAGTACAGGCACCGGTGCGTGAGCATCTTCCCCGTGTTGGGACATTCGTCGCCCGTGAAGTAGCCCACCTGGAGGGTGTAGTCGTCGCCGTGCGCCTCCTTGAACTGCACGAGCAGGTCGCACGTGCGCTTTGCGTCGTCGGGATAGACGAAGTCGAAGCAGTAGAGCGGCACGGACGGATCGACGTCGAACATGAACGCGAACCGGTCGTTGAGGTTCGTCCCCGCCTCCAGATACGGAACGCCGCCCAGCGACTTCTCCGCCACGTCGCCGACGGACCGGAACCGCTTCTCCCGGCTGTAGCGCGCCATCGACTCCGCGTCGAAGCGGTACTCCGCCACGAAGTCAAGGTCCAGACTCTCCCCGCCCTCGTGCGGGTTCGGTCCGTCTTTGGCGAACAGCGCGGCATAGTCGGGCTTCGCCTGCGGCGGTTCCGCAAGTCGGGAATGCTCGCTGAAAAGCGCCGCGACCTCCGCATCCGAAAGCGCCTCGGCGTAGATGCGGAAATCGTCCACCAGACCGTCGAACTGCCGTCCGTCGCCGAGGCAGCCGACGAAGAACCTGTCGAAGCCCGGACGGTCGAACGTGAACGGCGCGCCCACCTTGCGGCTGACGACCGCCGCCATCGGTCCGGTGTTGTCGGAAACATGCCGATACCGACGGCCGTTGTGGTAGAGCTTCGCCTCCTTCGCGCGCTCGTCCCACGTGAACACGACATGTTCCCACTTGCCGTCCGGCGGCGGCACGTCGTTCCGGAAGACGTGCGTGTGCCCGTAGTCGGTGATGTCGATCCGGAGCCTCTCCGCCCACCACCAGAGCGACAGCGCCCCCGAACCGAAGTCCTTGCACGGCTGCGGGAACGAGAACAGCGTGCGCCACCGTTCCTTCCCCGACGTGTCCCGTCCCGCATCGGGCCACTCGCGCTTCATCCACAGCGACACCGATCCCCCCTCCGGCAGCACGTTCCCGGCAAGCGCATATTGCAGTACGCTCTTCGCCTTCGCCGTCAGGCGCACGGCCTGCCCGTCCACGCCCGGCGCGTATTCCAGCCCGCGCACGACCTGCGGGCGCGCGTTCCCTTTCGCCACCGCCGCCACCGGCGATCCGTCAAACGGCGCACGGAACATCAGCTCGGCCGCGTTCGCCACGCAGGGTGCGAGCGACGCCTCCAACAACACGGACAGGGCAATACCGGTCTTTCTCATCTTGATTCTCCTGACAAGTTCTTTGGCGTGCCGAATGGTGCCGCGAAGCTCATCAGCTCGTACGGGCCGAGCGTGAGCTTGGCATCGCCGGACAAACTGGCGCCGGTCACGAGGTTGCGCGTGCCTTCGGGGACCGTCAACTCGATCGTCACGGGCTTCCAGTCTGTGTTCACCACGTAGAAGTAGGACTTGCCGTCAAAATCCGCCTGGCGCAGCACCACATTGCCCTGCCGCCCAATCTCCTTCATCACCACAGCCGGCAACGCCCGGTACGCGGCGGCGAACGCGCGCAGATGCTCCTCCATGCCGTAGGTCCCCACAAGGAAGCCGCCCTTCGACATCCCCAGTACGTCGCGGTGGCGAAGAGGCACCACGAAGTCACGCAACGCATGAACACCACCCGGATTGATCGTCGTCACATGCCACGGACACTCCTTCAGCCAGTCGCAGGAAAGTCCGCCAGGTTCCCTGCCGACGGGATTCTCCCAGTAAAGGTCGTGCTGGTTGATCCATGGGAAACGCGCCCCGTCGAGCAGCGCGAAATACCCCTTCTTCAGTTGCAGCACGCGGTTGTAGGCGTAGGCGGCGGCGTTGGGGAATAGCGACCTGTCGCGTTTCCGGCAGAACGCGGGGAGGGCCGTCTGGCACACGGCCAGATTGGGGATTGCCGCCAACGCCTTCTTGTCCAGACCTGCCTCGCGCGCCTGGTGTTCCATGAAATCCTCGTTGACGAATCCCGGACGGGTGAAGTCTGGTTGCACGAAACTGTTCAGCCACAGTTTGAGGTCTGCCCGCCTCGCGCGAATTTTCTCAGCCATGTGCGCGTAGAACGCCGTCACCTGGTCGCAACGCCACTGTATCCACGCCTCACGGACATTGTCGCGTAGCCATTGCGCATGAGCGCGGGCGCGAAGCGCCGTCGTGGAACGGGGAACGCGGATTCCCGTGTCCCGCTCGAATGCGTCGATGACGTAGTCGTTGTAGCCGCTGGAGATGTCGCCCCACCATAGCATGTTGTGCATGGTCATGTGCATGCAAATTCCCTTGAAGCTCGCATACGACGCCCCCTGGCCCAGCAACACATCGATCTGGCGCTCAATTTCACGCCGCACGTCGGGATGTCCGAAGCAGAAGTTTGGCGGCGTGTTGCAACGCCCCCCCCAGTTGGGACGCCCCGTGGACA
>JAFRSR010000249.1 GCA_017427485.1 Kiritimatiellia bacterium
GACGGCGCAAGCGACGTCCTGAAGAGAGGCCGCAGGTGGCGCGGCTTCGACCCGGCAGAGGCCGAGAAGGAGGCCGAGGCGTCGCTCTTCGAGTTCTTCGGGCTAAACACGGGATGACGACGAGCGCAAGAACCGCCTTTCCGGCCCCTGCCACGGGAACGCCTCCGCGCTCCTGCGGCCGGATTTTCACTTGCGGCGAAGCGCAAATCGCCACTTTACCCTTTGTTTACAGGGGTGTGGGAATTTTCATGCCCGAAAAAGTGGGGAACCTCCAACGGCCGCCGGCAGTGGTGGGGGGCGGGCGCATCTCCGTAATTCACCCATGCGTATTGAGTTTTGGAAACAACCAGAACAACTGGTAAAAACAACTTTGAGAGAGGTGCGCGGGCTAACTCGCCCGCGCTTTTTCTGCCTTCTGCATATCGTCTTCGATGGGTTTTTGATATAATTGCGCCACCACAACCGTGAAGGAGACTCCATGAAAGATGCAGCAGAATTGAAAAACCACGTCTATGACATTGTAGGCGCACTGCATTCCGTTCACGACGAGCTCGGGCCAGGCATCAACGAATACTGCTATCAGGAAGCTCTTGCGATGGAATTGTCCGACAGAGGTATCCCGTTCGAACGGGAAAAGGCCTTCCACCCGCGTTACAAGGGGCGCCCGATGGATGCGGAATACCGCATCGATTTCCGAAGTTCGCCACCATCGAGCGGTATTTCTACGATACGGACAAACGCGAGATCCTCACCTCAGATGGGAATCCGTTCCAAAGTCGGCAAACGGGCACGGGCGAGTTAGCCCGTGCGCCAAAGGCAAGTTGTTTCAAATAGTTGTTTCCAAACATCAGAAGGCTCTGCGGTGAATTACGCAGATGCGCCCATGAAGTCTGCCTGGGCAGATTCCGAACGGGCGGGGCTACAAGCCTCAGACGTCAGGCGTCAAAAGTATTCCCACCCAAGCGAGATTTTGGGAAATTGAAGTTTTGCGCGCGAGTGCGCAGAGGTTGACGAGAGACGTGAGACGATAGACGCGAACGGAGACGATAAGGCTATGCGGCTTCGCCAATGTCTCATCGTCTCACGTCTCGGCGCGTCTCGCGTCTCACGTCCGCGCGCCCACGCCTACTCCGCTAGCAGCTGGCGCGTGCGCGGTACGTCAATGATCGCGATATGTGCTGCGGCAATATCCCATGTTATGCCCAGGCGGGCGGGCGGTGAATCGTGCGTCCGTTGGGCAACGTCACGATCTCCGGCAACTGCCACTTTGCGGGAAGGTCGCAAGGGATGTTTTTGTAAAAAGTGGATAATCTGCGCAGTTCGGCGCATTCGCCAGGATGAGGGTTGAACACGACTGTCGTCTTGCGATGTCGATAACGAACAACGGACAAAGCCGCGGAATGATCAGCATCACCACTGATGAGGACGACGGCGTCTGATCTGTTTTCGTATGCGTCGGAGACCATCTCTACTGCAAGATTCACGTCCGATTTCTTCTCTTCCGTTTTCCAAACGGTCGCATATCCGACTTTACCGCAACTTGTGCATGGCTCTTTTGCGAATGGCAACTTTGCCCTGAACCGCCGATAATACCCCTCCACAACTTTCACAACTGGATTCGTTCCCAACGCGTCAAGATAGCACGATTGATCATGTGGCGAAATTGCGGCAAAACGATCGCTTCGAATCCTTGCAGTGAAATACTTGACTTCGCTTATCACATATCTGTCCGTTAGGAGCGCCCGTGCGAATGCGACAAGATCAAGCCACATCCACGGTGTTCCTCGCAAAAGACCGTAATAGAGATTGAAACCGTCAATGTACACTATTGTCCGCATAGTCTCCGCATCCATTTAACGCTAGAGCCGGGATTTCTCCCGGCTCCGCACCGCATTGCCGTAGCTCAGCGGGTGATTAGCAACCCATCAAGGGGTTCGGCAGTAGTTTAGCACATTGCATTTCCGTGTTCAAGGGGGTGTTGAAAAAATCTCAAAAACACCTCCAGGCCATTTTCCATTCCCTCCAAAGTTTCTTTCACAAAGTTTCTTTCACGGAGAATGCAGGAAAGCATATCCCATTCCCTCGCCGGTTTCAAGCGGGAAATGCGGTTTTTGGAAATTGTGCGAGGGGTATTTTGAGCGATGGTCGCGGGCGTGCGCCGCCAAGATGGCGGCTCCCCATGCGGCGCGATATCTGGACGTGCCGCTGCAACGGGCGAGACGCCCGTTGTCCCAGTAGGCCTACTCTTGGTAGTGGCGCGCCCAAGCGTGCGGATCCTGCTGGCGGAGCTTCAGCTCCTCCGCCACGTCGATGCGCAGGAGCGCCGACACGTGCAGGCCCGCGCGCTTGCCCTTCAGCTCCGCGAAGTCTGCCGTGGGGTACAGCACGCCGCAGTTGTACGGGTAGATGTGCCGCTTCACGTGCGGCAGGAGACGGCGCACCTTCACACCGAAGCCGTACTTGTACACCTTCTCCTTCACCGTGCACACCGACGGATTGCGGAAGCGGTCCTCGACGGGCAGCGCCGCCGCTTCCGACACGAACAGCGCGTTCTTGCCCACCTTCACCGTGCCGCGGCGCACGCAGAGGCGCCACGACGCGCCGTCCGGTCCCACTACGCGCACCATCGCGTAGGCCTCGTGTGCCTTCGGCACCTCCTCGTACGCCGTCACCTTCACGATGCACGCGAGCGGCACGCGCGCGGGGGGACTGTCCCCGCCGCCCGCGCGCAGCGCGTCAAGATACGCAATCGCCGCCAAGTCCTCCGCCGTCTTCGGCGGTTTCTTCGGCCACTTCGGCTTCTCGGCGGGCAAAGGGCTGCCCGCCCTACCGGCATCTTGCCCTTCTTCAGACATATAGCTTGTAATCACTAATCACAATTGCCAATTGTTTAACTGGTTGGCTGATTGACTGACGTATCTCAAAAATAAGAGCCTCATTTGTTTTGACAGGATTACAGGATTATCAGGATTTACAGGATTTCGAGGTTTAGGAAGCAATCCTGTTAATCTTGTAAATCCTGTAATCCTGTCTACATAGTACCTGCGCCAATCAATCTATTACCCAGTATTATTAATATTTGTGGCAATGATGGCATTTGTGAAAATTGAGATTTGTGAACAATTACTTATTCAGGCCCTTGCGCGAGAGGAATTCCCAGATGCGGTCGAGCCACGTGTAGCTGCCCGTGCCCGGCGAGGCCGAGAACTGGAAGCAGTGTCCGCGCGTGGCGAGCGTGTGGAGGTCGCTCTGGATGCCCATGCGGCGGAGCTTCTCCCATGCCTTCACCGAGTTCATCGCCGCCCAGACGTCCGCGTCGCCGTGCACGAAGCACATCGGCGGCGTGGCATCGTCGAAGGAGAATTCCGGCACGAGCTCGGAATCGTCCTCGTTGCCGCCCTTCGCGTTCGGGCTGTCGACGCCGTCCGTGAGCGCGTAGGCGGGATAGACGGGGCAGGCCCACTGGAGCGTGCAGGGCAGTTTGTCGATCTCGTCCACGGGCGCGTAGGCGGGCGTCTTCGCGTTGGTGGCGGTCATGAGCGTGAGGTGTCCGCCGGCCGAGAAGCCCATGAGGCCGATGCGGTTCGGGTCGAGCCCGCGGCGCGGCGCCTCGGCGCGGACCATGCGGATCGCGCGCTGCGCGTCCTGCCAGCCGCTCAGGTGCTTCGGCTTTCCTTCCGGACGTGGGCAGCGGTACATCACCACGACCACGGTCATGCCCTTCTCGTTGAGGTAGTGCGCCACGGGCGTGCCCTCGCCGTTGAAGTTGCAGAAGTTGTAACCGCCGCCGGGCACGATCACCTGGATGGCCTTTGTCGTGAGCTTCTCGGGGATGAACCACACGAGGTACGGCGCGTATTTCTGGTTCTCGGAGGGGTCGGGCGTCTTGCCCTCGGGCCAGAGCATCTCCTTCTCGGTGCGGAGCGTGGCGCCGGGCATGTAGCGGTGGTCCTGCGCCACAGGACGCCCCAACCTGCCGAGGAAACCCATCTGGCGCATGAACTCGATCGCGCGCTCGAACGCGGGCGCCTTCACGGGGCCGTGCGGACGGTCGGCGTCGAGGTGCAGCTCGGCGGGGATCTTCATGCGGCGGAGCTGGCGGTAGATCTGCGTGGAGCCGATGGGCGAATAGGGATCCACGCCGCCGTGGAAGAGGCACATCGGGCAGGTCTTCGCGTCGAACTTGAAGGACGGGTTGAGCTTCACGTCGAGTCCGTTGCCGCCCGTCGTGTTCTTGCCATCCAGGCCGTCCGTGACGGCGTAGGCGGGACACATCGGGATGGCCCAGTTAATGTGGCACGACGTCGCGTCGAGCTCGTCCACGGGCTGGTACGCGGGCGTGAGGGCGGAGGTGGCGAGCATCACGGAGAGGTGCGAGCCCGCCGAGCAGCCCAACACGCCGATGCGCTCGGGGTCGTACCCGCGCTTCGCCGCCTGGGAGCGCACGATGCGGACCGCGCGCTGGCCGTCCTCCCAGCCGCTCTGGTAGATGGGCAGGCCTTCCGGACGCGGCGTGCGGTACCACAGCCACACGCAGGTGATGCCGGCGTCGAGCAGAGCCTTCTCCAGCGGCTTGAACGCGGGGCCGTCGCAGGTGCAGCCGTAGCCGCCGCCTGAGATGAGGATCACGCACGCGCCGTTGGGGTTCGCGGGCTTCGGCGACCAGTCGAGGTAGGGCATCCGGTGCGCCGCGCGGTCGAAGCCCTTCTTCCCGGCGTCCTGGCTGGGCGCCGCGATCTGGTTCGGCTGGAAGTCGGGGATCTTGCCCTCCGGCCACAGGGGGGTGGTTTCGGCGCACGCGGCCGCCGCGGCCAGCGCCGCCGCCGCAATCCAAGCAGTCTTCATCTTCGCTCCTCGCTTTCTGCGTGAATCAAACGACCTTGAAGCGGAACTCGGTGGTCGAATAGAACGGCACGCCGGGCCGGACGATCGTCGAGGGGAACTCGGGATGGTTCGGGGAGTCGGGGAAGTGCTGCGTCTCGAGGGCCACGCCGGAGTTGCGCACGGGCAGGTAGAAGCCGTCGTAGATCTGCATGCCGGGCTCGGTGGTCCACACCTCGATCTGGCGGCCGGTCACGGTGGACGTGAGGATGCAGGCGGGCGAGAGTTCGTCGCCGGGCGTCTTGCGGAGCACCCAGTTCATGTCGTAGCCGGCGCCGTACTTGAGCTGGTCGTAGTCCCAGTCGTGCATGTCGCCGATCGCGTGCGTCGTGCGGAAATCGAACGGCGTGCCGGTGACGTCGCGGAACTCGCCCGTGGGGATCATGGCGGGGCCGTAGGCGGTGATCACGTCGGCGTTCACGTAGAGCTGGTGGCCCATGATCGTGGTGCCGGAGTCCGCGCCGTCGAGGTTCCAGTAGGCGTGGTCGGTGAGGGAGATGGGCGTGGCCTGGTCGGTTGTCGCCTTCCAGCCGATGTGCCACACGTTGTTGTTGTCGAAGGTGAGCGTGGCGCGCACGGTCACGTTGCCGGGGTAGCCGCCCTCGCCGTCGGGCGACTTGATCTCGAGCACAAGGCCCACCTTGTCCTCGTCGTGGATCTCCTCGACGACGGTCCAGTTGCGGAGCGAGAAACCGCGCAGTCCCCCGTGCAGGGCGCAGGGGATGCCGGCCGGCTCGTTGTTGAGCTCGAGCGTGTACTCCTTGCCGTTGAGCGTGAACTTGCCCGCGCCGATGCGGTTGCCGTAGCGGCCCACGAGCGCGCCGTAGTAGGTGCCGCCGTTCTCGGCCACGTACTCGTCGAGCGTCGGCCAGCCGAGCGTGACGTTCTCGAAGTGGCCGTTGCGGTCGGGCACGATCGCCTTGACGAGGCGTCCGCCGAAGTTGGTGAACTGGAGCTCGAGGCCGTTCGCGTTCACGAGGCGCCACAGGCGCACCTCTTCGCCGTCAAACGTGCCCCAGGGCATGGATTCAATCGAGTTTTTCATCTCTCTCTCCTTTTGTTGCTAAAAAATTGATACAAGATTATAGCACATCCGTGCGGGATTGTGGTAAACTATGCGCTGTTTTCAACGAGCCCCTGTAGCTCATCTGGACAGAGCAGCTGCCTTCTAAGCAGCGGGTAGCAGGTTCGAGTCCTGTCAGGGGCACCAGAGGACCCGTAGCTCAGTCGGTCAGAGCTGGCGACTCATAATCGCTAGGTCGTGGGTTCAAGTCCCGCCGGGTCCACCATCAGGGAATAGGTGATAGTGGATAGTGAATAGTGCTAGTTTTGGAGGGCCTATGACCTATTCCCTGATGGTAGAAACTATTCCCTTATTCACCTATTCACTATAACCTATTCACTCATCACCGAATGGTGATGCTCAGTCCGCCTTTGCGGACCTTGAGCCAGATGCCGGAGGAATCCTTCACGACCGAGGCCACGAAACCGGGTCCGGCGTCCGCACTGGAGGTAGAATTGCCGTTGAGCGTGACGTTCCAGTTCGCGAGCAGCCCGCCGCCCGCGGTGAACCGCGCGAGCGCGTAGTCGCCTGGCACGGCCGCCGCGGCCGTCGGGAACGTGACGGCAAGCGTGCCCGCCGCCGGCGCCGCCGCGAGCGTGCCCGACCCGATGCAGCCGCCGACGTTGTAGAGCGCGTTCGTGCCGCGCGTGAAGTCCATCGCCACGGGATACGTCCGCTCCGCCGCGTCCGTGAGCTGCACCGAACCCGCGAACCCGCCCAGACGCGCGGGCAGCATCGCGAGATCCGTCGCCTTCGCGACGGCCGTCGCCGAGCACGCGTTCGTGACGTCGAACGTCGTCATGTTGACGGCGCCGGACTGGTACGTCCAGTCGAAGACGGGCGAGCCCGTCACCTTCCCCGCCGTCACGTACACGTTCGTGGAGAGGAAGAGCCCTGCGGCGATTTCGTCGAACGCGAAGAACCCCGGCCCCACGGCGTTCGCGCTGTTGAACCAGCCCCGGTTGCAGTCCTGGTCCTGACGCCGCGCCACGATGTGCAGGGGATTCGTGAGCTTGCCCACGTGCACCGTGTTCGACCCCCACGCGGCAATCACGCCGCCGCACCGCCAGCGCCGCCCCTTGGCGTCCACGATCGACCGCGCGCCGCCGGAGACCGACGCGATATAGAGCTCGTGGTCGGCCGTCGCGCCGCTGTTGTGTTTGCCGAAGAAGATGCCCGTGGCGCTGTACGACGCGTTCGTCTGGTAGGTCTCGCCGCAGTTCGAGAACGCCACGCCGCTCAGGCGGCTCGTCACCGCCAGCGCGTCGATCCAGAGGAGCTGCGCGTTCTCGAATCCCGTCACTTTGCCGTTCAGCGCAAACGACGAGGTGAACCGCGCCTGCTTGGAGAAGTTCTCGAACTTCAGCGTGCCGGTTCCGCCGAACGCGCCATCGTACTGCTGGTTGGCGTATTGGGTGCCGTCGCCGTAAACGCGCCAGGTCCCCGCCACCTCCAGGTCGCTCGTGAAGGCGCTCGATCCCGACGTCACGAGCCAGTTCGTGCCGCCGAGGTCCTCCACCCATCCCGTGCCGGGCTGGTAGCGCGCCTCGACGCCCGCCGGCAAGGTGAACGTGGAGCCGTCCGCGTACGGCTTGGGCGCGTGCACGAGGATGTAGGTTGCGTGCGAGAGGTCGATCTCGTTGAACACCCCCGCCGGGATCTGCTCGAGGAACACGTATCCGACGAGACGCAGCTTCGCGCCGGGCTCGAACGCGTAGTCCTGCCACTGCGGACGGTCGGCCTTGATCCAGTGGAGCTTCGTGCTCGGACTCGCCGGGTAGCCCGTCGTGTAGCCGTAGCCGCCACCCTCCGCGGCCGTGAGGCCGAACTCGTACCAGCCGTCCGGGGCGGGGATCGCCAGCTTCGTGGGGACGCTCGCCGCGAACGATCCCGCCACGCGCAGCACGCCGCCGCCCGCGAGCCAGTCCACCTGCGTGCCGAACGTCCCCGAGCCCGTGTAGATGCCGCGCGGCACGCGCGCGCCACCCACGTAGAGGACCTTCACGTCCACCGTGGCATCCGACGCGATGTCGAGCGTGGCGCCGTTCTCGAGCGAGAGTCCCTTCAGCTCCACGGCTTCCGCGGCCTGTACGGCCACGGTCGCGTTCTTGACCTGCGCGTAGTGGGTCGCCGCGTTCGGGGCCGTCGTCGTGGCCCGCTCGGGTGCCGCCCAGGGAACGGCGGACCAAGCCACGGCGGCGCCCGTGCCCGTGTAGGTGAAGGAGAAGAAGCGGAGTCCGTCCAGCGCGCCGTTCTGCTCGAGCTCCTCCGCCGTCAGCACGCGGTCGTAGAGACGGAACGCGTAGCAGTGGTTGTGGAAAAAGCCGCTCGTGCCGTTTTCGTTCAGCGTCCAGGTCGTTCCGAGCTTGTTCATGTTCAGCGCACCGCTGTCCACAACCCCAACCGCGTACGTGCCGTCTCGGTACATACGGTAGTTCGTGCCGTCCGACGTAGTGCCCATCGTGCCAATCCAGAAGCTGCTCATCGTCGGGCGCGGATCTCTCCCGTTGATGAAGAGGCGGTAGCCCGACGACGGCGCGGAGCCTTTCTTGACGCCCGTGCTGTGGACGCGGTATTGCCCTTCGCCGAAGAATGTCGGCCAGTAGCTCTTGCCCGCCTCGGCGGATGCCGCCGCCGCGTTCGTGATCACGTTGACCGCGAACTCGGCGGTGACGGACCAGTTGTAGACGCGAGCGAGGTCCGTCAGCGACTGCTTCGTGGTCGTCGCGTCGAGATACCGGCCGCCCCACGCGGCGGCGCCGGCGAGGGTGACTTTCCCGTTGCCCACGAGGTCCTTCCACACGGTCGCCGAGGCGTCGCGCTGCCCCACGCCCGTGTTCTCCAACGCGTCGAACTGCGCCACGAGGCCGTCCTGCACGTAGTTGGCGGATGACAGGCCGCCGCTCGTATCCGTCGCGCGGACCCAACGCAGGTTGGCGGCCGAGCCGTTCGACACGGCGCGCGCGACGAGCGTCGCGTCGGACGGGTGGCGCAGCAGGCGCACGCCCGCGCCGAAGTTCCCCGTGGCCGTGCCAAAGACGTCGCCCTCGGCCGCGGCGGCCGGATTGTTGACCACGAGGACGCGTTCGAGCGGCCCCGCCAGCTCGAACGCGCCGCCGACGGCCACATCCACCCGATCGAAGCTCACGTGCCCCGCCACGGCCACCGTGCCCACCGCGCGAAGCGTGGTGGAGGCGCCAGTGAACACCGCGTTCGAGAAGCACACGCGCACGCCCGCCGCTACGGAAAGCGCCGTGCCGGCCGGACAGGCGATCGGCGTGGCGGAGGGCACCTCCGCCGTCGAGGCGAGCGTGCAGGAGGTGAAGAAGATGTTCGTCCCGGTGAGCGTCGTCGCGTTCGTGACGGTGATCGTCTCGCCGGGGGCGACGGCCCAGAGCGCCTCGTCGAGGTCGTAGTACCAGTTCGCGCCGATCGTGACGGTGGCGGGGGCGTCCGTGGGGGCGAGCATGAAGATGCCGTTCGCGTCCTTGCGCGGGTAACCGTCGCTCGGCAGGTTCAGGTAGCCGCCGTTCGCGGTGGTGTCGCGGGGATAGACGCTGTCGGGGCCGGACGCCGCCCAGAACGCGGCGCTGCCGCCGCCGTCGAACTCGCCGACCTCCCAGCACCCTTCGTCGATCATCATCTGCGCGGCGTCCACGTCGGTCACGCCGTACGACCAGTCGGCCTGCCGTCCGTCGTTCACGAACATCGCCACGATCTCGTGCTGCGCGCCGTCCACCTCGTTCGTGCCGTAGCCGATCATCACGCGCGGGTACTGCGTGCGGCTCTGGTAGTTGCCGATCGTCCCCTCCACCTTGCCCACGGTGTCGTATGCCGTGTTGACGGGATTGATCTGCCCCTCCTTCACGGGGTAGTTGCACCAGTTCGTGCGCACGGCGTTGCGGATCTTGCGTCCGTCGGCCGTCACGAGGTCGTAGCCGTGGGCGACGAAGCCGGACGTCTTGCCGTCCGTGCGCACGGGCTTGCCGTGCGCGTACCGGCGGTCGCCGGTCTCCATGAAGAAGTAGTGCGTGGCGGGGTTCGCGTTGTTGAAGCCGGGGTAGACCATGCGGCTGTTCATGATCGTCATGCCGGTGGAGTAGGCCATGTTCGACGCGGTGTAGAAGTAGTCGGCGTTCGTGCCGCAGATCGGGCGCTCCCCTTCCGCGACAAGGTTCTCGCCCATCGTGCCGATGCTCGCCCGGCCTCCCTGTCCGTTGCCGAAGTACGTCCGCAGGCGGTAGCCCTTCGTCATGTCGAACTTCATGATCCAGGCGCGGCCGGTCTTTTCGGCCGTGGGCGGCTTCACGTACGTGACGAGGGTACATCCCTCGTGTCCGTTGTAGTTGGCGATCTCCGTGCGCACGTATTCGCTCACCGCGCCCCACGCGCACCCGACCGCCATTGCCATCGCCAAAGCGTAGATCAACCTGTTTCTTTTCATCTCTTTTCCTTGAATGAGGACATCGCCGCTATGATAGCCGATTCTCTCGTTCGCGTCAATCGGTAATTCCCCGCATGTGCGAATTGCGCGTTCCGCACCATAATCTCACCGGCCGCCAGCCCCGGCAGCGCAACATGGAGAGCCGCCATCTTGGCGGCGCTTGCCTATAACTTCAGACAAGATTACAGGATTCTACAGGATTGACAGGATTTTTTGATTTTAAATCCTGTAAATCATGATAATCCTGTAATCCTGTCTAAAAACACAGAAGTTATCCTCATTTACTTTCCCGTGCGAAGCGCGGGCGGCGGGCTAACTGGGAAATCCGCCTTCCAGACGGCGCACGCAGAAGAATTGGTGGGGCGAGGCGTCCCGCCGAGCCGCCCTTTCATTTCCAATGGTTCACCGAGGGTTATTCTCGTGGAGAAGCCATTTCCAGGCAGGCACGACCTTTATGCCGGAATCGAGTTCCGCCGCGTCGTCCCACGTCACGATCGTGCAGTCGTCCACATGCAGGTTCCGCCGAGCCAACTCAAGCGCCGACGTCTCCCGTGCAACCGTCGTCTGATCCTGCATCGTCCAAGCCACCTGCACGAGACGCCGCTTCTTGGTCACCATGTCAACGACATGGAAATCGACCTCTGTCCCGTCGGGGTTGGTGACGTATTCGATCTTGTTCCCCCCACGGCGGAGGGCCATGAACACGAGGTTCTCCAGAAGCCATCCCCTTTCCGCGTCGTTCTTCACGCTCATCGCGCGAATGAGGCCGGTGTCCACGATGTAGTATTTGTCGGGGTTCACGCGCTTGACGGCAAGGGAGTCGGACATCACGGAGACGGGATGGACCATGTAAGCGTCCTTGAAATAGGAGATGTAGTCCGCAATGTCCTCGCGCCGGCTTGGGTAGGCCAGGTTCTTGAGCACGCCCGAGATCGTGTGCGCCGACGTCCTGCGCGCGAAATTGTGCAGCAGGTAGTCAAGCGTACACAGCAGCGACTGAACGCTCACGACCTTATGCCGCTGGAGGACGTCGCGGTAGAGGACCGTATGGACGTATTCCTGGAGCGTCGCGATGCGCATTGCGTCCGGCATCCTCTGAATCGCTGGGAAGCCGCCCACGTCAAGATACTTCTGCGCCGCGTTGCGGAGGATTCCCCGTTCGGCGGCGGTAAAGCCTTTCTTGGGCGCAGGCGCTTTCTCCATGATGCCGTTGAAGCGCAGGAACTCCGGAAACGAAAGCGGGAACACTTCGATCGGAATCGAACGTCCGCGCATCGACGTTGCGATCTCCTCCGAAAGGAGCTTGGACGAGGAGCCCGTCAGACAAAGCACCACCTTCGGCGAATCCACGAGTCGGCGCGCGTACGCCTCCCATCCCTTGATGTTCTGAAGCTCGTCCAGAAAGTACCAACATTTCTCATGGGCATATTCAGGGAACAGCTCCGCGTGGATTTCGTTGATTAGC
>JAFRSR010000250.1 GCA_017427485.1 Kiritimatiellia bacterium
CTGACGGTGGTCGAGAGCGGCAAGGGCCGTCTCTACTGCGAAACGGTCCTCCCGGCGGACGCGCGCCTGGAGAAGATCGGCGGCCCCGGCAAGGAGTTCTGGACGAACGGCAAGAACTGGGAACCCGACGCCGCGTTCCTCGCCTCGGCCGCGCGCGGCGCGAAGCGTACGGGACGCGGCCCCTACTTCGGGGCGTGGCGCCTTGAGGTCGCACCCGGCGCCCCCCGCGCCAACGACCGCTTCCTGCATGTGCTGACGGCCACAGACACGTCGGCGGAACGGCCGCAGGTACAGAGTCTCGTGACGGATGCCCGCGACGGCGTGGCGCTCACGCTGCCCGACGGCCGCCGCGTGGAACTGCAATTCAACCGCACGGGCGCCGTGGGCGGCACGATCGCCGTCACCGGCACGCCGCGGCCGCTTGCCACGACCGTCCAGCCTCAGGCGGGCGTGAGCTTCCAGTAATTCGCCCGATCCATGAAATGAAAGACATATCGAACGAGGAAAAATCGTCGGCGGTCACGCTCTCCGACATGGAGATCTTCGTGTTCCCCGAGCTGATGTACGCGCTCGTGCTCGCGAACATCCTCTCCCCGCGCCTCTGGGCCTGGCGCGACCTTCCGTGGTTCGACGGCATCCGCGAGATGCGCCCGAAGCGGCGCCTCCAGCGTCTCCGCCAGCACATCATGGACAACTACACGTTCAACCTTGACCTCGAGACCTGGGGCCTCACCACCCAGCAGCGCGAACTCACCCGCTTCGCACCCTTCCTCTCCCCCGACGAGATCACCAAGTCCAACGCCCTCTTCGGCTACCAGGGCGACGTTTACTACTACGACATCGACATCCGCCGCCACTTCGGCCTCGACAAGTACACCTCCGACGTGATCCCCTACTGGAAGACCGAGACGATCGAGGCGATGGACGCCTTCCGCCACAAGAAAGGCCACGCCGTCGGCGCGGGCGAGTGCGTGTCCCTCGCCGGGCTCTACGCCGCGGCTGCGTTCGTCGTGTGCGGACTTCCCCTCGAATCCATCTACCTCATGGCCACGCCCCTCCACTCGCAGAACTTCCTCGACGTCGACACGGGAATCCTCACAAACAACCGACGCCTCGTCACGAAGGCCATGTGGGCGAACGGCACCGTCATCTCCCAGCAGGCCCGCCGCGCCCTCGAGCACGAGCGCGTCACGATCGTCTCCCATTCCACCGGCTACATTCATCTGCTCTACCCCACGGCCACGATCGACCCCACCGCCTACTCGCACTTCTCGGATCGGCTCGCCTCCTTCCTCGTGCCGCCCGAGGACGCGGTCGACACGCGCCTCGTCACGCCGCGCCTGCCCGACGCGACGCGCGTTTCGTTCGACCGTTCCGACGCCCCGCTCGGCCTCACGCCCGAAATGGACCGCGCCGAGATCGCCCAGCGCCTCGACGCCCTCCGCGCCACGAACCGCGCCGCCGCGCTCGCCCCCTACGCCGCGCGCGAACTCGGCGTGACCGAGGAAGGTCCCTTCGTGCAGGCTGCCCTCACGCGCAATCCCGTCTCGTGTGCCGCACTCGAAAAATGGCCCGAAGAAGTCGTCGCCCGACTCGCCGCCCTTCCCAACGAATCCATCTACGACGGACCTTCGCGCCTCGCGCAACCCGACGAAGTGTGGAACTTCGGCCGTGGCGACGGCCTTGAGAAATGCCTCCTCGCCGCAAACTTACTGGGCGGCACGGAGATCCGCATCGACGGCGACCGCGCCTTGCTCTTCGACGGCGAGCGGATGGTTTGCAAATTCCCCACAGCCAAATCCCCCCGCACCCGCACCTGGCCGCTTGTTTAACCCTATCGCCCGAACAACCAGAGCGCGAAGCCCACGATCGGCGGCATCGTGAGGATGGAGAGGAGCGTCGTGCCCGAAACAAGTCCCGTCGCCGTCGTGACATCCCTGTCGAAACGCGCCGCAATCACGGTCGTGAGCGCCGCCACGGGCGCCGACGCCGCCGTCGCGATCGCCACGGCCATCACGGGGTTGAGCGTCGGCACGCACGCGCGCAGGCCCACGAGCGCGCCGATCACCGCGAGCGGAACGACCAGGAGCCGCAGCGCCGCCACGCCGTACACCACGCCACGGCACAGAACGGGCCGCAGATCCGCCTCTGCCAGATACCACCCCACCATGATCATCGCAAGCGGCGTGTTGAGGTCCGCCAGCATCTGGATCGGACGCCCCACCACCTCGGGCGGATTCATCGAAAAGAGAAAGAACGGCAACCCCAGCGCCACACCCACCGTTCCGGGGTTGACGAGAATCGACCGCAGGTTGGTCGCCTTCGTCCCCCGGCACATCACCGCCACGCCCCAGGTCCAGCACACAAGGTTGAACACCACCACGTACATCGCGCCGAAGAACACGCCGTCCACCCCGAGGATCACGTATTCGAGCGGCAGTCCCATGAACCCCGCGTTCGAAAAAATCACCGCAAAGCGCAGCACACCCAGGCGCCCATCTGGTAGGGACGCCTCGCCGAGGCGTCCGCCGGTAGGGCGCGCGCCCCGCGCGCGCCGCAAGCACACAAATGCGATCGCCGATCCGATGACGTGCGCGAACACGGCCACCGCAAGCGCCCAGCCAAGGTCGCCCAGAAGAGATGGCGAGAATCTCTGCTGGATGAACGAATGGATGATCACGCACGGCGTGACGATGAGCATGAGCAGTCCCGTGACGCCCTTGATCGCGACGCCGTTCAGAAGCCGGCACCGGTTGCAGAGGCAGCCCACCGCCATCAGGACGAAGAGCACGCCCACCTGTTTCGAGACGAGTAGAAGATTGTCAAGCATGGCCGAAGAAGTCGTGGAAGTGGTGCCACTGGTCGGGACGCGCGCGCGTCTCGCGTTCGAGGAAGCGGACGTAGGCATCGAACACGTCCCCTTCCGCCTGTTCAAAATGGGCCTCGTAGGCGTTCCAGCCCGTGCGCACGCACGTGACGAAGAACACCGGGCTCTCCATCAACCGTGCGAACACGAACACGCCCTTCGGCCAGGCGCAGTCCCGGCCGAGGAACTCATGTCGCAACGTGGCATTCGACCCCGCGCTCACGCGGTCGCCCGCCATCAGCACGAGGTCGCCGCGACCGATCGCCGCCTGCATCTCCACGGCCGTCTCCACGCCGATGTCCTCCACGGCATGGAGCGTGAGACCGGACGTGTCGAGATGCGACGCGAACTGCCGCGTGAACATCGCGTCGTGCCCCATCTGCTGGAAAGCATGCACATGCGGCACCCGTCCACCTGGTAGGGACGCCTCGCCGAGGCGTCCGCCACTCTTCGCGAGCGCGGGCAGCACTTCCACCGTGCCGAGGTGCGTGGAGATGAGAAACGCGCCTTTCCCCGACGCGACAAGCTCGCGGAACGCGCGGCTACCCGCGTCGTCGCGCACCGTCAAGCGCGGCAGGTTCTTCTTGAGCGTGCAGGCGTCCACCTTGTCCGCCAGCGACCACGCGAAACCCAGCACATGGCGGAAGAGGCTCCCCCGCTGCCCGACCGCCGCGTAGAACGCACGCAGGTTCCGCCGCACGGGCGCGGCGAAGAGGTAGATGCACGCCGCCACGGGCACGATGGCGATCTTGAGCGACGTCTTGCCGAAGAGGGCGTAGACCCACCACATGAACGCCATCCGCATACGGCCCGCGCCGCGTTCGCGCTGCGCGTACCAGGCGTTGTTTTTCTCCTTCCTTTCCACAGGCACATTATACCATATTGCTTTAGCGCTTCCCACCCATGGCTGTGAGAACGGGCATCTTGCCCGTTGCAAGCATTTGGGGTGGCGGGCATCTTGCCCGCAACTGGGAGAACGGGCATCTTGCCCGTTCACTGGGACAACGGGCGTCCCGCCCGTTGCGGCCATGCCGTCAGCGAATGATGAACGCGACGCCTGGCTTGTCGACTTTCAGCCAAAGGCCCGTTGCGTCCTTTTTCGTGCGGATCTCCATGCCGTTCACGACTGTCGCCTCCACAGCCTGACCGTTCAACGTCACCGTCCAGCCCGCGAGCAGGTTGCCGCCCGAGGTGAACCGTGCAAGCGCGTACTGTCCCTTCACGGGCTTGTCGCCCGTCGTGGGGAACGTCACGTTGATCGTACCGCTCGCCGGCGCGCTCCCGAGCGTGCCCGAGCCGATGCAGCCCGTCGTGTTGTAGAGGTAGTTCGTGCCATGCGTGACGTCGACCGGCATCGTGAAGCTCTTCACGGTCGCCGTGTCCGTGAGCGTGACAGTGCCCTTGAAGCCCGAGATCCGCGCGGGCAGCATCCCAATGTCCGTCGCCTTCACCGTTGCGGAGGCGTTGCAACTGTTCGTGATGTCCAGCGTCATGCGGTTGACGGCGTTGCTCTGGTAGGTGTAGTCGAACGTGGAGGCGGCCACCACCTGCCCCACCAGGACGTTGATGTTGGTGGAGCAGAAGAGGTCGCCGCTCGTGAACTTGTCGATGATGATGTTGCCGCTGCCCTTGCCGCCAACGGAACTGCTCAGCCAACCTTTGCTGCAATTCTGGTCTCCGCCCCTCGCCATCACATGCAGGCCGCTGTACAGTTCGCCCACATGCAATGTGTTGTAGCCCCAGATGATGGCGTGTCCGCCACGCCGCCACCGCTTGCCATTCGAGGCGGTCGTGCTGTAGCCTCTGCCGGTGAGCGTATCGATCTTCAGTTCGTTGTCGGCCGTCGCGTCGCTGTTGTTCTTGCCGAGCATGAGGCCGTTTGCGCACCACCCGCCGTCCGTCGCCCATTGCCCTGAACAGTCGGAGAATGCGGCCGTCGTGAACTTGCCGCCGATGGACAGCGTGTCCAGCCAGATGAGGCTGCCGCACTGGAAGCCGCTCAAGGTGCCGGACAAGTCGTAGCGGCCCTGGAACCGTCCCTGCTTGCCGAAGTTCGTGGAGTAGTAGCCGCCAGTGCCGGAGATGTGGCCTGTGTAGATCTGGTACGGCGACTGCGTGCCATCGCCCGTGACGTTCATCTGTCCGTTGTTCACGATGTCGCCCGTGTAGGTCACCGTGTCGTCACTTTTCGCCGAAAGCCACCATTTGTTGGCGACGCTCGCATCCGGCTTCCAGGTGCCGGGCTGGTATCGGAAGATGGCGCCGTTCGGAACCGTGAGCGCCGTGCCGTCCGCGAACGCTGTCGCGCCGTGGAGGTAGACGATCTTGAGTCCGCTCATGTCGTACTGGGAGAACACGCCTGCCGGAACCGTCTCCAGCAGGATGCCGCCCACGAGCCTCAGCTTCGCGCCGGCGGGGAACGCGTAGGCATCCCAGATCGGACGGTCGCCGATGATGTAGTGGTATTTGACCGATGCCGACCATCCCAAGTCATAACCGTGTGCATAGCCGCTTGCGAGGCCGAACTCGTACCAGCCGTCGGCGGCGGGCGTGGGAACCAGTGAAGGCACGCCGCGATTCAGCGAACCGGCCACCCCCAGGATGCCGTCGCCTGAAAGCCAGCTCACCTGCGTGCCGACCGGACCCGTGCCCGTGTAGACGCCGCGCGGCACGGCCACGCCCTCCACGTACAGCACCTTCACGGCGGCGATCGCGTCCGCCGCGATGTTCAGCGTGGCGCCGTCCTCCAGCGAGAGGCCCGCGAGCCCGACATTGTCCGCCGCCGACACGTTCGCCGTGACGTTCACAAGCTGCGCGTAGGCGTTCGTCTGCGTGGAGGGCGCGACGACGGTCGCCCGTTCGGGGATCGTCCACGCGATGTCGCCCCAGTTCTCGGCCACGCCCGTGCCCGTGTACGTGTAGCTGAAGAAGCGTAGCTTGTCGAGCACCGTGTTCGTGGTGATCTCGTCCATCGAGAGCATCCGGTTGTACATGCGGAAGGCGTAGTAGTGTCCGTGCAGGTAGCCGTCGTTGCCGTTGAGCTGCCAGCCCTGGGCGGTCTGCGAGAGAGACGCCGTCGCCGGCTTCGACGTCTTTTGCTTTTGCACGGCATCCAGCGCGACGGCGAAGTAGTCGCTGCCGGAGTAGCAGCTGACCGTGGCCGTGCGGAAGGAGCCGGTCGTCGGACGCTGGCTGTTGTTGTCCCCCGGAATCGCGTTCGCCAAGTAGAACCGGAACGAGGTGGAGGTGTTGCCCTCCGAGTGCAAGGTGCAGCCGGGACCGTTGAAGATGCGCGGCCAGCTGGTTGAACTCGTTTTCGTATTGTTGGAAATGACGGTGATCGCCGTCTCGATGGTGACCGAATTCCGGTAGTAGGCGGGCATCGACGAGAGCTGTTGCACCTCTGGCGTTGAGTCGAAGTAACGGTCTGTCCAGCACGCGCCGCCCGTGAGCGTGACGTACGCCGAGCCCTTGAGGTCGCGCCACGTGGTGGCAGACGGGTTGTGCGTGCCGGTGCCCTCGTTGTCGATGGCGTCAAGGTGCGTCACGAGCCCGGCCTGCACGTAGTTCTGCGGCCCGAGCCCTGCCGCCACGGCAGCTCCCACTGCGGCAACCGCCGCGATCAGCATCATCTTTTTCATGGATTACCTTTCACATTGGTTTGAGGACAAAGGACGAAGGACAAATGACAAAGGATTGTGGTTCCATCCTTTGTCCTCCGTCTTCTGTCCTCTGTCCTTCTCTGAGACAAACAGCCATCGGACGTGGGCTATCATATCACACTCCGAACTTTCCCCGCAAGCCGAAAATCGGCCCGAATGGCCGGGCGGTTTGGACAGAATCGGTATCACACCCAGTATCAGCGCGCAAAGAACACTCTGTTTTGCGATCTTCAGGTTCATTACAGATTAAAGGGAGCTCTTCCTTTGCGATCACGTCCTCTCAAGGACTCATGATCCCAAGTTTTCGCAATGAAACATACCCTCTCCCGTCCGCACTCGACGGCGAGCCGAGGATCAGATGGTCGAGAACGGGTATTCCGATTATCCGCGAAGCCTCGACGAGCCTTTCCGTGAGCCGGATGTCGTCTTTCCCAGGCGTCGGATCGCCAGACGGATGGTTGTGCGCAACGATGATTGCCTGCGCGCCCCATCGTATCGCGGCCTTGAAGACTTCGCGCGGATGAACAGGCGTTTGATCCAGCAACCCGTACGTCACGCGCAACGGGGCCGTGCAGAGCGGATGGTTCTTCGTGTCAAGCGGCAGGACGAAGAAGCTTTCCTGCTCTTCCCCCATGAGCGCCGCCTCGCGGAAGATGCGGTAGGAATCCTCCGGCTTGGCAATCTTGATCCGGCGTATGTCCTCGCCGTCGATCTCATACCCCCTCCGCACAAGTTCGAACGCCGCCGCGAGTTCCAGCATCTTGAGCTGCCCAACGCCCTTGATCCTCCGTTCGGGATGCAGTTCGTTGTATTCACGGATGTGTCGGTCGAGCGTACGCCAGTCGCTCTTGACAAGCTCCGCCACGGAGCCAAACGCATCGACAAGCCTCCGCGCAGTCTCCAGCACGTTGCATCCCGCAGACCCCGTTCTTAGCAGAATCGCAAGCAGCGCCTCCGGCTTCAGTTCGGACGGCGACACCGCGTCGCGCAGCTGTTCGCGCGGTTTGACCCTGTCGGAAAGTTTCTTGAAGTCGCTTGACATCCAACCTCCTCTTTAAGCGCTCTTGCGTCCGTAATAGGGCGAAGGCAGTGCCGGATAGACCTCGTATACATGCCTATAAACGGCCTCCGTCCGCTCATCGATTTCCGTTTCAGAATACACCCCCGGCAGTCCTGTCGTATCGGCAAAGAGGAAGTCAAATATCTGTCGCCTTACGCTGTCACGCGTGCTTTCCTTCTCGCGCCAGTGGTCAATCTTCAGTTTCTCTGCCTTCAATGCCGTGAGAAGTTCTTTCGCGACAGCCTTCACCTTCTCGTTCTCGGATTTAGACAACGCCGGTTTCTTCAAGAGATCGTAGATCGCCAGCGTTTCTTCATCGAGCCCTTCCCGAACCGCACGCTCCTCCTCTTCCGACATCTCGGCAATGAACTTCAAGAGCGCCTCAAACGTCTGTTCGATCGTCAGGCGATCCTTCTCGCTGTTGTAGGCGGCGACGATCTCTTCGTACCTGCGCTGGAAATCCGTGCGCAGGGGATTTCGAGCAAGGAGCGCGGCAAGTTTCGCCTCGACCGTCGCCTTCATAGACTGTACGGCTGTGCGCTTCGACTTGGACGTGGCGAATTCCTGTCTCAACCGCTCAAAGTCGATGCGGCTGATGTCGTATGGTGCGCGTTCGTCGCCAACGTTTTCCTGCGGCACAATAGCCTCATCTACGATCTTCTGCAGTTCACGCATAATGTCAGAAATGTCTGCATCTGCCTTCCCCTGCTGAAGGCTCATGTAGATGACGCGAATCGCCGCGTATTCACCGCGATAGCGGTTCACACCAGCAAACGTGATGCACGCCTTGAACTTGGCGAAGCACGTACGGCATAACACCTCGAAGCGCTTGCGCGTCTCGTCGTTCTCGTTCGCGGCTTCCTTTGCCGTGTTGATGGCCGCGTTCTTTGCAAAACCGTCAGATTCCATGATCGCCGTCAGCGAAGCGCCATGTGCTTCCAGCCATTCCCGTACCAGCCGGATCGCCTCGTCGAGTTCCGCCAACAAGTCCTCTTCCGGCTTCACGGGATCGGTCTCGCCGCCTTCCGTGCCAGCCCCGCCCGTTCCACCGGCAAAGGTCGCCAATGCCTGACGCAGGTTCTTGAGAATGCCGCAGTAATCGACGATCAGGCCGTTGTTCTTGCCCTCGTTGACGCGATTGGCGCGCGCGATGGCCTGCATAAGCGTATGCGCCTTGAGCGGCTTGTCGAGATAGAGCGTGCCCAAGGACGGCACGTCGAAGCCCGTCAGCCACATGGCGCAGACGATGGCGATGCGGAACGGATGCTCCTCCGCCTTGAAGGCCTCGTCAACATCCATGCGGTCTCGCCCCACATACTCCAGCTTGGACTTGAATGCCTCCGGCAGGCTCATCCCCTCCTTCATCACCCTGCGGTGCGGCAGAATGTCCAGCCCCCACTTGGCGAACTTCTCGTCCTCGTTCTGTTCTTCGCTGACGATCACGGCCTTGACCGTCTCCTTCATCCATGCCACCTGCCGCCGGAGGAACTGCTCTTCCTGCTCATCCTCCGTGGCGTAGAGCTTCGCCTCCAGCGCCTTCGTCTCCTCGTCCCAGTACTTTGAGATGAGGTCGTACATCTTCACGCATGTGATCTTATCAATGCACACGAACATCGCCTTGCCGTTTTCCCACGACGCGGAATAGTGCCGCACGAAGTCGCGCGCGATCTGCTCGAGACGCTTTTTCGCCGTGATGACGTGGTAGTCGCGCTTCAGTTCGGACTCCAGCTTCTCGGCGACATCTACGTTCTCCGCCTCGAACGCCACCAGCTTCTCGGCGATCTTCTCGTTAATGTCCTGAGTGGCGACGTTTAGCTTCTCCCCACGCGCGTCGTAATAGAGCGGCACCGTCGCCCCGTCGTCCACTGCCCGCTGGAAATCGTATCTGGACACATAGTCCCCGAACACCTGCTTCGTCAGCTCGTCCCCCTTGAAAAGCGGCGTTCCTGTGAACCCGATATACCCCGCGTTCGGCAAGGCATTGCGCATGTTGAGCGCCAAAAGACCGTATTGCGTCCGGTGCGCCTCGTCGGAAATGACGATCACGTCGTCGCGCGTGGTGTAAGCCTCGCCGGGGCGCACCTCCTCGTTGAACTTCTGGATGAGCGAGAACACATGGCTCTTGTGCTGACCCAAGAGCGCTTTCAGATGCGCCCCGCTCGCGGCACGGCACTCGTCCTTGTCGTTGTCGACAACTCCGCATCCCGCGAACGTCTTGTAGATCTGAGTATCCAGCTCATCGCGATCGGTCAGGATCAGGAACGTGAAGTTCCCGCCGAGCTTGCGGTGTACCTTGCGCGTGAAATAGACCATCGAGTAGCTCTTGCCCGAACCCTGCGTGTGCCAGAAAACACCCAGCTTGCCGTCCGTACCCTTGCGGTTGCGCACCGCCTCCACCGCACGGTTCACGCCCAGAAACTGATGGTTGCGGGCAAGAATCTTTGCCACTGTTCCCGCAGACTCGTCGTACACGATGAAATTCTCGAAGAGATCGAGCAGATTCGCCTTGGAGCACGTCCCCTTCAACAACGTCTCCATGTCCACCGCACCTGGTTCGTCCTCGGAGAGACGTTTCCACGCATGGAAGAACTTATACTTGGCGGAGTGCGTGCCGATCTTCGCATCGATGCCATTGGCAAGGATCACGAACGCGTTGAAGTGGAAGATCTGCGGTACGACCTTGCGGTAGTCGCAGAAGTTGTCGCGGTAGGCAATGGAAATGTCCTTCGTAACGTTCTTCAGCTCCATGAACACGAGTGGCACGCCGTTCACGAAACCAACAACATCCGCGCGGCGGCGGCGACCAAGCGAACCACGCAGCCACAATTCGCGTACGCAGAGGAAATGGTTGTTCGTTGGCGTATCGAAGTCGAAGACGCGCAGCGCCGCTTTCTTCTTCGTACCATCCACCGCCGTGTAGCGAACAGGGATGCCGTCGAGAAGCAGCTTATATTTTTCGCGGTTGATGGCGTCAAGACCCATCGAGACGGAAGTATCCGCGAGGATGCGGACGGCATCGTCGTATGCGGCGGCGGGCAGACCTGGATTCAGTTTTTCGAGCGCGGGACGCAGATAGCGCACCAGCAGCACCTCGCCCTCGTCCGTGCGCCCCAGTGTCCCTGCCGCCCCGAAGACCTCCTGCATGGCATAGACGCTCTCATTCCAGCCGAGCGTCCCGACCAGATACTCCGCCGTCGTCTTCTGCACCAGATTGTCTTCGGTATAGACGCTCATGTTCATCCCTCTTTTTGGAGCCCAACATAGAGGACGTCTGGCTTCCCGCGCTTCTTGTGCTTTTCCGTTCGCGCCAATTTTCCTTCGGTACAAGCCTTATCAAGCAACAACTTCCATCCCTTTGGCGAAAAATACCCATCTGGATCAATGCTTTTCCGCAACGCCTTCTCTGTCTGACCTTTTTTTGCCGTCGCCGTCAGAAGCAACGGCAGAACAACGGAGTAGATATCGTCTTTTGTTTCTACGCAATACGGCTCCTTCGGCTCGGAGACTCGTCGTAGCGCCATATCCTCTTTATGTTCTTCATCCGTACGCGTCGCCGCAAAATCAAACAACGACGGTTGTAATGCTTTGGTAGGTTTATTTGCAGTTGCCGCACCCTTTTCAAGCATTGGCTGCAAAGTGTCAGACGGCGTCCATGCAACGCCCCCCTGCGCGACAAGCTTCGCACACCCCTCGACGCGTGAACGTCCCATATAGACAAACACAGGATGGTGTTCAGGCCGCTTCAGTTCTTCCACGGCGCCAGTCCACGTTCCGCCCTTCGTATCAGACTGCGCCACGAACGCATAATCGCCCATTGCGTAAATGTACTTGTTGCGGTCCATCGCATTGATTGGCGTGAAGCGCTCGTCTGGGTCGACTGCAGAAAACAGCAAAACCCTTCCCGCGCCAATGGCTTCGCGGTTCTCACGCGTCAGGCATGTCTTCAGCAAATCGCCGGGCAATGCCGCGACGACGCTTCCCCCGCACTCAAACGCCGTACGCATGGAAGTTTGGTCGGCGCCTCTTGCCCCTCCGGACACAATGGGCATGTTAGCATCCACACACTCGCGAACGACACGTCGAATTGCCTCCGTCGCCTCGTCAGAGATGTCCCGCGACCCGACAAAGGCCATGCCGCCGCCAGACCAAAGCTGATCGCTTCCTGCATAATACAAGACAGCCGGGGCCTTGCCCTTCAGATACAGTTTCATTCGTGCCGGATAAAGATCGTCACCACGTCCGACCGGGCGCACTCCGTATTGCGCCCACCGGTTTAACGCCATCGACAGCGCAAAGCCCCTGTCCAGCAGGGTTTTCAGCCGTTCTGCAGATGCCGGTTCTTTCAATCTTGCATTCTCCACTTGCATCGAGCAAACCGTCTCGGCAAGCCCCGCGTCATGCAGTAAATCGGACGGTCGCTTGTCGAGGGAGACCAGCGCCTGCACCACGGCGTTGTACTGCGGCAGTGTCAGAGGACGAGCCGCCCCATTGTCCTTGCCCAAGGTACCGCAGAGCAACAACGTCGCCTGTGTGTTCTCGGAAATGCTAAAATCCATGTCCGTCATTTCACTCTCCTCCTGATGAATCGGCCAACGCGAACGGCACCACGGACGCCGCTCCGGCCTTTAGCAGCATCGCCGCCGCAATCGTTAAAGTCCATTTAGAATCCACCATATCGTCCACGAGCAGGCATACCCCTACCGGCGGCGTTCCGACGACCTCGAACGCCCCGATGAGATTGTTCTGCTGGAAGGACGAGTTTTCCATTTCCTTCTGGGGCGGAGTATCCTTCACCTTGCGCAGGCTTTCGACAAACGGCAATCCCAGTTTCGCCGCCAAACGCCGCGCGAAATCAGAAACAAGCGTCGGCGTCCTGCGCGACGGGATGGAAGTCACCCACTCCGGACGTTTTTCAGGGTTCCATCTTGCAAGGAGCTCGGCACTTGCCTCGACAAGCCGGTCGTCAAAGCGCGGCGGCATTGTCCTGTATTTGCCCTGGGGCACAAGTCGCCCAAGTCCGCCAGCGCCATAGACCGACAACGCACGCCCTTCCTCCATGGATAGCGCGGCGGGGATGTTTTTCTTCGCCTCGATTCCAAATGCCGTTGCTGCCGTCGCCGCATCTGCCCATTGCTTGCGCGGCTTTATCGGCCAATCGGACTTGTTCAAAAACTCGGCGGCCTTTTGCGCAAGAGAAGTATCACAGCCTGTCGGCAAAGCCTCCTGCGGACGGCAATTGCCACACCGCTGGCACGACGGCTCGTCGGCAGGGCTGTCCAATTCTGAACAGAGGAAGTTCATGAGACAATCCCCCGTCCTCACGTATTCATCCATTCGCGCCAATTCCTGATGTCGTATGTCCGTAAGGCGCTGGATGTTCTCCGCCGGCAGTTCGTATTGCAACAGGAACGGCGTTGCCACATACTTTGACTTCACCTTCACGACGGGAGACGGGTTCTCGGACATCACAAACTTGAGCGCCTGTTCAAGTTTGCCGCGCCGTACGTTCATGCGCGCCATAAGTTCAACGACCGACAATCCTTCGTCGCTCTCGTCAATGGCACGCAACATCTCCTTCACATCCCGCTCTTTTGGGAATGCGCTCTTGATGAAGTATTCGGCGATTTCGTCGTCCTCATCGCCATTCAGCAGAATGCCGTACGCGAAATCTACGCCGCGCCCCGCGCGCCCGACTTGCTGATAGTAGTCCACCACCGACTTCGGACGCTGATAATGGATCACAAACGTCAGATCGGGTTTGTCGAACCCCATGCTCAGCGCCGATGTCGCCACAAGAGCCCTTATCCTGTTCTTCAGCAGCAAATCCTCCAAGAACATGCGATAGGCATTGCTCCGCGCCTCTTCTTTTGTCGCGGTCTTCCACGCCTCCGATTCTTCAAGCTCTTCGCGCAACGCCGGTTCCATGTCATCAGGCGGCATCGCGCCAGACGAATAGGCATACGCCGAAAGCCCGTTCATGCGCAGCCATCTGGCGACCCGCTCGGCATCACGAATCGTCAGGGCGTAGACCACGCCCGAACCGGCTATTCTGCATTTCAACGTCTCTGCCAGCCATGCCAGGCGCTCCTCCTGCGTACGTAGACGGATGTTCTGCAGGAACAAGCTCTTGCGTACGAGACTGCCGCGAGAAACATCAACGTGCCCTCCCAGCTGCGCCTCGACATCGCGGACGACACGCATGTTCGCCGTCGCGGTGGTGGCCAGCACGGGCATGTTCGGCGGCAAGCCTTTCAGAAGATTCGATATCTTCTTGTAGTCGAGGCGGAAGTCGTGGCCCCAATCGGATACGCAATGTGCTTCGTCAACGACGAGAAGCCCGATGTTGTTTTTGATCCGGTCAAGTACATTGGTGCAAAACTCTTCGTTGGCGAACCGCTCAGGAGCGACAATTAAGAAGTCACATCTGCCTGAAATCACACGCTCTTCGATCTCCGGCCATTGATCGCGGTTCGTGGAGTTGATCGTGTCACAGACAATCCCGACACGCTTGGCTGCGGCGATCTGGTTGCGCATCAGAGCGAGGAGCGGAGAAATGAGCAGCGTCATGCCGCGTCCTTCCATGCGCAGAAACCTTGCGGCAAGAAAATAGATCATGCTCTTGCCCCACCCCGTCCGCTGGACGACCAGCTGACGCCGATGGTTCAAGATGCCATCGATTGCCTCCCACTGCCCATCGCGGAAGTCGGCATCGTCGCGCCCGATCCCGCGGCGCAACATTTCAACAGCCTGTTCGCGCGTCACCATGTCAGATTACCTTCGTTGTACGAGTTCATGGGATTCTTCGTCAACCCCGATTCCCCTCGGGGAATATTCCATGGGGCCTGCTGGGTAGTCTGTTGGGTAGTTTCTTGGGTAGTCATGACACCACTCCAATCCCTACTTTCTCCATCGTTTCTATCCCTACTTTTCAGTTCATCCCCCCTGGTGATCTTCACGCAAATCCAGCAAATTCCAGCATTTTTTGAGACATTCCAAACCCTACTTTTGTCACCATTCCTATCCCTACTTTCACAATAACCACTTTCCGTATTCCACTGCGCCACATGCCGCGACGGAACAATACTGCAATCATCATCTTTCTCGAACAATTCTGACACTGGAATATACCAGTCAGCGCACTTCGCAAGCCGCTCATCAGTAAAAAACATCTTCATGCCACCCCTCCTTTCATCAGCCTCGGCAACAGCATGTCGCGGGCGGTGGCAAGGGCGGCGTTTTGCTTTTTCAATAGCCTCTTTTGCACAAACATCGGCTCTACTGCCATATCAAATTCTACTCTCAAGTCATCAGGAGGAACCTTTATCTCCAACGAATTAAGAATAGCCGTTGTCATACTTGGCACGGCCGCCCCCGTACTCATAGCAGCCAAATTGTAATCGCACAACTGGTAATAAAGCATCTTCTCCATGTTGGGAAGTTTGAACCTAGTATAAAACATGGTGTCAACCGTCCAAAACGGCTCGTCAACGTACATCACGTTCCCAATGGTTCCTTTACGGGGAATCAATACAGATGGCTTATCAAAAATAGCAGTAGCACCATATCGCATAACACCACCGGAGCCAAATATCGGTATCGCGCCGTCTGGTATTTTCTTATGGTCTTTTCCGTACAGTACCTCGGCTACATCCCCCAATGTGGTGGTTTTGGCACGGACGGAGCCGCGCCCTCCCTTGGTTACCTCATGTCGGAAGCGCACGGCTCCGTCCGCGCTGATATTATGTCCGCCGAACCACTTGCGGTAGGTAAGTCGCGCCGTCTCTTCGAGGATGGCAATGCGGCGGCGGTTGTTCTCGATCAAATCGTCATACGCAGAAAGAACGTCGGCAATATGGCGCTGGACGGGGAGTTGGGGCAGGGGAATTTCAAGATTGCGCAAAGCCGAGAGCGTAATCGTTTTTTGTGCTGCGCCAATGGCCACATTATCAGCCGCATTGTAAAAAGCGGGGCTCAACACTGAATAATACAGGAACCTAGAATCTACAGTGCTGCTTGGTTTCAGTATCGCAATATGCCGCTGAAAAGCAATCTCCAAATCGGTATCCGCATAGACAGGAATGCCATACGAGCCAACAACCGAATACAAGACATCGCCTTTTCTAATCCTCCGCTTCTCATCAATTGTATCGAAATAGGCCTTGGGGACGAAGCGCGTATTAGAAAGATCAAACTTGTTGTTCTTGATGTCAGATATCGTGACAAACGGGATGCCCGACTCACATTTCGGCGGCGGCAAATGATCTCCGTCCGAAATAGACGAACAAACTTGTGCAAGTTTAACTTTCATCCAAGGACCCATTTGTCAAAACCTCAGAATTATCCTATAGCAAACGGATACCACTGCCAAAAGGGAGAATATTCTGGATGTTGTAAAGGATTCACCTCTTTCATGGCTTCACATGCAAAATCATGTGCCTGTTTGGTGTTATACACTGCATAATTTGGTTTTGACCTTTGTTCATCATACCAATTCCTTGCCCCTTGTATAAGCAATGTCGTATAATAACCTCCTGCATTAACATCCTCCCCCGCAGACTCACTCCGGCTACAAGAATACATACGTACCGAAGCATGTGTACGCATGAACTCAATATGATTTAGAAAAAGTGAGCTTATATTTTCTTGTACACTCCGCCTTGCATTTAACACTATTTGATTCGCCGAATCCATTCCCGTCCCGAATGATGTGCTACGGCCTGCAGCTAAGGACTCATTCGCTATCTTAATATGTCCTTGTGCATTCTCTATACCGCGACAGCAATCAAAAATGGCCGTGCCCAAACGCTTTGGAGATATCGTATCTACAAGAACCGCTTGCTCGCTATCGTTCAGACATATTTTAGTCTCATATATTCTGGAACTGTAATTATATTCCATAAACCCATGCCCAGAAAAAGCAAGGAAGACATAACTGTCTTTGTATATATTCAATAATGCTTGGACAAAACCAGCAGAAGGCTTTGACTTCATAAATATTTCATGGTCCTTCCATGCGCCACCAAGGTCGCTCATCAAGAAAGAACGCCAATTTGCAGCATCAATTCTTGCCCCAGGGAGATCAGCAAGGCCTTGCACATTGCTTGACTCTATGATTATCGCTACCCGTTTAATCATGGCTTTCCCCCTTCGAATTCATTGGCTTAATGACGTATGTGGAAATCATTGCTGGTATAAATGCATCAAACAAGCCTGACGCAAAAGCAATAACGCAAACACCGGTGTATGAGGCGCAAATGTTTCGAGAAAACTCTGGAGCGATTGAACAACTGAAGAACAACACGCCCATTTTCCCAAGTATCATGCCAATCAGCAGCCTTACAAAAGCTTCTGCGCAGTGAAGACACTCACCCGCATTTGAATCCACCCGACGTGTGCTCGCGTGTCTTACCAATGACACATAAGCACCAAACAACCCAAACATAAATGGTGCTATCAATATGATATCTCGTATGACATACAAGGCAAGGCCGTACAACATCATGGCCAATGTGGCACTATGCAACGTCCATAAGCGGGAACGCTCGGGGATTCGCTGTTCAAGGTATGCTTTTGCCTCCGACATCAATGCTTTGGACTCATCGTGTCCACCCTCAAATGCCGATACAATCGCCGAGCCCAACATCCTCTTGAATGCCATCCATTCCGCCTCGCCTAAATGCTTACATGGTGTCGCCTCAACATTCATGATACTGGCAATTAATGTAAAGGTTTCTGAAGGAACTTTGTTGACAGTATGATCGTCGTTACATATCCAATCCAGATCGCCTTCAATATCTATGAACACAACATAATTGAATTTTTGAGCGGGGGCCAATTCCTTCGTTACTGCTGAAGGGTCTTGCCAGCACTCCCAAATCAGTTCTTTTAATCGTATCTGGTGGTCTTTCCAATGTTCTTGGACCTCCTTTTCGATACGAGCTCGATATTCCGCAATGTCATTGGCTGACTTTTGGGAGAACCATTTTTTGACATGCTCAAGGCAACTCATATTACCCCTCCTCTATAGATTGCCTGCGCCTTAACGGCAAACGGGAAATGATGCAACCTGCGTCCACCCAGATAAACAGGAGTTTGCTGAGGCGGCATCTCTATCTGTGCAAAACGGACAGCATCATCAATTCGTAACACTCCATCCTGACATGTTCCAACCATGAGTTTCGAGACTTCCATTAAAACACGCGAAAACGACCGGTCGTCATCAGCCTCTTCCCCTTCGCCAGCAGCAAACACTTTAACAAGCCCTCTCTCACATTTCAACAACTCATTCTCAAACAATATTCTTGTATTGTATTGAAACGACTTATTGAGCGCCTCATTAGAGAATGCAACCTTTTCATTCTCCGCCCCCTTACGACAACAATCAAAGACCTGCATACACCAAGGACTACCAGGGTTCAACTCCCTTTCCGACATCTCATCAACATCATTTACCAAAGTCATTGTCATGTTAAAACCAAATTTGTCTTTCGTCAGATAGCCGTGCCCTGAAAAACAGACGAGAGAGTAATCAATGGAACGTCCTCCTTGTAGAGCCTCAAGTATCTGTGCCTTACTCTGGCTAGACAAATCCATGATTTCATTCTCGTACCAGCACCCACCAGTGGAGGACATGAGAAACCGTTTCCACGCGAGAATATCGGTTCTTACACCAGACAATGCATTGTCTGGATTCTTATAATCACCACCAATCAAAAAAGCTCGTCTTTGCATCTGAATCTCCGTTAGTTTGAACTGGCTGACTTCATTGCGGCTAAGGCGAGAAGCCGCTCCTTCTCGAACTTGCGCTTTTCCTCGATGACGATGCGCTTGAGCGCTACCTTTGACGGCATCACGCTCGTGTACTGCTTAACGAAGATGCGGTTCTTCTCCGAGTCGGGCGTGAACATCTCCACCAGCGCCTGATCGACCTTTTCCGATGTGAGCAAGATTCCAATGGTTGGGTTCTCCTCTGGCAACTTGATCTTGCGGTCGAAGTAGTTGATGTAGGTCTGCATCTGCCCGAGCTCGTCGTGGCCGACCTTCTTAAGTTTGAGGTCGATGACGAAGAACGACCGCGTGAAACGGTTGTAGAAGGCAAGGTCGGCGTAATAGCTGTGGTCGCCGATCACGCAGCGCACCTGACGCCCATGGAACGTGAATCCCTTGCCCATCTCCAGCATGAAGTCCTGGATGTGGTCGAAGATGCGGTCTTCCAATTCTCCTTCGGAATACTTGTCTGGCGTTCCGAGGAATTCCGTCACGACAGGATCCTTCAGCGCCTCGCCCGCAACTTCAACATCTGGTGCGGGGCGGTTCATTAGGGCGCGAACCTTCTCTTTGTCCTTTGATATCTGAAGCCGCTCGAACGTTGAAGTGCGATACATGCGCTCGAGTTGCCGGAAAGACCAATTCCCCTGCGTGGCTTCACGCTCATAAAATGCACGCTCCACAGGATCGGCAATGCGCATCAGCAACAGATAGTGCGACCAGCTGAGGGTGAACTTTGGGATTCGGCAAACACCATTTGCCCAATCTGCTGAAACAGATTTTCGCAACACCGTTGCGGATTTTCCACCGCCTAATTCCGCAAACACCGTTTGCGGAATTCCCTCAACACCGTTGAGAGAATCATTGTCCGCAGATTCCGTAAACACCGTTTGCGGAATTGGCGCGTATATGAGATAGAACTTCCGAATCGTTTCCAGGGAACGCATAGACCAACCGCGGCCAAACCGAGCAGTTAGTTTTATAGACAGCTCTTCAACAACCTTTTTCCCATACTCCGCCCGACGCTTTCCGCCTTGCTCCTCTTCGACTATCTGCCGACCGATTTCGAAATTGGTATAGACCTGCGCGAGGTTGGCGACGGTCGCCACTTTCTGCCGCGCCTCTTCGATAAGTGCCACGACACGCGCAAAAAGGCTCGGCTTGCGCACACGCGAAACAGCTTTATTCCCCTTGTCCATCATCCCATCAGCTCCTTGAAGTTGGCGTCGATCTTCTTGGCAAGTTTCGCCGCCTCGGCATTGAGCGCGCGCAGTTCCTCATGGAGCGATGCGAACTTCTCGGCGAAGTCCTCGTCGTTGTCGTCCGTCTCGGCCACGCCCACGTAGCGGCCCGGCGTGAGCGACCAGTCGTTTGCCGCGATCTCCTCGCGCGTCACCGCCTTGACCAGCCCTTCCACGTTGCGGTACTTGCCATCGGGGAAACGTTCCTCCAGCCACGCTGCCGCCGCATCCTCGCCGTTCTTTCGGTAGTCCGCCAGCAGTTCCTTGTAGCGTTTCGTCTCGCCGCGATAGAGCCACACGATGGCCAGCAGGTTCTGTTCCTGTTCGGGCGAGAAGTCATTGATCTTGCGCGTCACCTTGCGATAGACGTTTCGCGCGTCGATCATCAAGACATGGCGCCTTCTGTCGATCGCCGCCATGTCACCCTCACCCCTAACCCCTCTCCCAGGGGGAGAGGGGAAATTGTTATCTAAAGTTTCCCCCTCTGGGGATGAGGGAGATAAGGGAACTGCTCTAGCAATCTTATCGAACACCTCTTGTGTTGACTCAAACAATTCCGAGTTCTTGAAACGTAGCACATGAAGACCGCAAGAGGTCAGGTAGGCATCACGCTTATGGTCATGCCGTTTGGTGCCCTCATGAATCTCACCGTCCAACTCCACAACAAGCTTACATGCGTCGCAATAGAAATCCAGCACATAGTCACCATATTGATGTTGCCGTCTAAATTTCAAGCCCATAAACCGCCTGTCGCGAACCAGTTCCCAGAACAGCTTTTCGGCAGGTGTCTGCTGCGCACGCAGTTCGCGGGCCCTCTTCAGCAATCCAGAGAAATCGTATCCTCCACGGTAGTGACCTACTACCGCCCTCACCCCCTGCCCTCTCCCAGCGGGAGAGGGGGCATCGGCTCTCACCCCCTGCCCTCTCCCAGCGGGAGAGGGGGCATCGGCCCTCACCCCTGGCCCCTCGCCCTCTGGGAGAGGAGAAGATGGTAGCGCCGTCACAGCACCACACCCCTCGCCCTCTGGGAGAGGGGCCGGGGGTGAGGGTTGACCGGCGCAAGCCCGATCAATGGGTTGACCGGGCTTGCCCCGGTCAATGAACCAGAGGACGCACGGAACCGACCGCGTGTAGAAGAAGTTCGAGCGGATGGAGACCATCACATCGACGTCCCCCGTCTCGATCAGCTTCTGCCGGACGAGCGCGTCGCCGCGTCCCGCCGACTCCGCGCCCGCCGCCATCACGAATCCGGCGCGGCCATGATC
>JAFRSR010000251.1 GCA_017427485.1 Kiritimatiellia bacterium
AGGATGTCGTAATGCTCCGTGCCGTTTTCGGTGCGGAGCGCGGGACGTCCCGTGCGCGGGTTCTTCTCGATGCGCGCGGCCTCCACCACGTCGTAGCCCATCCAGTCGCTGTCGAGCTGCACGTCCTGGATCGCGAACGAAAACATCTCGGGACGAATGGTCTTGCCCACGTGAAAGCTGATGCCGGGCACGCACTGCGCGATGTGGCAGACGTGCTCGCCCTGCGAGAGCAGGAGCGCGCAGCGGTTGTTGTAGTCGGCCCACACGCGGAAGAGCGGGTAGCGCGCCTCGAAGCCGCCGTTGTAGAAGTAGGGCGGGCAGTCCCTGTCGTCCGGCGCCTTCGGGTTGAAGGAGTGAGGGATGAGGTAGTAGCACCCCTGGTACTGGTGCCAATCGCACAGCCACTTCATCTGCGGATAGGTGATGTCCTGTCCGTACGCGCCGAAGATCTCGCACCAGTTCAGCCCGCCGTGGCGGTTGTACACGTGTGCGGTCGAGGAGGCGTACTTCGGCATCTGCCCGAAGAAGACCTGGTGCTTTTCGCTTTCGCGCTGATTGGGATAGTACTGGCGGCAGACGAGATCGACGCCCGGCACCTCCACGTACTTCATCTGCTGCATCACGTTGCCGCCCGCCAACACGGGACTGTAATGGTCGTTGGCGTGCTCGAGGAAGTGCCCGCTCGAGTACACGCCGCGCTTCCGGCACCAGTCGCTCTGGCGGCCGTACATCGTGCGTCCCCACGTCTCCGCGCGGGCGTCGAGGTAGCGGTAGAGGGCGCGGGCCTGGGCGTCGGCGTCGGCGAGCTTGAACTTGAGCGCGGTCAGAAGCTCGCCCGCATCATCGCCGCGCGCGGCCAGCTCCTGCGCGAGCGCCGGACCCCACCATGAGCGGAACTGCGGCTCGTCAAAAAAGAAACCGGGGATCGTGCCGTCCGCGAACGACTCCTTGTAGCGGTCGTAGTACGGCTGGTAGTAGTTCGCGATGAACCAGTCCACGGCCTCCTCGTCGAGACCGTTGACGGTCGGGAAGCGGTAGTTGCCGTTCGACGTGAACCACGTGTAGACGATCGTCTTGTCGCCGTTGGCGGCAAGCTCGAAGACGTTCGTTCCGACCTCGCGGACGCGGACGCGCGCGACCTCGTTCTCCACCTTCGCCGGCACCTCCCGGATCGGATAGACAGAGCCCTTCACGTCGCGGCACTGGAACTTCTCGGGAATCGGGTACTTGCCGCCCATGCCCTGGCTCGGCCACCAGTAGTCGTCGAACACCATCATCTTCATGCCGCGCTTCCTGCACGCGTCGAGGACGATGTCGACGTCGCGCCACCAGCCGTCGCGCATCCAGTCGACGTGCGGACGCGACTCGATGGTGAGAACGCCCTGCCCGCTTTCGTCCACGCGCCCGACGTACTCGCGCAGCCGCTCCGGCGTTTCCGTGCCGTGCATCCAGAAGAGCGGCCCCGTGTTCTCGCGCGCCGCGCCCTGCGGCGACCGGAAATTCTCGCGCAGGGAATCTGCGGCGAACGTGGCGCATGACGCGCTGAGAAGCAAAGCCAAGCAAGCGATCTTGTTCATGGTTCTTTTCTTTCTTTTGGCGGAGAGTAAAGCTGACGGCGACCGAAGGCTACCGGACGTGGAATACCGTGAGGGAAAGCGGCGGAAGCGTCTCGACCACCGCGCCTCCGACAACTTTTGCGTCGCCGGAGACCTCCTTGAGCGCCTCGCGGACGAGCGGCGAGTTGCTGGCGTGCGCGTCCGGACCCGTGAACCATGTCTTACCCGCCCGCGAGACCTTCGTCCCGGCGAGCGCGAGCGTGAACGGCTGGGGCTCCTCCGAGCAGTTCACCGCCTTGACGACCACCGAGCCGTCCGCGTCGCGCACGGCCGAGACCGCCACGGCACGGCACGCCTTGCCGTCCTTCGTCTTCATCCAGCGCGACTCCTGGCTGAACGCCAGCACTTCGCGCCCGCGGTTCTCGCTGAAGAGCTTCTGCACGTTCCAACTGGGGTTCACGAAATTGCCGTCGGTCATCGGATAGATGAGGTTCGGCGTCCACGCCGTGTGCTTCGCGTTCGCGAAGAGCGGCGCATAGGCGGCGAGCTTCACCACGTCCGCGTTGCGCTCGAGTCCGCACATGAACGCCGCCTCGCCGATCGCGGCGCGGAGGTCGCCCCAGCGACCGACGTCCCGCGTGACGGCGTACTCGCCCACGAACACCTCGAACTCGCCGCGCGGGTAGTCGTCGTAGAGCTTCGCCCCGGCGGACATGAACCAGTCGGGGCTCCTGTAGTAGTGCTCGTCGCGGATGTGCTGCGGACGCCCCTTCACCGTGCCGTGCCACACGTCGGACACGATCTTGATCTCCGGGTACTTTGCCCGCACCGCGTCGTGGATGAGCGCATAGCGCTCGTAGTACTTCTCGCCGCCGTTCTCGTTGCCGATCTCGAGATACTGGAGGTTGAACGGCGCGGGATGTCCGTTCGCCGCGCGCGCCGCGCCCCATTTGGAGGTCACCGGGCCGTTCGCGTACTCGATGCAGTCGAGCGCGTCCTGCACGAACTCGTCCATCTTGTCGAGCGGCACCGTCTCCTTGTGGCTCATGCCGCAGTTGATGCAGAAGAGCGCCTTGGCGCCGAGCTCCTCGCAGAGGACGAGGTATTCGTGGAAGCCGACTCCGTTCGCCGACCAGTAGCCCCAGAGATTCCACTGCGTGCGGCGGTCCCACACGTTGCCGATCGTCTGCTTCCAGCGGTACGCCTCCGCCATCGTGTTGCCCTCCACCCAGCAGCCGCCGGGGAAACGCACGAAACTCGGCTTCAGCGCGGCGAGGCGTTCCATGAGGTCCTTGCGGAAGAGTCCGCTCGTGCCGTACGTGTCGCAGGGGAAGAGCGACACGCAGTCGAGGTAGAACGTCCCTCCCCGCGGCGCGGTGAAGACGAGCTTCGCGTCGGGGTCGGTTCCCTTCGCCTCAAGCGTGAGGCCGAACGTCTTCCACTCCGGTCCGACACCGTCGATCGAACCGGCGGCGAACGTCTTGCCCAGCGACTGGAGCGCGACGTCGACGCGCCCCTCCACGTCGCCGCGCAGCGCGACGGAAAGCCGGTACTTCGCGCCGTCCTTCACGGCGATCCCGAAGTAGCCGTCGTTCGCGACGCCGCCGCCGGGGAGCGCATCGACGCGGCCGCAGCTGCGGTTTCTCCCGGAGAGGGGCTTCGAGGAGTCGCGCTCGACCGTGGCATGGCCAACGGTGCTCCAGTAGCCGATCGTCTTCTGCTTCCGGCACTCCACCTGCCCGTCCTCGAAGCTGCGGTTACGGACAAGCTCGGCGTACACGCCGCCGTCAAGCGAGAGGTCGATGTCCTCGAAGAAGATGCCCCACATGTCCTCCGAAACGGGGAAGCGCGCCTTTGACGGATCGACGACGACCTTGTTCTCACGAGCGTCGAACACGACCTCCGGCACGTCCTGTCCGGCGAAGAGGTTCACGCCGTCGAGCTTCATCGTCACCTTGTCGCCGACAACCGACACTTCAAGGTCGTACCAGCGTCCGGTCTCGATCGGCTTGAAAGCTGCCGCGTCGAGGCGGCGCGGCGTCGCGAAGTCGTACGCGCCCTTCGTCTCGATCGCATGCGCCGTGTTCATCCAGCCGCCATAGTTCGCGTAGATGCACTGCCCGGGCGACCGTTCGCGCACGTGGACGATGAACCCCTCCTTGCCGGCGAGCGTGCGGGCCTTGGCCTTAAACGTGTAGTCCGTCCATGACTCCTCGCCGAACACGAGGGCCGTGTCGCGGGCCGAGACGTCCTTCTGGCGCAATACGCCGTCGGCGACTTCCCACTGGCCGGCCTTCGCGCCGCATTTTGCGGGATCCGGCAACCCTTTCCAGAGCGTTCGCCCGTCCGCGGCGGTCACTGAGATGTTCTTGAACTCGGCGGAGGTCAGCCACGTATGCAGCGCGACGCGTCCGCATTTCACGCCCTCGGCGGAAACGCCGCCGGAAACGAGCGACACGGCTGTACGCTTGCTGCCTTCCAGCGCCTCAATTGCAAGCTCGGCAAACGGCACCTTATCCCTTGGATGCACATCCCTCTCATCGCCCAGCCCCGCGCCGAAGGTGTCCACATAAATCGCCCCCGTCTCTTCGCACACCTTCCTCTGCGCCGCCCGGTACGGCCCCCACGGGCGGTTCATCTTCGGCAGGCCCATCATAAGGAACGTGGTTCGGGGCTCGTGGTTCGTGGCTCGTGGGCCATGGTTCACGGCTCGTAGTTCGCAGACGAGAGCACGAAGCGTTTCGAGCTGGTAATCGCTCAGCGACGCCCCGTCAGGCGCCATGCACGCCGTCGCGTTTGACTCGCCCTGGTACCACAAGATCCCGTCAACCTTGATTCCGCCATCCTTGATGCGCCTGATTCCGTGGTCGTACATCTTCGCCACCGGCCACCAGGACGCCTCTTCGCTGTTGCCCCTGCGGCGCGGATACTCCCTCGCCACCCATTCGCACGGGAAGTCGGCGTTCCTGTCGAGCCTGCGGCGATTGGTCGCAATCGCCGCCAGATGCGGATAGAGCGGCTTGCCGTCCCTGCCAACTGCGCACATCGTCTGCTCGCTGAGGAACGATTCCGTCGGCGCACCGCCGGCCGCAACGTAGAGCATCCCAATCGTCTTGCCCGTCTTCTCTGCGCGCCGAATCGCGAACGACACCCCAAAAGCGCATTTGCGCAGCGCATTCTCCAGCGTCAGCTTCGACCATCGTCCGTCGTTGAAATCCCAAAAGTAGACGCTGCACTTCGCGAGCCGGACCATTTCGCCTTTGACGCGCTCCTTTTCGGCAGGCGTGGCGTTGAACTCGCCCCACCCCTTCTGCATGTTGGACTGTCCGGCGCAGAGCCACACCTCGTGAGGCTCCTGTACGACCTCGCGCGGCAGGCTTACGGGACTGTCACGATCCGGCATCAGCCCGCACGGGAAGCGCATGGGCTTGCCGATCTCGGCAAAGGTCTTTTCCGCAATGATCCGCGCGCCCTCGACATTCGGGTGTATCTTGTCGCGGGCGAATATCTCATCCATCTCTTCCCTGAACGGTTCCTGCATGTCGATGCCGACTGCGTTCATGCGCTTTGCGACCTCCTCAAGGTCGGCCTGCATGAGAAACGGCTCGGGACTGCGATGGAACCTGTGCCCCTCCGCGAGCGGCGAGAGTTTCGTCCAGATGTAGAGCTTCACCTTTGGATTACCCCTGCGGTAGTCTTCGAGAAGCGCGAGGTAGTCGTCCTTGAACTGACCGCGCCCGCGTCCGCCGGCAAACTCCTTGATGTACTCGCCGCAGTCGTTGATGCCGAGGTTGCAGACGACGATATCGGGTTTCCATGCAAGGGCGGCCTTGTGTTCGAGCATCCATCGGAAGCCACGTTTCTCGCTGCCGCGCATTGAATCGAGGTAGATTCCCCTGCCGGAATTGCCAAAGTTGCGCACTTCGTATCTGCCCGGGAAGCACTCATTGAACAGCCTTTGAAGCTGCGCAGGGTAAGACTCGGCCACACGATCGGCAAGTCCAAACCCATACGTGATGGAATCCCCTATGCAGGCGACGCGGATCGGCTCTACGGCAGACGCGCAGATTGCCATTGCAAAGGCGGTTAGGACAAAGATCACGTTTTTCATAGGGAAGCTTCCGAAACGGTTGTAAAGACGATGGTGTTGTAGCCCGCGCCCTCGTAGATCACGCCGACGTCGCCACAGGGCAGGATCGTCATGTCGGAATACGCCGCGCCCTTCGGCTCGATGCACAAACCGTCGCTCCACGTCGCGCCCTCGTCGCGGGATACGCGCAGATGCAGCAACGCGCGGCGCATCGGGCTCTTGCAGTTGGAGAAGAGCAACCGGTCGCCATGGCGCATGACCTGCGCGTTGCACTTCGGATCTTCGAGCGTCGTGTCGTAGCGCGACTTCCACGTCATGCCCCGGTCCTTCGAGACGTGGATCTGCCGCCCGCCGCCGCGCCAGCGCGAGTTGATCATCCACGAGCCGTCCTTGAGCTCGACGACCTTGCACTCGTCGCCCTTCTTCACGGGCTTGCCGTACGCCCTCCACGTCTTGCCGTGGTCAGGCGAGCCGAAGAGCGCGTTGCCGTCGTTCACGTGCACGAGCGTATGGAGGAGCGTGCCGTCCTTCGTCTGGATACCAGAGCCAGACGAGATGAAGATGAACCCGTCGGCGTTGTGCGCCTTGCCGAACGGCCACTCCGGGAAGAAAATGTCCTTCGTGATGTCGCGGGGCTTCGACCACGTCTTGCCGTTGTCGGACGACTCCTGCACGTGGAAGCGGTAAACGTTCCCGAGGCGGTCTGATCCGTCGGGGTTCTTCCAATGCCAGACATTGTAGAGCAGGAATATCTTCTTCGCCTGGGCGTCGACGATGAGCGAGGGATCGCTGCCGCTCCATTTGTCGGCGTCCGTCCACGGCCACGTCCACGTCGGCTTGCTCGGCGTCCACGTCTTGCCGCCATCGGACGACCTGCGGCAGACGATGTTGATCGGCTGGAACGCATTGAGGTCGCCGCCGTTGTCCCGGCGCGCGTCGCACACGGCGACAAGGTCGCCGTTCGGAGCAGTGCAGAGCGCCGGAATGCGGTACACGGCGATTCCGCCGTCACCGCCCTTCCACAGCACGGTCTTCTCGCCCGCGAAACCGACCGCTGCCACCAAAGCAGCCATCAAAACAATAATTTCCTTCATGCCATCTCCTCTGTCACGAATCACGAACCACGAACCACGAACCACTAATCACTAACCACTAACCACTAATCACCAACCACGTCTTCACGAGCATGCGCGGAATGTGGAACGGGCCCTTGAAGATGTTGCCCTTCGCGGGCTGCGCCACCGTGCCGTCGCGGTGGAGGTAGCCGTACCACTCCGAAAACTTGCGGTCCTTCAGGTGCTTCCACGCCCACTCCGAGGCGAGCTTGTGCCACTTCATGTACTTGGCGTTACCCGTCAGTTTGTACGCGTAGGCCGTCGCGATGATCGTCTCGCACTGCGGCCACCAGAACTTCATGTCCTGTTCGTAGCACTGCGGCGGGAAGTTGCGGCAGTCCTTGAAGGAGATGATTCCGCCATATTTCTTGTCCCAGCCCCAGTCCCACGACCAGTCGAGAATCTGGAGCGCGGTCTTGAGGAGCGACTTGTCGCTGCGGGCGACGGCGACGTCCATCAGGAACCAGCTCGTCTCGATGCAGTGTCCGGGGTTGATGACGCGCCCGGCGAGCGTGTCGATGAACTCGCCGTTCGGGCCCACGGTCTCCAGGACGGCCTTGAACTCCGGATGGATGAAGTACTTCCGGATGAGGTCGACGGACTCCGTGATCTGCGCGTCGAGCGCAGGGTCGTCGGAGACCTGCTTCAGCACGCTCGCCACGTTGATGAGGATCATCGTGAGGGAATGTCCCTGCGCCTCCACGACCGGTTCGTACTTGGACGGCGTCCACTTCTTCGGATTCGCCATGAACATGCGGATGCGCCTGAAGAGCGCGAGAGCCTTCCTCGCCCACGTCTTGTCGCCGCTCGCGAGCGAATACTCCGCGTAGGCGATTGCGGCGAAGCACTCGGAGAACAGGTAACGCCGCTTCCTGAGGCCGACGCCCTCCGCCGTCACCTCGAAGTAGGCGCGTCCGTCCTTGTCGAAGCAGTGCGCCTCGAGGAACTCGCAGCAGCTCTTCGACGCCTCCAGCCATTCGGGGTTCTTCTCGACGTGGTTGTAGGCGTAGGCGGTCATCCATCCGAAGCGCCCCTGGAACCACACGCTCTTCGTGGAGTCCATCAGCGAGCCGTCGCGGTCAAGGCACGTGTAGACCCCGCCGTTCTTCCGGTCGAAGCCGTGCTTCATCCAGAACGGCATGACGTTCCGCAGGAGCTCGCCCTTGTACGTGCGGCCCCACTTCTTCCAGTATTCGCCTTGCATCATTTACACCGATCTTTCTGATTCATTTACGAAGTCTCTTCATTCTGCTCCCCTTTCGTAACGCAGCCATGAGGAAACTTGCTTTCATGCCAGACGGCTAACGGAAGATGACCGTCATGCCAGGAATGTATGTCTTGAGGTAGCCGTTCGCGTCGAGCGCCACGCGGTCTCCGTTCCAGCGGATCCGGTTGAGCTGTCTCTGCGTGAGGCTGCGGTCGTCCGTGCCGATGCGGAGCGAGACCGTCTCCACCCCGCTCGTGATCGTCAGGCGGGCGTCACCCCAGAGGGCCGCAGACGAATCGGCAAACGCGAGCGCCGTGCCGCCCGGCAGGGCGAGCGTGCTGTCCGCATCAACGGTGAGCGTCCCCGCCACGTTCGTCGTGCCGCCCGCGTCGAGCGTGCCGCCTTCCAGAGTCACGCCGATGCCGGAGTTGAACGCGCCGTCCGCGCCGAGCAGGACCGTCCCTTCGGCGATCTCGACGCTGCCCGTGTAGGAGTTCGCCGCGCCGAGACGCACCGTGCCCGCGCCCGTCTTGAGGATCGGACGCATGCAGAAACTGGCGGTCTGATAGTTCTGGAGCTCGCCGTCCAGGAAGAGGTCGGGGGCGGCATCGCCCGTGATGTCCGCCACGGCCCATTCCCAGAGGTTGGTGTAGGCGGTATTCGCCGAGCTGTTGTGGCCGCGCAGGACGACGATCGGCTGCGAGATCCGCACGGGCGCGCTGCCCGTCGCCACGAGGTAGGTCGTGTTGCTGGACGCCTCGTATCCGGTCCTGAACGTCCCGCCGCTCACGAACGAACCGTCCGCCAGCGTCAAGTGCGAGATGTATCCGTAGTCCTGTCCATTGTTGCCGTTACCCGACTCCACGTGAATCTCGGACTCGCCCGATGCGTTGAATGTCGTCGCCGATCCCGTTGCACGCAAGCGGCACAGTCCCAGATAGCTGCCGCCCTCCAACTTGACGGTCGTCAAATTGAGGGCGCCTACGATGGCGCCCGCGTAGCCACAATCGATGAACAGCTTGCCGCGATTCGTCACCGTCGTCACGTCATTTACGGACGACGGGAGTGAATTGGCCGCCGTCACGCCCAACAGCGCACCATCCACGACGGTGCCGTTGCACCAGCCGTTGTTCGCGTTCGGCGACAGCGTGACAGCCGTGTCGGTCGTGTTCGTATAGGTGATGACAAGGTCGCTGCACGTGTAGTTGTTCGCAAATGTCGTCTCCCTGTCGAAGTCGTACCCGAAATGGGTGTCCCACACGTGCTTCCCCTTGTAGGTACTTCCCACGCGCCGACACGTGACGTCCGACCCCTGCTGGACGAACTCGTAGATCGCGCACTTCACGTACTCGTTGTTGGTGTCGTTCTTGGTCTGGAACTGGCAACGCACGCGCTGGCCGTCGTTCCGGAAGAAGAACGTCGTGGCGGAATAGTCCGCCATCGCGCTCATGCTCTTGCTCCCCTTGAACGTCGCAGCTGCCGCCACCCAACTGGAAATGTCCGTGTTCGGAAAGATGACCGCCCCCGACTCCGGCAACTGCCCGGTGTGCATCAGCGTCCCGCCCGACGGATTCACAGTCCCCTTCACGAGGACGTTGCCGGGATAGTTGGCGCCCGTGTCCGTCAGTCTTCCGGCAAACTTCTGACGCGTATGCGCCACCTCCAGCGTGGCGTGGCAGAACACGATCTTGTTCGTGAACGTGCCGCCGCCGAGCGTGCCGCCGTCCAGCGCGAGCGTGGCGAGGTTCTCGGTGCGCAGAAGGCCCGTGAACGTGTTGGTCCCGGCGAGCGTCACGCGCGTGCCGAAGAGCAGGTTCCGCGCGCCGTACGTCGGCTCGCCGCTGTCCTGGAAGAGCGGAGTCTGGTCCACGCCCTGCGTCCTGAAGTCGACGCCGCGACAATCGACATACCTCGTGCCCCAGTACTTCGCGCGCACGGCTCGTCCGTAGATGTGCGGACCGACCTGTGTAAGTTCGATGAACACGCACTTCGTGTAGCCGCCGCCGTACCACTGCATCTGCGTCGTGAGGGTGGAGCCGTCGTTCTCCAGATAGTAGGACGCCATCGGCGTGCTGTCTACCCCGACCCACGATCCGTAGGCCGTACCGGCCAGATGCGTGACGCCCGCAAGGCAGGCGTTGGAGACGACGACCGTGGGCTCAGCCTTCAAGAAGGCGTTCGGGCTGTCCGACCTGTAGATCTGGTTCGCGATGCGGAATCCCGCCGTGCCCGCAATCGGATTCTCGAACCGCACCGCACCCGCGCGCATTACGACCTCGGCGCAGCCAATCATCGTGAGCGTGCCGCCCGTGAACGTGACCGGCCAGCCCTGCGCCGTGATGTGGCTCGCCGTCACGCCGTCGACGGCGATTGCCACCGTCTGCGCCGTGCCGTTCGTGAAGACGGCCCGCGCGCCTGGCGTCCACGCCGTCGGCTCGCCTTCCGCCGTGAGCCAATTCGCTGTCTCGGCGTCCCACGTGTCGCCGTCCGCGCCGTTCCACCAGAGGCTCGTGCGGAGGTAGGCGTCGTCCTCGTCGCTCAGCACCAGGTTCTTGATCTGGTAGTCGGTGCCGCCCTCGGTTCTGTTACCCCATGGGGCTCCATCGGCGTCGGTGCCCTCGTAGTCGCGCCAGCGGTCGTTGACGTAGGCGGTGTAGAAGGAGCGCCCGACGATGTCATTGCCGTCCTGCTCGAGCCGGAGCTTCACGCACTTCGTGAAGTCGCCCAGATAGCACTGGAACTGCACGGTGAGGACGGATCCGTCGTTCGCGAAGTGATAGGGCGTGGCGGGCGGAAACTCGCCGTCGCAGCTCATCGCCCCGCCGATGTTCGCGGAGGCGGATTTCACGTCCGCAAGGTTCACGCCCGTGAACAGCACCACGTTCGTGACGGGCACGGTGCCCGAATAGGTTCCGAGCGTCGCCGCGTGCGCAGCCGCGCAACAGGTCAGAACGCAGAATGCAAATGCCTTCATGGTGTCACTCCTTTAGCTGCCAGTACCGCGCCGCCCACGGCGGCGGAATCGGGCACGTCGAGCGTGCGCACCTCCGCGCCGAAGATCTCGCGGATCGTCGCGAGGATGCCCTTCGAGCGCGAGGCGCCGCCCGTCACGTAGATGGTCTTGAAGTCGCCGATCCAGCGCGTCCGCTCGCGCATGTTCGCGATCTGCCCTTCCACGACGGCGCGGATTTTCACCTCGGGCGCGGCGGCGGCCCAATCGAAATTCGCCTCGATGCCCGTCGCGTCGTGCTTCGGCGTGAGCTCCGTCTCGAAGTACGGAAACGCGCGCTTGCCGCCGTTGCCGGACGGTGTAAGGGCGAACGCCGTCTCGTCGAAGAACGTCCAGTCCGCGCCGCAATCGCGCCGCACGCGGTCGCGCGCGAGCGAGCCGTTCTTGAAGCAGGAAAGCGACATGAAGCCGCCGACCGGGTTGCCGAACACGTGCCCGTAGCCGTCGGGGTCCGTGCGGAACTCCGGCATCGCCGCGAAGAACGTGTCGCTCGTCCCGAGCGAGATCACCGCGCAGCCGGGCGTCGCCGCGCCGCACCCCACGAGCGAGGCGGGGTTGTCGCCCGTGAACGGCGCCACGGGGATGCCGGGCTTGAGACCGTATTCCGCAAACCGCTCCGCGAGCTTGAGCGGCGCGTCTCCCGGTTTGTGGATGGACGGCAGCTTTTCCAGCAACCCCGATGCGGCGAAGGCGCAGATCTCCTCGTCCCACGCGAGCGTCTGGAGATTCAGGAGGTTCATGCCCGCGCCGTCGCCCGTCTCGATCGGCGCGTCCGTGCCGGCCAGCAAGGAGGTAAGGTATGAGCTGAGCAGATGGACGCGCGCCGTGCGCGCCCAGGCGTCCGGCTCCTCCTTTGCGAACTTCATCACCTGCGCGGCGGCGAAACGCTCAATCGCGGGCGAGCCCGTGCGCGCGCGCAGCGCCTCGCCGAAACGGGCGTCGAGCGCGGCGACTTCCGCGCCCGTGGAGGAGTCCATCCAGATGGGACTTTCTGCACGCGAAAAGCTTCCGTCGGCAGCGAGGTACACGGTCGCATGCTGCTGGGCGTCGCCGCCCACCGCGGCGATCTCGCCCATCGGCGCGCCCGCGTCGCGCAAGCGCGACAGCACGAGCTCGAGGCCCTTCACCCACATCGCGGGGTTGGCGCGGCGTACGCGCGGGTCCGCGTTCGGCAGGAAGCCGTCCGGAGAGCCGAACTCCGGGAGGTCCTTTCCGTAGTTCACCGCCGCCGAGGCGACGACGCGTCCGGCGACCATGTCGTACACGACCGCCTTCGTCCCTTGCGTGGAGGAATCGATTCCAAGCGTCAGCATGTCACGCACCCCGGTTTGTTTTTCGGTTACTTCAAAAGGCGGATTTCGTCGCCGGCGAGCGTAAGCGACACGCGCTGGCCGCCCTTGTAGAGGTCGACCGGCTGCGGCAGGGCCGTCGCATTGACGAGCACGAGCGCCTTGCGTCCGTCCGCCGCCACGTACGCGTTGCAGAACACGGCCGGACGCTTCCCGGTGACCTTCCGTCCGCCGTAGAGCGAGACCTCGTAAGGCAGGGAGGCGCAGACCACGCGCGGCGGCTTCACCTGCCGTCCGAACGCGAGCCAGGCGCGTCCCTCGCCGTGGTAGAAGGCCACCCAGCGCCGCATGAAGTCGTCGTACGCGCCGCGGCCGGTGTTCTCCACCTCGCGCGCGCTGCCGTCGGGAAGGACCTCCTCGAGCGTCATGCCGTCCACCCAGCAGACCGCATTGCCGTTCAGGTGCATCATGATGCGCAGGTACGACGCGCCCGCCGGCACGGTGAACTCGTGTGAGACACGCTGCCAGCCGGCCTCCGGCGCGGGGAACTTCAAGTTGCCGCCCCCGCCGGTGGACTTGTTCGAGGAGCCGAGGAAGCACATGTTCACCGAGTTGGGGGCCGAGCCCTCTTTCGTCTTCAGCCAGGCGCTCAGACGGTACGTGCGGCCCGTCGAGAAGGCCGCGTCGTCCATGCACACGTTCTGGGACACCTGCACGGCCGTCTCGGCCTTCGTCGACTCGAGGCGGATGGAGCACGCGCCGTCGTGCACCGTCTCGCGGTCCACGTAGGCGCGCCCGTTCCAGACGGCGCCGTTGTAGCCGTTCAGCTTCTCCCAACCCAGGAACTTCCCCTCGTCGGTGGCGAGCTCGAAGTCGCCGTTCGCGAGCGCGGCGTGGCTGCCGCCGAGGTCCGCGCGCGTCGGCGAAAGGAACGGGATCTGTCCGTCCGCCGCCTCGTGCGCCTGCCAGATGCGGTTGCCGCGGCGGGGGTTGGACTGGAAGCACGGCAGGTACTCGTGGTAGATGTAGTTGAACACGCTCGCCCACTCGTCCGCCCCGCTCTCGCAGTCGCGGTAGTCCTGGATGCCCACGAGGTGGTTGTAGTGCTCGTTCGGCTCCTCCACGCACACGACCGCGTCGGGCACGCCGTTCGTGCGCATCGTCTCGCGCATCGTGACGAGCTGCTCGAGGAACACGTCGGTCTTCCACTTGCCGTCGCCGGGGCCGTGGGGATGCGCGCGGCTCCAGCAGGACGGGAAGTGCCCGCCCACCACCTGGTCCACCTGGATCATCTCGCAGCCCAGGAGCGCGAGCGGCGTGCAGATGTAGTCGTTCCACCAGGTACGCGTCCAGGGGTCGCCGCCGCACATGCAGGCGCAGTCGCCGCCGCGCAGCCAGCTCGGCGTGCGCACGTAGCGCCTGCCGTCGCGGTTGAACACGGCGTGGGGATGGCCGATCCGCTCGAAGCGCTCGCGGTCGTCCCAGGCGAACGAGCCGTCCGCCTGCTTGTCGTACGTGCGCGTCCAGTGGTAGCCGGACGGCCACGGGAAGGAGTGTCCGCCCAAGGCGTGGAGGTCGGAGACGAGCGAGGCGAACGCCTCGTTGCCGCCGTGGACGGGGAAGTAGTCGGGCGTGACCCAGTAGCCGCGCTTCTCCCAGCCCCAGAACGCCACCACGAGGGGCGACGGCACGAACTCGCGCTTCCAGTAGTCCTTCATCCAGGAGCGGATGAGGTCGGGCTGCTCGATCCACTCGCGTCCGAAGCGCACCATCGCGGGCGCGTCGCGCATCCAGGCCGGCACGTCGTCGCGCTGCTCGAACGTCTTCTCGCACCATTTCTGCTTCACGGCCCATGCCTTGTAGATGTCGGCCGCGTCATGCCACGTGCAGGGGTCGGCCACCGTGCCCTCGAAGCCGCCGCTCACGAGGTCGTACGCCTGGTCCACGGTCCCTTCGTCGAAGCCGAGACGGCGGCTGTACACCACAAGCCCCTCCGCCGCGCGCGTCGCGCCGATGAACTTGGAGTGGCCGGCGGCGTCCTCCGCCGCGAAGTAGAAACCCGCGCGGTCGTCGTAGACGGTCGCGAACTGCGCCACGAGCGCGCCCGGCTGCTGCGCCTCCGCGCGCCAGCCGACGTTCCGCGCGCCGGGGTTGTGCGTCACGCCGCCCTTCGCCGCGCCGAAGGCGAACCGGTCATCGCCGCCGTCGCTGCCGAGGGCGGGCGACACGAGGAGGCGCGGGTATTCCGTCTCCTCCACCGCCCAGCCGGGCGCGGTCTGCACGGAGATGCGCCAGCGCACGTGCGTGCCGCCGCCCTGCGCCGTGCAGGACACGAAAAGGACGCCTTCCTTGAACCCGCCGTAGACGAACCGCGCCGCGTTCTGCGCGCCCTCCTCGAGCGCGCACGTCTCCGCGTCGTCCGCCGTCACGACCACGCTTTTCGTGAAGTCGTCCGCGCGCGTGAGCTTCAGGCGGAAGATCGGCGTGGAGACGCCCGTCGGCGCGAGCTCCGCGCCGTGCGCCGTCACGAGGCGCGTCACCGCGCCCTTCGCCTGCTCGTCGAGCGTCACCGCGAGCGACGCGCCCCTGACCTCGACCGCACCCGCCGCCCACGGCGCGAACGCCGCGGCGGCCAACCAGATTGCTGAAGATTTCATGCGCACATTATACCCGAACTTCCGCCCGCGCGCAAGCCACGCGCGCATCCTGCATCCCTCCGGCGCAAGGGCCGTCAAGCGCGTCGGCTAGCTGGTCGATGCCGGCGCAGTTCAGCCGAAGCGCCCACTCGTTCTTGCAGTCCATCCACGACGCCATCACGTATCCCTTCAAATGCTCCGGCGAGACGTTTGCGCGGCAGAACTTCACGATCTCCCTCGAATTGTCGGAGTTCTCGGTGCGACCGGACGCCCTCAGCTTCTTCGACACCCAGTTCGTCGGCAGGGCCACGATGTCGAACCCCGCCTTGTCCAGGTCGATGAAGAGCCTGAGCCTTGGCCGGTAGTTCGGCTTCATCTTCTCGATCACGTATCCCTGCACGTCCTCGTTGTAGTAGCTCGTGCACTGCATGACCGACTTGGGGCATTTCGTCACGAAGTCCGGATGTTTCCAGCCGTAGCCGCTGAACATCCACGGCCTCATGCCCTGCCGTTCCACGACGTCGACGAACTTGTAGAGCGCATGCCACCAGAGCTCGTGCTGGCGGCAGTTCACATGAACCGACTCCCATTGGTATTCCAGCTGCTCCTCGTCGAACCCGATGTGCATGAAGCGCGGCGTCTCGAAAATCTCGCACACGTCCTTGATCACGTCGAAGCAGACGCGGTAGTAGAGATCGGTCGAGACCATCCGGTGGTACTGCTTGAGCCATTGGTCGTGCGTGGCGGAGAAGTTGAGCTTCGGGATCGGCTCAAGGCCCAGGTTCCGCAGCCGCCGCACCTCGGCGCGCATCCGGTCGGGCGACCAGCTTCCCTTGACGGCCAGCTCGGGGTGGCTTGGGTATTCCACGAACTCGCCGAGGTCCATCACCACCATGTTGAAGGCGCGCTTCTTCGCGTGGTCGACGGTGCGGTTCCAGATATCCTCCGAGAAGTAGATCTCGTCGCGCGTGTAGCGCCTGCCTTTGACTTTCGGCTCCCCGGGCGCCAGCCACTCGCCCCACATGTTCATGCCCATGTGCAGCAGCACGCCGCGGATTTGGTTGGCGGGCGCAACAAGTTGCGCCCCTCCCGGTAGGGCGCGGCCTCCGGACGCGCCGCCCGCCGCCACCGCTGCCGCACTTCCGATGAACTCTCGTCTTGTCATGAGCTCCTCCTTCGACTATCGAACGACGATCACCATACCGCGCTTGCAGACATGCACGCTTTTCATGGTCGTGTGGAAATTATAGCAGATTGCCGAAGTGCAGACGAACAAAATCGCAAATCGATTTTCCGCCTGTCTCTACGCCGATTTTGTCTGTTCTGCCGTCTTGACATTTCGGTCTGTTTTCGCCATACTATGCGCCGTTCAACGACAAGGCGCAACAACACATGAATCCCGCTTTCCTTCCACGACTTCTCGAGTTCGCGATGCTCTTCTGCTTCGGCTTCTCCTGGCCGTTCGCCATCGCCAAGACCCTCCGCGCGAAGCGCGTCGACGGCAAGAGCCCGATGTTCGAGATCATCGTCATCGTCGGCTACCTCTTCGGCATCGCAAGCCATCTCATCAGCGACCGCAGCTGGGTGACCTGGGTGTACCTGGCCGACACGACGCTCGTCGCGACCGACCTCTCGCTTTACTTCCATTATGCCCGAAAGAACCGCATCTGAGGAACCTGCCATGGCAAAGACCTTCTCCGACTTCTCCCAGCTCAAAAAGTTCCGTCCTGCCGAGCCCGAACCGCCGCCCGCGCCGCCTCCTGCGCCCGAGGACCGGCAGCTTGCGGACTCCGCGAACTCGACCGACTACTTCTCATCCCTCCTCGGGACGGGAACGGCGCCTCGGCAGAAATCGCCCCGCGCCACGGTCGTGACCCCCGCGACGATCGCCCGCGTGCGCGCCGAGCAGGCCGAAGACGCCTTTGCGGCCGAACGCGAATCGCTCGAGGCCGAACTCGCGGAGAAACAGTCGGTCATCGACGCCCTCGCCCTTGACAGCGTCCAGCAGAAGGAATCGCTCGCGCAGGCGCAGGAGAAGCTTGCGCAGGCGGAGTCCGAACTTACCCGATTCAAGGAAGAACTCGCGCGCACGCAGGAAGAACTCGCACGCACAACTACGGCGCTTGAAACCGAGAAGTCCGCGCCCAAGATGGATCCCGCGCTTCACGAAGAAGTGGCCGCGAAGGACCGCGAGATCGCGCGACTCCAGGAGCTGCTCGTGGAGGCGCAGCGCACGGCGCTCTCCTCCACCGTTTTGCTCGACAAGCCCGAAGGCATCTCCGAAAAGTTCACGGGAGAGGTGCGCGAGCATCTGCTAGAGGCGCTTGCGGACGCGCAGCGCGCCGCCGACGCGGGCGGACGCGACCGCCGCGCGCGCATTCTCGAGGCGATCCTCTGCGCAAACGTCCGCACGGGCGAACTCGCCCGCCGCCGCGACGAGGTGAAGCAGATCATGAAGGAAGCCGGCGCATTCATCGAGGACTCGACGATCGCCGCGCTGGAGAAACTCGGATTCCGCTATGTCTCGGGGGCGAACCACCACAAGCTGGACTTTGCGGGCATCCGATTCCCCATTGCGAAAACACCCAGCGACCACCGCAGCTGCCTCAACAGCGCGGCGGAAATCTGCAACCGGGTGTTCTGATCCGCCGGAGGCGGATTAGCCGTTCTTCTTCTCGAACTCCTTCATGAAGTCGACGAGGCAGTCCACGCCGGCCATCGGGAAGGCGTTGTAGATCGACGCGCGGATGCCGCCGACGGAGCGGTGCCCCTTGAGCGACTTCATGCCGGCCGCCGCCGCCTCCTTGATGAACTGGGCCTCCAGCTCCTCGGTGGGCAGGCGCCACGTGACGTTCATGTTCGAGCGGTATTCCTTCAACGCCGTGCCGCGGTAGAAGCCCGAGCCGTCGATGACGTCGTAGATCTTCTTCGCCTTCTCGGCGTTGAGCTTGAAGAGGTTCTCTTTGCCCATCTTCTTCACCCACTTCATCGTCTCGCAGAAGATGTAGATGCCCCAGGTCGGCGGCGTGTTGTAGAGCGAGTTCTCGTCCACGTACGTGCGGTACTGCAGCATCGTGGGGATCGAGGTGGAGCCCTTCTCGGCGAACTCCTTGCGGATCGCCACCACGGCCATGCCGGACGGGCCGAGGTTCTTCTGCGCGCCCGCGTAGAACATCGCGAACTTCGAGTAGTCGCGCTCGCAGGAGAGGATGTCGCTCGACATGTCGCCGATCAGCGGCGAGCCGGAATTCGGGATCACCTTCAGCTCCGCGCCCGAGATCGTCTCGTTCGTGCAAATGTGGCTGTACGCAGCGCCGGGCGTCCACGTGAACTCGTCGTCGGCCGGCATGCGCGTGGGGATGTCCTTCTGGCAGTTGGCCACCACGTTCACGTTGCCGATCATCTGCGCCTGCTTGAGCGCCTTGTTCGACCACGTGCCCTGGTTGGCGTAGTCGGCGGACTGGTCCTTGCCAAGGAAGTTCATCGGGATCATCGCGAACTGCATCGACGCACCGCCCTGGATGAAGCACACCGACCAGTCGTCGCCCAGGCCGCAGAGTTCCTTGAACGTGGCGATCGCCTCCTGGTGGATGGCGTCATAGTCCTTGCCCCGGTGGGACATCTCCATCACTGACATTCCGCAGCCCTTGTAATCCACGAGATCCGCCTGCGCATTCTGCAGGACCTCAAGGGGCAGCACGGCCGGACCGGCCGAGAAATTATAGACTCGAGACATCTTTTCTTCCTTCCTTGGTTACGAAAAAACGGGGGATATTGTACTCCTTGGACGCGGTTTTGGCAACTCAATTTGTCGTCCGACGTTGAAAAGGATGCCGACGGCGATCATCGTCGTCATGAGATTCGTGCCGCCGTAGCTGATGAACGGCAGGGCCAGGCCCTTCGTGGGCAGGCAGCCGGTGACGACGCCGATGTTGAACAGCACCTGGAAGAACACGAGGAACGTCATCCCGAAGGCGAGCAGCCGGCCGAGGCGATCCGGCGCGCGCAGCGCGATGCGGATGCCGCAGACGAAGAACACGGTGAAAACCGTGAGCAGCAGAAGCGAGAATACGAGTCCCAGCTCCTCCGCGCCGATTGCGAAGATGAAGTCGGTGTGGGCCTCGGGCAGGTAGAACTTCTTCTGCATCGACTTCGTGTAGCCCATGCCGAACGGGCCGCCGTGGCTGATGGCGACAAGCGCCTGGCTGAGCTGGTACGCCGCCGGGTCGTCGCCCGTCGGCAACGGCAGACCCAACGCCGAGAGAATCGGCTCCGGCAACCAGGCGGCAAGCCGACGCATGCGGTTCGGGTTGAACGCCAGCAGGGTGCCGACTGCAACCAGGGCCCCGCCGCCCATCAGAAACATGTGGAGGAAGCGCATGCCACCGATCAGGCAGAGCATGCCGCCAGCAAGGCCGATGACCATCGTTGCGCCAAAATCGGGCTCAAGCACCGCAAGCCCCATCAACGCGCCGACAATCGCCACTGCCGGCACGGTGCCTTTCCAGAACTTCTCGATGCGCCAGCCGGCCCAGTCGAGGAATACGGCGGTGGAGATCACCACGAAGATCTTCCCCAGCTCACTGGGCTGGAGCCGCACGGGGCCGAACAGCCGCAGCCAGCGGTGCGACCCCTTCGTCTCAGGGGCGAACAGTACCGCAACCATCAGTGCGGCGATGATGGCGTAGAGACAGATCGTCAGAATGGGATAACGTCGCCAATTGTGATAGTCGAAAAAAGTTGCCGCCAGCATGAAAACCATCGCCACGCCCAGCCACATGGTCTGGTGCGTGACGAAGTAACCGGCGCTGTGATATAACGTGCGGCCTGTCTCCTCGCCCGCGGACGCCAGCAACACGAAGCCGCCGCCCAGCAAAACGAGAACGGAGACTCCCAGGATGGTCAGCGTCCAGCGCACAGGGGCTCGACGGTCTTACTGGGCGCTCGCCTTGGCGTTCGCCGGGAGCTTCAGGATCTGACCTGGCTTGATCTCGTCAGTCGCCTTGAGGTCGTTGAGGTCCATGAGCGCGCTCGGGCTGATGCCGTAGGCAATCGCGATGGAGACGAGGTCGTCGCCCTCCTTCACCTTGTAGGTAAGCGTCGGGGGCTCTTCGGGCTTCGCAACTTCTTCGACCTTCGGGGCGACTTCGTCGGCCTTCGCGCCCTCAACGGGCTTCGGGGTTTCAGCCGCCGCGGCATCGTCGGTCTTCGTAGCGGCGGGGGGCTGAGTGGTTGCGGCAACAGCATTGGCACCCGCAGCCGTCGCCGATGCGGAAGGCTCCTTCACGGCAGGATCCTTCTTCTCGACATCGGGCTTCTTCACGTCGGCTGCGCCATCCTTTGCGGCAGGGGCTTTCGAAGCGGCAGTCTGCTTCTCGGCCGGGATCTTCAACTTCATGCCAATGCGCAGATTATCCTTCTGCAGGCCGTTGAGCGCCTTAAGCGCGCGAATGGAGATTCCGCACTCGCTGGCGATCTTGCCGAGCGAATCGCCGGACTTCACCGTGTAGTCCTTCGTCGGCCCCTCGTACGGAACAAAACCACTCTTCGTCTTGATCGGCGGCTTTGTGTCCGCAGCATTCGGCACAGGGGCGGAGGCGTCCATTTCCTTGCCGTCCTTGTTCTTGGCGTCCTTGACGGCGAGCTTCGCCTCAGGCGCAACGGGTTTTGCCTCCGAGGCGGCGGACTTGGCGACGGCCGCGCCAGGCAACTTGATCTTCTGGCCCACGCGGAGACGGTCTGGCTTCAGGCCCGGGTTCGCGGCGATGATCGCATCCTGACGGAAATTCGTGCGCTTGCTGATCAGGAAGATCGTGTCGCCCGGCTTCACCACGTACTCGGTAGTCGCACCTGCGGGAACTGCGGCGGCGGCAGATTTCACCTTCGGCGACTTCGGAGCGGGCGCGGGCAATGCCTTGACCGTGCGCACGGCGGACGGCCGCGCCACGACCGGCTGGGCAGGAGCTGGCGGCGGCGGGACCGGCTGAACGGGTTCGACAGTCGCTGGCGGCGGCGGGACCGGCTGAACAGGGGCTGGCGGCGGCGGGACAGTCTGGACAGGAGGAGGCGGCGGGGTGCGTGGAGCCGCAGGTTTGACGGTGATCACTTGCTTGTTCGCCGACGGAGAAGGTGGGACGGGCTTTTCCGCCCTCATCTCCGTGGGGGCAGCCCCCCTCTCCCTCCTCGCTCTTTCCGCCCTGTCCTTCTCAGAACCGGGAGCCGCGCAGCCCTGAATCATCAAGCAGGCCGCGACGATGTTGATACCCAGAACCAGTCCGAGTGTTTGCGCCTTCATTTTTTTCATCCTCTTTTTTTGGTTTCCGTTTCGCCGCCCGTCCCCTCCGCACAGACGAAGGAGGCGAATGCGTCGCCGCGGGCCCCGTAGCTGTTAAATTGATCGAAACTCGCCGCGCCGGGGGAGAGGAGCACGACCTCGCCCGCACGCGCATCGCGCCGGGACCTCTCGACCGCCCGGTCGAGCGTCCCGCAGATCTCGCACGGGACGGTTTCCCGCCACGCGTCGAAGAGCTGGTCTGCGCAACGCCCTATAAGATACACTTTTTTGACCGTGGAACGCAAGTACGGAATCACAAAATTTGGAGAGTCGCCTTTCGGCAATCCGCCGGCGATCAGGCGCACCGACGGCTCCGCACGCCCACCCTGCGCCATTCGCACGCCCGCCGCAAGCGCGGCAAGCGACGTCGCCTTCGAGTCGTCGATGTACGAAATCCCCTTTATTTCCGCCACTTTCTGCATGCGGTGCGCAAGCGGGACGAAGTCCGCGAAGGCGCGCGCGATGGCCTCGCGCGGCAGTCCCGCGGCGTCCAGAAGCGCCGCCGCGACCTCGCCGTTCGGACGCAGCACGTCATTGTCGAAATACGAGCCCGCGAGGCAGTCGTCCCACGCGCGCGCCGCGGCGACGGCGCGCGCGGCCCCTTCAAGCATCCTGCGCTTGAGCGCGTGGTATGCCTCCACGCTGCCGTGGCGGTCGAGATGGTCCTCCTGCAGATTGAGGATCGCGGCCGCCACGGGACGGAAATGCGCGGGGTGCGTGGTCTCCATCTGGAAGCTCGACACCTCCACCACGGCCCACGCCGGCTGCGGTTCCATGAGCGCCACCTCGCAGAGCGGCGTGCCGTAGTTGCCGCACGCGACCGCCGTCACGCCCGCCGCGTTGAGGCCGTCCGCGACGAGCTTCACCACGGAGCTTTTCCCCTTTGATCCCGTCACCGCGAGCATCTTCCCCGCGAAGTGTCGCGCGCCGAGCTCAAGCTCGCTGATCACGGACACTCCCGCCGCGCGCGCCGCGACCTGCCACGGATGCGTGAGCGGCACGCCCGGACTCGTCACCGCGAGATCCCACGCGCCGTCCGGATACGCGTCGTCGCCGTCGAGCACGCGCACCTCCGCGCCGCCGCGCCGTAGCAGCGC
>JAFRSR010000252.1 GCA_017427485.1 Kiritimatiellia bacterium
CCACCGCGTAGGCGCTGTAGCGCGCGCGCATGAGCTCGGAGGCGGTCGCGGCCGCCCGCTTGCCGCCGATGATCGGCCCGCAGCACTCGCCGTACGGCTTGCCGGAGGCACAAGGACAGTTATCAGTCGTTTTCATGTCTACATTTTACCATAAACAGGCCCACTAGGGAAGCGGCGAAAAGGACCAGCAGCGGCCAGTCCCCGAACCGCACATACGGCGTGAGGCGGGGGGCCGACCGCACCTGCACCGTTTCAAGCTGACAACCGGAGGCGTCGACGAGCGGACGACCCGAGCCGTCCATCAGCCACCGCGCGCGGCCAGACGCCTCGATCACGCCCGTCACGCCCGAGTTCCCCACGCGGACGACCGGGATGCCCGTCTCCACCGCGCGCAGAACGGCCTGCCAGGCATGCTGTTCCGCCTCCCAGGAATCGGAGAACCAGCTGTCGTTCGTGACAAGCACGATCGCCTGCGCACCCAACTGCGCACCTTTCCGCGCAAGAGCCGGCAACGTATCCTCAAAACAGATAAGCGGCGCCACCTTCACAACACAACCACCTGGTAGGGACGCCTCGCCGAGGCGTCCGCCCACCTGAACCTCCAACACCTTCGCCTCGCCGGGATGAAGCGACACCCCGATGGGCGAGAGCTTCTGCAGGGGCGTGATCCACTTGTCGAACGGGATGTACTCTCCGAACGGCACGAGATGCTGCTTGGCATACACCTGAAAGTCCATGCCGTCGCCCGCCGGGGTGTAGAGTCCCGCACCGTTGTAGACCCGAACGGCCCCGTTTGTCGTCTCGCGGTAGTCGCCGCCCGTGAGAAGCGACGCCCCGCCTGCGAGACGCGAGAAATACTTCGCGGCGCTCTGCGCGCGTTCGCCCACAAGATACCCGAACTCCGACATCCCGCTCTCGCCCCACACGACGAGATCCGGCTTCGCCGGAGACGCCACCTCCACCAGCCGCCTGTAGGCCTCCACCGGATCCTGGCGTTCACGCCCCGCGCGGAACACGCACGGCGCGTTCCGCTGGACGAGCGCCACGCGGAGCGTGGTTCGTGGTTCGTGGTTCGTGGTTCGTGGTTATGGTTCGTGTTTAGTGGTTCGTGGGAGAGCCAAGAGACGAGAAGGACAACGGCGAGCGGCAGGGCCGTTTCGAGCGAACGCATCCAGCGCCCCCCCGACGGCCGCGCCTCGCGCCGCATCTGCGTGACGACTCGGCAGGCGAGCGTGGCGAATACGCCGTTGACCAGCACCACGAGCGCGCTCACAAGATAGACGCCGCCCACGCGCGCCGGCGCGAGGAAATCGGGGATGGGCACGAGCGCCGTGCCGAGATAGTTCCACGCAAAGCCCGTGAACAGCCAGCCGCGCAGCCATTCGACGCCGGCCCAGAGGATCGGCTCGAACGCGAGGCCCCACCGGCCGAAACGGCGCCACGCGCGAGCGTCCAGCCAGCCGAAGAGCGCGAAGTACCCCGCGCAGAGCGCGGCCAGGCCGAACCAGCCCAGCCCCACGAGCGGCCAAGGACCGTCGTTCTTGCAGATCGCCGGCATCCACCCCAGCGTCGCGAACCAAAAGGCGAAGCCGCCGCCGAACCACGTCCACGCCGCCTTCTTCGGCGACGCCATGCGCGCGACGACCAGCAGAGGCGCAATCGCCACCGCGATGGCAGCAGTCTCGCCAAACGGCGGAAACGCCGCGGCCAACAACGCCGCGCTCAGCGCGGCCGCCCCTATCTGAGGAATATGTCTCTTGATTTCCACGGGCGATATTATACCATGTCTACAGCGAAGATTACAGCGCCCCTTCCTGGGACTGGAGGAACTCACGGGCGAGGGATATGCCCTCAATGGATTCGAGACCGCCCACGGCGTCGGCGAGTTCGAGACGCGAGATGGAGTACTCCTCCGCGCCTTTCCGGTGGGTGAAGGTGAGGTCGAAATCGCCCGGGTAGTTGAAGAGCATCAGCACCGTCTCGGCGAGGTCGCCCATTGGCGGCAGATCGATGTGCGTGGCGGAGAAAGAATAGCGGAGCTCCGTGCCCACGCCCTTCTGCGACGCGAGGCTCACCGCGCCGTCCGTCGACTCGCACAGTTGCTTGAGGATCGGGAGCCCGAGCCCCACCTTGCGCTTGTCGTGCTTGCCCGCCTCGGTGTAGAACGGGTTGAAGGCGCGCGCTTGCGTTTCCTCGTCCATGCCCCTCCCGTCGTCCTTGATCGTGACGGCGATGGTCGCGCCGTCCTCTACGAGCGTGAGCGAGACGTGCTTCGCCCCCGCCTCGATGGAGTTCTGCGCCGTGTCGGCGATGACGTCCGCCAATGTTGCATGCATGTTGCCGTTCCTCTACTTCCGTTTCACGCCGTCGCCGTAGATCGTCGTCCAGTCGTCCTTCATGGAGACCGGAATCCAGCCATTCGGTCCGCAGGCGTCGCGCACCTTCCGCGCCTTCGCCAGATTGCCGTACTCGCGCTCGGTGTCGTCGCAGAGGAGCATGAACCCGAGCGCCTTGTGCGGGTTGCGCGAGAGCGTATAGTTGAGCATGCTCGCGTCGGAGAAGCTGTTGCCGAAGGCGAGCACGGGCTGCACGCCGATCTCGCGCACGATCGCGGGCACCTTGTTCATCTGGAGGTTCTTGATGATGCACTTCCCGCCCATCACGAGCGCGTCGTCCTGACGGTACGTGTAGGCGAGGCCGTCGCGTCCGTTCTGCCCGCGCGCGACGATCGCGCAGTCGGACCCGATGAGCCGGTCCGGCGGCAGGTCGATCACGGGCGGCACCACCTCGCGCAGGAGCAGGCGGTCCGACCCGCTGCACACGTACACGCGGAAATCCTTCGCCATCAGCAGTTCCACGACCTCCAGCATCGGCCGGTAATACGCCTCGCCGCGCTTCATCCCCGTGAAACCCGTTTGCGGCTCCTCCATGAAGGCGCGCACGTAGCGCGCGAACTCCTCAAGCGTCATCCCCTTGTAGACCTCCACGATCAGCCGTTCGCGGTCGAGCGTGAGGCCCGGGATGGAGGTGCGCGTACGCGAGGCCGTTGCGGCCGCGCGCTGCTCGTCCGTGGGTTTGTAGGACGGATCGTCCAGTACGCGGTGCTCGAACAGCAGCCAGTCGAAGTAGGTGGGGTCGGTCTCGCAGAAGAGCGTGCCGTCGAAGTCGAACACGGCCACGCGTTCCGCCGGCGGGATGTAGTCGGGCGATCCTTTGTCCGTCACGGCCTCCACGTACGCCAGCAACGCCTTCTTCGCCGGCGCCTCGTCGCGCCAGAGCGACAGCTTCGGCGCCGTCGCGCACCCGGCGACCGCGAGCAGCAGCGCGGCCAGCAGACAAATTCTCATGCAAATCTTCATCAAAGGACCTTTCTCAAAACGATGTCAGTCGGGAGGAGATGCGCGTCGCGCGCGCGGCGAACGCCGACTTGAGGGCTGCGGTGGTGAATGCGGGGAGATCGGCCTCGGTCCAGACGCGCGCGACGTCATCGAGGTTGTGTGCATCGGAGCTGCGCGTCACGGCGTAGCCCTCCGCCTTCGGCAGCCAGATCGTTTCATCCGCCGTGCGCGAGATCTCCACGGCGTCGAAGGCGCCGTCGGAGGGAATGTTGCCGAGCTGGGAGTAGACGGAGAACGCGCTGCGGTCGATGTGCGCGGCGAGGTAGATGCCGCCGAGCTCGTGGCATTTCGCGGAGACTTCGGGAATCGCCTTGCGGCAGCCCATCGCGAGGATGCGCCACTCCATCTCGACGATGTCGTCGTCCCAGGTGACGACGGGCTGGTCGCCGAACGTCTCGGGGTCGTTCACGCGCTTGGGCATCGCGGCGTAGACCCAGTCCGTCATCGCGAGGGCCTGCTCGGTGGTGTCGAAGAGGGCGAGCGTGTGGACTTCCTCCGCGGTGCAGACCTCGAGCCCGAATAGGCAGGCGAGCCCGGCGCGGCGGGCACACTCGGCGATCGCGGGCGTGTTGCGCGCGCTCTGGTGGTCGGTGAGCGCGATGCCGTCCATGCCCGCTGCGACGGCGCGCTGCACGATTTCGGAGGGCGACATCTCCAGGTTCGCGCAGGGCGACAGGCAACTGTGGATATGGAGGTCGAACTTCACGGTCAGTGTTCGGCGGGCGGCAGCGCGGACAGGGCGCGCGCCACGGCGTACTGCGAGAGCGGCGTGACGACGATCGCCACGCCCTCGCGCGCGGCGGCCTCCGCCATGTCCGGCGGGACGGGGCGGCCGTGGCAGAGCACGATCACGGCGCAGCCCACAAGCGTGCAGACCGCGATCGTGTTGAGGTGGTTCTGGATCGTCACGAGCGCGCAGTCCTCGCCCGCGTGGCCCATGATGTCGGAGAGGAGGTCGCCCACGTACACGCCGGACGCGGCGGCGTCCGCCACGTCCACGGCGACGGTGCCGTTCACCGCCGCGCAGATTTCCGCCGCGGTCATTGGGCGCCTCCTTCCTGGGACGGCGGTCGCGGGGCGACCGCCCTACCGTCGGCCGAATCCGGCGGGTTGAGGTTGAACGTGCAGGTCACCTTCGTGAACTTGCCGACCTCGCTCTGGATGTCGAAGAAGTCGGACACGCGCTTGGAGTTGGAAAGGCCCATGCCCGCGCCGAAGCCGAGGGAGCGGATCCAGTCGTTCGCGGTGGACGTGCCGTCGCGGCAGGCCCACTCGATGTCGGGGATGCCGGGGCCGCGGTCCTTCGCGGTGACGGTGATCGTTTCGTCGGAGATGAGCAGCACGAGCACGCCGCCGTGCGAGTGGATGCAGATGTTGATCTCCAGCTCGTAGGCGGCCACGGCCACGCGGCGCGCGACGGCGCGCGCGACCTTGCGCTCGCGCAGGATGCCCTTGATGTCGTTCGCGGCGTGCCCCGCGCGGGAGAGGTCGTTGCGCACCACGGCCCACTCGCGGCGGAAGTAGTGCTCGCCCGTGACGTGCACGGGAACGTTGTTCGACGTCTTGCGCTCGAGCTTGCGAATCTCCACCGAGAGCTCGTAGAGGAGAGCGCGCATCACGTCGCGCTGGGAGAGGATGCCCACGAGCTTGCGGTCGGAGTCGAGCACCGGGAAGCGCCCGTAGGTGTAGTTGTTGAAGTAGCGGAGCGCGAAGGAGATGGGCATGCCCGCCTCGAGCACCACGAGGTTGCAGGCCATGTGCTTCTCGCACGTGTCCTCGATCCACCCGTTGTCGAGCGCGGTGATGATGTCGTTCACGGACACGATGCCGTAGAGGCGCCCCTCCTCGCACACGGGCAGGCCCGAGATGCGGTTCTCGCGCATGAGGCGTTGCGCCTCGCGCAGGGAGGCGGTGCGCGACACGGAGATGATCTGGCGCTTCATCACGTCGCGCACCTTGAAGCGCTGCAGGAGCTCCATGATGATCACGCTCGAGTCGCCGCCGAGCGCCTTCGCGTCGAGCGGCGTCTTGGCGAGGATCTCGTCGTCGTTCGTGTGCTGCCCCTGCAGAATCGTGGGAGAATAGCCGTTGTCCATGTCCAAGTCCTCCGGCGCGGCGGTCAGCCGCGCTCCTCGGCGAGGAAGGCGTCGTGCAGGCGCACGCAGGCGTCGTACTTCGAAAGCGGGCTGGAGACGAGCGGCACGCCGAGGTCCACGGCCACCTTCAGCATCGTCTCGGAGAGGGGCTTCGCGTTGTGCACCACCACGCCCATCGCGCCCACGATGTGGGCCGTGCGGATGGCCTGGTCGCTCGCGAGGGAGGTGAGCAGCAGGATGTCGTCCGCATCGTTCAGCAGCACGTCGCTCATGAGGTCGTTCGCCACCACGGCGCCCACGGCGCGCGGGCTCGTGCCGTCGCCGGCCATCAGCTTGCCGTCGAGAATCTTCACCACGTCGGCTATCGTCATCTTCGGATTCCTTTCCTTTCAGGGTCGAGGCACATTATCCCATAACAATAGGGGGTTGGCAACCCTAATCTTGCGACAGAATCCGGCACGTAATCAGTGGACTCCCGAACTGAAGACCCATCACGGCATTCTTCCCCGCGAGACCGATGAGCGAGACGGATTCGAAGGGCTATAGGTCGGCGGCTTCGGCCTTCGCCGCGCCGAAGAGGAGGAGCGCCTGCGGATTGCGGCCGACCGTGAACGTCACGGTCCCACCGTCTATCTGGGCGGGCGTGCGGTTACCCATGTGGTCGCAGAGTTCCGCGCGCGTCGCATCGGTCGCGATGCGCACGGTCCATGAATCGTCCGCCGCCAATTTGTCGTCCCAGCCGGCGAGGACGAGTCCGTCGGGCATCGCCTGCGACGTGCCGCGGAAGCGGAGCAGGTGGCGCAGGCCGCGCGAGTAGACGGCGCCGTCATAATCCAAGCCCTGGAAGACGGTCGTCAGCGCGGCGAAGGCGGCGTAGCCCGCGCGCGGATGAAAATCGGGCGTGATCAGGCCGTAGCCCGGTTCGGAGCCGTCAAACCAGCCCGTCGCGCGCAGGTTGTACCAGATGTAGTCGCGCGCGCCGCGGCTCCAGGCGAACAGCGGCTTCATCCAGACGTTGCGCGCGACCGCGTTCTCCTCGCCGAAGGCGCTCGTCAGCGCGGTCTCGTTCGAGATCCAGGGACGCGTCTTCAGCGGCGTCCGCTCGCGCAGTTTGGCAAAGCCGCCGTCGAGGACGTTCGCGAACCGCGCGAACGGGCCGTGTACGTGCTGCGCCCACACGTCGTAGAGTTCGGGATGCTCCGCGAACGCCTCCTGGATTCCCACGTTGTAGGTGTCGGGCGTGGCGTCCGGCGACGTATACGCGCCCGCCCAGCCGCAGGTCGTGACGCACACGTTGGAGCAGCCCGCGTGGAGTCCCTCGTACGCCTCCCGCTGGATCGCGAGAGCGGCCTCATGCGGGAGCGTCTCCGCGCCCGTCAGGTCGATCTCGTTGCCGATTTCGTAGTAGTCTATCTTCGTGCCGTACCGCCGGGCGTAGACCTCCGCGAACGCGCGGAAGGTGCCGGGCTTGATGGGCAGATAGCGCACGCGCAGCCCGCGCTTTCTCTGGTCGGGGGCCTTGGCGCGGGCGGTCTCGTCGATGGCCCAGGACGGCATGGCCAGCATGATGATGTCCAGCGCGAGTCCCGCGTTGCGGAGCCGCTCGATCATGGCGTCCGACTTCATCCAGTCGTATACGCCCGGCGTCCGCTCGATGTCGCTCCACATGTGGTCGTAGTCGCAGCGCGTGAACTTCGCGCCGGCCGCGACAAGCGCCTCGACCGTTAGGTCGAGGAGATGCGGCCAGTAGTGCGTGCCGTGGTAGTGGATGCCGAAGCGGAACTTCGGCTTCTCGACGATCGGCGTCCGCTCGTGTCGGTCGATGAAGGCAAAGCGCGTCTCCTTGAACGCGCGCGAGCCGTCGCCGCCCGTCACGTTCGCCGCCACGCGCCACAGCCCCTTCGCCGGCAGCGGTCCGGGAACCTCCACGCGCACTTCTTCCCCCGCCGCCATCTCGCGCGCGAACGGAATCTCGAACCGCCGCCCGAAGACGTCCCTGAACACGAACGCGGTCCGCCACGAAACCGCCCGCGCCGCCGGGTTGCGCACGACGAGCACGGGCTTCTCCTTCCCGTCGCGGACGAGATGCAGCGGATTCCCCGTGTCCACGTCGAGCCGCATCGCCTCCGCCTCGGTCTGCAGGAATTCGCCGACGGCGCGGACAATCGGCGCGTCCGGAGGCCGCGCCCTACCAGTGGACTCCGTCACGACGAGCTTCATGAACTCGTAACGCCTGCCGTAGGGCAGGTTGAGGTCAAAGCGCGCGATGCCGTTCGAGACGACGCCGTCGAAGCCGTCCATGCGCCCCTGCCAGGCGTTGCCGGCCGATCCCGAGGACAGCGTCAGGCGCGCCGTTCCCGAGACGGCTGGATTCACCTCGAAGGTGAGTGTGCGCGGACCGTTGAAGGGACGCGCGCCGGGGTAGGTGGTGTCGGTCGAGATGGGTTCGCAGGAGACGACGGTACGCGCGGCGCCGCACGCGTCTTCGGCGCTCTCGATACGGCGGAACGTCACGCGCCCGGTCCCCTCTCCGCCGAAATGCACGTTGAGCGCCGAAAGCCGGGCGGGAAGATCCATCTGGTGGTTGCCGTCGCCGCCCCAGCCGTGGCCATGCTTGCCGGCGAAGTCGTATTCAAGGCAGAGGTTGCCGTCCGCGTCCTCGCTGAAGCCGCAGGGGTAGTACTGGAACGTCTCGCCATGGGCGTCGGTCAGGTTGAGCGCGATGTCGCGGCGTGCCTTACCCGTCGGCATCCCGGCAAGGAGCAGGCGTATGCGCAAAGTCGACCAGTCGCGGCCGCCGCCCACGACACGCGGCACGCTGATCGTCGCCCAGCGGTACGGCTTGCCCTCGCGCGCGGTGTCGAAGAGGACGGTCAGTCCGTCCGGGCCCACGCTCATCTGGCGCGCGGCGTCCTCCGGCCGGGCGAACTGTCCGGTGGATATGGTGTACTGCGGCCCGGCGGACGCGAAATCGACAAACGTTCCGTCCGCGGCGAGAGACACCGCCGCACACGCCATCACGGCGATACTGGAGATTCCTATTTTTGCCATAAATGATTCCTCACATGTCCCCCGCTTAAAACCTGTAGCCGACGCCGAGGGTGAAGAAGGTGTAGTCCGTCTTGGCCCAGTAGTCGGTTTTCTTCCGCTCCAGGCGCCGCGCCTGGTGGTTCACGGTGTCGAACTGCCGCACCTTGAACCAGACGCTCCATTCCTTCGTGATGTGCCACTCCAGCTTCAGGCCGACCGTGGCGGTGATGATGTCGCCGCCGAGGAACGGATGGTTCGGCCGTTCGCCATAGCGCGCGTAGAAGCGGCGCGGCGTGCCCCACACGCTCTCGACCATCGGCGTGAGGTCCAAGGTGTCCGTGAGCTTGAACGTGCGCCGCACGCCGTAGCGCAGACGCACCCACTGGTTGGGCTCGATGAGGCCGAGGATGTCCCAGAACGGCGTGATGTACGGGTTCTCCAGCGACTGGAAGTAACGGTATTCCCACAGCGTGTCCCGGTACGGATACCTGTAGCCGAAGAGCGGATTCCACACGCCGCCCGCCGCGTTCACGAACGTCACGTTCTCGCTCAGCTTCCAGTCGTACCCGTAGAACGCGCCACCCTCGAACTCGTTGAACGCCGGACGGTGCAGCTCGTGCTGGCGGTCGTGCAGCATGCTGAGGAAACACCCGTAGCCGTACAGATAGCCGTAGTCGCCGAGCGAGAAGTTCCAGTCGAGGTTCTGAAGCGAGATCGGACGCGTGTCGCAGAGGGTCCCGCTGGACGACAGATAGGCGTTCTCAAACTCCGTCCAGAGCATCCCGGAGAACGTCCCCAGCTCGTCACCTGAAACGGAAATCGCCATCACCGCCAGCATTCCCGATACTATCTTGCGCGATGTCCTCATCCTTCTTTCCAATTCCTACTCTTACTCTTTCTACACCTGCTTGTTGAGACAGGATTACAGGATTTGTAGGATTTACAGGATTTTTGATTTCATAATCTTGTTAATCCTGATAATCCTGTAATCCTGTCTAAAAAACTCAGAAATCATCCTCATTTACATTCTCGCGCGCAGCGTGGGCAGCGGACTACACTGCCATTCTCATTTTGTCGTGAGCCTGACCGTCGCCGGTTCCAGGCCCTTCGACTCGACCTTGATCTCAATCGGCCCCGCAGCGCCCTTCTTCGCGCGGACAATGACCGAGAGGAGCCCGTTGAACGCGCGGCGCTCCTTCGCGCCGAACCACGTGAAGTCGGACTCGTCGCCGTTGTCGGCCGCCACGAACTCGCCACCGCCCGTCACGGAGATGGCAACTTGCGGACACGCACGCGGCACCAAGCGCCCTTCCGCATCGCAGACCTTCACCGTGACGTAGCCCAGCTCCACGCCGTCCGCCGCGATCGCCGGCTTCTCCGGCTCCAGCGCAAGCCGCACCGCCGGTCCCGTGGTGCGCACTTCCTCCTCGGCCCACACGCAGCCGTCCCGATACGCGACGGCCCGGATGGAACCGGGGGCGTAGACGACGTCGTTCCACACGAAGCGCCACAGGCCGGGTTCGCGCTTCCGGCGTCCCTGCGACACGCCGTTCACGAACAGCTCCACCTCGTCGCCGGTCGAGTAGGCATAGACGGGGACGTTCTGCCCGACGCGTTCCGGGAAGTTCCAGTGCGGCAGCAGATGCACCATCTTGAGGTCGGGCCGCCACTTGGACTGGTAGAGGTAGAACATGTCCTTCCGGAACCCGGCGAGGTCGAAGATGCCGGTGGGGCACGTGTGCATGCCGCCGCGCACGGAACCGTAGAGCGCCACCTCGGCCTCCTCGCGCTTCTGGCGTTCGGGGTCGCGGCTCTGCGGATGGCGGCGCAGCATCGGCGAGGAGAAGGTGCCGGCGAGGTAGTCGAAGCCCGTCCAGGTGAAGTCGCCCATCACGCTCGGCGTCTTCTCCTGCGCCTCCCACTCGAAGTCCGGCGCGTACTCGCCCTCCCAACCGTAGGCGGAGGCGTGGAAGTCGAAGTACGGGAAACCGTAGGTGTTGCCCTTCTTGCGGTAGTTCACGGGGAAATAGTATTCACCGCGCGTGGAGAGCAGGCACACCGTCTCGCTGCCGAAGAACGGCTTCTGCGGGTTCTCGGCGTGGAACCTGGCGTAGTGCGTGGGACGGTAGTTGAAACCGTAGATGTCGGGAATCTCCGCGTAGCCGTTGAAGGCGTTGACGGGATTGTCGGCCGCCGTCGTCGCGGGGCGCGTGCGGTCCTCCTGGTGGATCACCCGCACCATCTCCGCGGCGAGCTTCTTGAAGAGTTTGCGCTCCTTGTCCGTCATGCGCGACTCCATGATTTCGTTGCCGAAGCCCCAGATGATCACCGAGGGGTGGTTGCGGTCCGTGCGGATCCACGTGCGCAGGTCGCGCTCCCACCAGCGCTCGTAGAGACGGCCGTAGTCGTTCGCGCTCTTGCAGAGGGACCACTGGTCGAAGATCTCGTCCATCACGAGAAACCCCATCTCGTCGCAGAGGTCGAGGAACTTGGGGTCGGGCTCGTTGTGCGCCGTGCGGATGGCGTTGCAGCCGGCCTCGCGGAGAAGCTCCAGACGGCGCCGCATCGCGCTCACGTTGGAGGCGGCGCCGATCGCGCCAAGGTCGTGGTGGAGGCACATGCCCTTCAACTGCACGCGCCGTTCGTTCAGCTGGAACCCCCGCTCGTCGGGGAAGAACCCGATCGTGCGGATGCCGTAGCGGTACGTCCGCCCCTCCAGCTCAAGCGTGTAGAGGTGGGGATCATCCACGTCCCACAGGCGCGGCTTCTCGACGGTGAACGTTTTTTCCTTCTTTCCGCTCTTCGACATCTCGTAGGACACATGCACCGTGGCCTTCTCGCGCGTCACCTCGGGCGTTGTGATGAACACCGAGCGGGGCAGGACGAAGTCCGCCGGCTCGATCTCCAGACGGCACTCGCGGATCAGTCCCGCGCCCGTGTACCAGCGCGAGGCGTCCTTCCAGTTGTGGCAACGCACCGCCAACACGTTCTCCCCCTTCGGATTCAGCCACTTCGTGAGCTCCACGCGCCACGGCGTGTAGCCGTAGGGCCAGCCCCCAACAAAATGTCCGTTGATCCACACCATCGCGAAGCTCATCGCGCCGTCGCAGGCGAAAAAGACGTGGCCTCCCTTACTCAATTTTCCATCTTCCATTTTGAACCTGTACCGATACCAGCCGGGGCCGGTCACGTCCAAGTGGGCGTCGAGGTGCGGGAGGTCGGGCAGGAAGGCGTGCTCCACGCCCCAGTCGTGCGGCACGGAGACGACGCGCCAGGCGTCGTCCTTGAAATCCGGCTTGTAGAACTTCTGCGACATCGCCGGCTCGCCGTCCGGCGTGCGGCACGGTCCCGGCAGCTCCATGAGGTCGCGCCCCATGAAGTCAAGCCAGTCGGCCACCATGTCGTACATCAGATAGCGCATCTGCCCGGGATGCTCCTCGCGCGAGAACTTCCAGCCGTCCGTCAGCGCGATGCGCTCCGAAGCCGCGGCGGAGAGTACGGCCAACGCAACCAGGCACGCCGCCGTCCGCACTCGCCCTGCGAATCTCTTGCTCATAGACTTTCCTCCATCCTCAAAGTCTTATTTCTCACAGAGACCCTTGTCCTTGTCGAATGCGAACGTCTTCTTCGTCCCGTCGGGGTTAAAAAGCGCGTAGCCGAGCGGCTCGATCCGCGCGCCCTCGTACGTAAACGGCTCCTTGCTGAAGTTGCACACCGTGCGCGAACCGTCCCCGTAGGCGGTGAGGAACACGTCCTTGGCCACCTCGCGGTGGTCGGTCATCTCCTCCTTCTGGAGGTGGCGCACTGGCTTGTACTCGCGCCATGCCTTCACGATCGAGGGGATGTCGCTGAAGGTGTGCGTGTAGAGGATCGGGCGCGAACCGAACTCGATCTGCTTCAGCGCCTTCCATGGATCCTCCTGGCGGTCGTAGATGCCCCAGCCGTAGTCGAACGCGCCGTTCGAGCGGTCTTCGTTGCCGTAGGTGTGGTTCTGGAGGTAGCGGTCGGACGTATAGAACACGACGCCGTGGTACACGAGCTCCCACACGGGGAACACGCCGCTTTGGAACCCCTTGAACTTGTTCCGCTTCCAGTTGCCGATCTCGTGGGCGAGGTAGTTCACGTAGTCGAGGTAGCGGATGCCCAGGTCGAAGCCGCACTCGCTGGCCGCTCCGCCCATCGTCTCGTTGGCGAGCTTGAAGAGCCGCGTGTAGGCCTCGCCCATGTCGTCGCCCGTGGCGGGGTGCGCGGGGTGTCCGCAGCGGCGCGGCTCGATGGCGGACATTACGTCAAAGAAGAGAGGCCCGGGCCCAATGACGTCGCGCAGGCGCGCGAAGTCCATCTGGTACCATCCGAGCTCCCACGCCTTCTTGGTGCAGAGGTTGTACGCAAGGCCGCCCGGCCAGAAGCCGCCGTTGGGGAACTGCCCGTTGGCGTAGCGGCAGGCTAGGTCGAGGTTGAAGCGGTCGGCCGGGCCGTACATCTCTGTGTAGTCGACCTCGGCCGACATCTGGAAGCCGAGATCCGTACAGCGCTTGGCGAGCGCACGGAAGCCGTCCTCGCCGCCGATCGCGGGCTCCACGGGGAACTGGTCGGGGTAGCGTCCGTCGTAGCCGCCCGACGTCCAGCCGGCGGAGAGGAACGTCGCCTTGTCCACCCCGGCGTCATGGAGCATCTGCATGAAGTCCTGGCAGATGAGGAACGGCATGTGCACGAGAAGCGGCTGCTCGTTCTTCTTCGTCATGCGCATCGTGCGGTCCTTCAGCACCTGCTTGCGGCAGTGCTGGGAGATGCGGATGACGAAGGAGTCGAGGAGGTACTCCGTGACGGGGTTCGTCTTCGCGCGGTCCTTCGCCATGCGGATGCCGCCGTTCTCGAACTGGTACTTGCGGTACGCCTTCGCGTAGCCCACGTAGCCGGCGTCCTTGCCGTCCAGCCTGCGGTAGTCCACCACGATGTCCTGGTACACGGGAAAGTACTGGCGAACCGTGTCGACGGCGAAGCGCGGGTAGGCGGCGTACGCCTCGCCCTTCGCCTCGGCGCGGAAGCGGTAGTCGCAGCGCCACTTCATCACCTGCCCGTACCAGAGCGTATCGCCGCGCTTGAGGCCGAAGATCGGCATCCAGCCCGCGCGGTCGTTCTCGTAGAGGCCGTCGTCGCGCTCGAACTTCCCGTACGCGCCGCGCGCGTCGATCCAGTAGCCCGCGTCGCCCTTCTTCGCCGTCATGAACGCGGGGATCACGTCCACGGAGGAGACGTCGCCCGCGATCCTCTCCTTGGCCAGCGTGAAACGGAGGCTGCCGTCCGGCATCGGCGCCAGCGCCACGGCCTCCGTCCGCGAGGACCCGTCCTTCAGGTTGAAACGAACCGTCGCCGTCTCGGCGGCGGCGGCCGCGATCGTGGCCGCGGCGGCGATCGACATGAGTATCAGGCGTGTTTTCATGGTGCATGATTATACCACACCAGACGCGCAACCTGATTGTAAAATCTCACTACTTGCAGAGGTTGCGGCGGATGGCGGCGATTTCCGCGTCCGTCAGGCCCAGCGTGTCGCGCGCATAGGCGGCGAACTTCTCGGCGAGCGCCGCGCCCGGATAGGTCTTGATCTTCGCGACGACGTCGGCGAAGTTGGCCGTGCCGCGGTTCACGCGCGTGCGCAGGCCGAACATCGTGAAGCTCGTCAGCTCGTAGTCGATGGCGAGGTCGGTCTCGGAGACGCCGCAGAGGCCTTCCAGGATGAACGCCACCGTCCCCGTGCGGTCGGCCCCGCCCCAGCAGTGCATGTAGACGGGATAGTTCTTCTCGTCGGCGAACACGCGCAGCACCGCCGCATACTCGTTCGTCTGGTCGTACATGCGCGTGTACGGACGGATCACCGCGTCCACGAGCCGCACGCCCGCCCCCAGCGCGGAGTTCGTCACGCAGTTCCCGCGCGACTTCTCGTCGAGGGCGCGGAAGTCGAGGTCGGTCTTGATCCCCAGTTCCTTGAGCAGGATCTTCTTGCCGGCCGATCCGATCTTCAGCTTGTGGTCGCCCACGGCGTTCAGCTCCGTGCCGCGGAAGACACGCCCCTCCCGCAGGCCCGTCCAGCCGCCGATGTCGCGCACGTTGCGCGCGCCCGGCACGTGGATCCAGCGCACGACGTCGCCGCGGCGCGGACGGTCCAGCGTGTCCGCCATGTGCCCCGCGAAGAGATGCACGATCGTGTTCGTGTACGACGCGAACGCGGGCGTGGCGTACGCCGCGCGCGCCGCCTCGACGAACAGCGTGGACGGCGAGCCGGGCAGACGTGCGTCCTTCGGCGCGTCCGTGAACTCGAAGTCCGCCGTCACGGGGCTGTGGTCGGAGACGTCAATCTCCGGCCGTCCGACCCAGATGTGGTGGCGGAGCGCGCGGATGCCGGGCGAGAAGAAGATGTGGTCGATGGACATCCCCGGCACGTCCTCCGCCGCCGGACGCAACGCGCCGCGGAACACGCCGTCCTTCCCCTTGACGGGATAGCCGTGGTGCGAGCGGTGCGTCGAACGCACGGGCGCCGCGTCCGCCGCGTTGCGGTAGCCGGCCAGACGGAACACTTCGTGCGCGAGCGAGCCGGGACGGCAGTTCAGGTCGCCGCCGCCGATGACGGGCAGGTCGCCCCACTTCCGGCGGATGTCCGCCACGCGGTTCAGCACGTGGCGCGCGTTCAGCTCGCGGATCGCGTCGCTCTCGGCGCCGTTGCCCTGCCACCAGAAGTGCGTCGCGAACGCGATGAAGCGCCGTCCGTCCGTGCGGTCCTCCAGCACGGCCCACGTCACGCTCTTCTCCGCCTGGAGCGAGAGGTGGAAGAAGTCGAGCCCCGAGTCGAGCAGGTTCAGGCGGCTCTTGCGGTAGAGGAGCGGCTCGTGGTTCACCCAGTTCGGCGGACGGTAGGTGCCGGACGCGCCCGCGCGCAGCAGGGCCTCCTCCTCGTCGCCGCGCACGACGCCAAACTCGGCGGACAGGTTGGCGAAGAGCGGCGTGCCGTCCCACCACGCGGGCGCAACCTCCTGGAGGGAGACGACGTCCGCCTTGCACTTGACGATCGACTCCTCCACGCCCGCCGCGCGGTTCTGTGGCGACAGGCCCTCGGCGCCGTAGCCGTAGATGTTGAACGAAAGGAAGCGGAGCGGAGCGGCCGAAGCGCACCACGCCAGCGCCGTGACGACAAGGAATGCTGATGTTTTCATGCGGATAGTATACCATGTTTTGTGATATAATACGCACCGTCCAAGGAGAAAGAACATGACCGAGACATTCAAAATCGCCGCGACCGACGCGGGACTGACCGACGACGAAATCCGCGACGCGCTCGTGCAGGCGCTCCGGCCCGCCATCGACGCGGGGCAACTGCGCAACGTCCTCATCCTCCCGCCCGACTTCACGCGCTTCCACTCGAACGCCGGCTTCATCACGAACTTCTGCTACCACCTGCTCACCACGGTCGGCGTGAATGTGGACATCCTGCCCGCGCTCGGCACGCACGTGCCCGTGAGCGAGACACAGTGGAAGGCGATGTTCAATGACGTTCCCTTCGAGAAGATGATCGTGCACAACTGGCGCACCGACGTGGTGAAGCTCGGCGACATTCCCGCCGAGGCCGTGGAGGAAATCTCCGGCGGACTCTGGAAAGAGTCCCTGCCCGTGGAGGTGAATCGGCTCGTGATGGACCCGAAGTACGATCTCGTGATCTCTCCCGGACAGGTGGTGCCCCACGAGGTGATCGGCATGGCCAACCACGCGAAGAACCTCTTCGTGGGCGCGGGCGGGTCCGGCATGATCAACGCGAGCCACATGATTGGGGCGGTCTGCGGCATGGAGCAGGCGATGGGACGCGACAACACGCCCGTCCGCCGCCTGTTCGACTACGCGATGGAGCACTTCATCTACGGCAAGCGCCCGATCCTCTTCTGCCTCACGGTCACGACGGCGCCCGGCGGAAAGATCCGC
>JAFRSR010000253.1 GCA_017427485.1 Kiritimatiellia bacterium
CAATTCCGCTGCTTGTCTGAAAGTAAACGCACGTCCCCTCCCCGGGGAGGGTGAGGAAGATTTCCCTTTCTCATTGACAACAGCCAATCTTTATAGGGGGTAAACGAACGGAGAAAGTGCGTTTACTTCTGGAAGCAGCGATTAAAATTTTCCATGGCCCATGGACATGACCGGCCCAAGGTATGCTATAATATCCGCACGAACAAAAGTTAGGTGGATATCCGCCCCAGAATAGGAGGTCAGATGGTTGTCAAACGTGAAGAAACGGTCGATCGGCTCGTCCGGCTGATGGGGAACGGGAATGTGAAGGTCATAACCGGCATACGGCGGTGCGGCAAGAGCTTTCTCCTCGACCGATTGTTGAGGCGGCGGCTTCTTGGGAACGGCCTTGCGCCGGATTGGATCGTGTCCGTCTCCCTTGAACTGAAGAAGAACGAACGGCTTCGTTCGCCAGATGCTCTCCATGAGCATCTGGCGCGCGCGCTCAGGCGCATTCGCGGACGAGCGGTTGTGTTTGTCGACGAGTTGCAGATGGCCCTGCCGGAGCGGGCGAACGAGGAAGAGCGCAAGCATGCCGAGGCCGCGATATACGGTTCGCTGAACGAACTGAAGGCAAGAGCGCATACGGACATCTTCGTGACGGGATCGAATTCGTCGTTCCTCTCCGAAGACGTGGCGACGATGTTCCGGGGGCGGGCGGACACCGTGCGGATTTGTCCGTTCACCTTCGCGGAGTTTCTTTCGGCGATGCGCAAGACCGAGCTTGCCGCATGGAAGGAGTATATGGTCTACGGCGGCATGCCTGGATCGCTTGCGTACGCCGAAGGCAACGACAGGAAAGAGTACCTGCAGGGGTTGTTCAAGACCGTTTACTTCAAGGACATCGTCGAGCGGAACGCGCCGCTCGCGGACGAGGCCGTGCTGGATCATGTGAGCGAATTCGTCATGAGCGCCGTCGGCAGCCTGACCAATCCGGCAAAGCTGACAAACTCCATGAAAACCGTCCTCGGGGTAAAAACGGACTATCAGGTCGTGCGCCGTCACCTGGGCTACCTCAAGTCGGCCTACCTGATAGAGGAGGCGAAGCGATGGGATGTAAAGGGACGGCATTACATGGACTACCCCAGCAAATACTATTCCGTGGACGTAGGGTTGCGGAACGCACGCCTGGACTACCGGCAGCAGGAGCCGACGCACATCATGGAGAACATTCTATTCAATGAACTGCGGGCGCGGGGGTATTCGGTTGACGTCGGAATGGTCGAGATTGAGACGCGCAGGGGTGGGAAGCGCGAAAAACGCCAGCACGAGGTTGACTTTGTGGTGAATCTTCCGGGCGAGAGGGTCTACGTGCAGTCGGCATACGCGATGGAAACGGACGCGAAACGCGAGCAGGAGACATTGCCGCTTCGCAAGACGGGCGATTCGTTTCGGAAAATCGTCGTCACTGGGGATTATCAGGACCCGTGGAGAGACGAAAGCGGAGTCGTCCATGTGGGAGTAATTCCGTTCCTGCTCGACAAGAAGCTAATTGAAAGGTAAGCCACAGAGCATCTGTCAACATGATGCCCCGCATGAGCCGTTTTCAATCCCCAATTGGAAATTGGCAACATTGGAACTGGCAACACTCCCACATTGGCAACACTCCCAATCACCGCCATTACGCGCCACTTCACAAATCGCGATATGTGACGTACCACGCAATGGTGAGGACGACGCCGGAATGGATCCTTGCGGGGACATTTTGAGAACCGCAGCGCGCTACTGCTTCCGCACAACCTGGTAGGGCGCGGACTCCGGCCGCGCCGCCCGGTGGGGCGAGCCGTCCTCGGCGAGCCGCCGCCCGGTCTTGACGAGTCCCATGATCTCACCTCTCGCGCTACTGTATCAATCCTACTGTGTCAACGTGCCCCTGTTGTCCCTCTCTCGCAAACGCCATCACTTCTCATGGCGGCGGCGGAGATTCGCCACGTGCGCCTTGCGAACCGCCGCAGGAATCGCGCCGTCCAGACGGACGATGGTTGCGACAATCCCTTCTACATCTTCCGGCGGAATCATCCTCGACTTAAAAGACAGGATATAGTCGGCCACGTCGGCAAAGTGCATCACCTCCGGCGGGAACTTCGTCTTGAAGGTCGCCTCGCCGGAAAACGCCACAACGGAGTGCACCACATCCGCCAGCAAGCCCGTCAGCGCCATAAGCCGCTGCACGTGCAGATAGTTCTGCCGAAGCGGATTCTGGAACCGACTCTTCCGCTTCGGGAGCGCTTGCGTCCACTGGGCGTCTCGGGGATTGCCGAATATCCATCCCTTGTAGGTCTTCGTCTCGATGACGAACACGCCGAACGGCGAGACAACGACATGGTCGATCTGCGTGGTCGAGCCGTCGTCAAGCGGCAGATAGATGTCGTCCAAGACATGGTAGATCGAAGCGTCCAACCTGCGGCGCAAGACGCCGGCAAGCAGCGTCTCGCCAAACGCCCCGCGCATCCGTGCGCGAAATATCATCCACACGATCCGAAGCAATACAACCACCGCAATAATCGCGACGGCCTTCCCAAAGACTGAATAAATGTCCATACTCGTAACTCCTTATCTGGCAATCCGCCCTGCGGCCACGGCCCATCTCGCGTCAACATCTTGTCGAGACCGGAAGTCTCCCTTCCTCCGATCCTTGTACACCGGCGGCTTCATCCCCGTCTTAGCGCGCTGCTGCTTCTGCATCGCCGCCAGCCTTCTTGTTTTCACGAGTCCCATGATCTCACCTCTCGCGTTGCTGTGGCAATGTTACTGTGCCGGCGGGGGCTTGTCCCCAGCCGACATGACAAGTTTACGCACGGCAGCACAAATACGGGCCTTCGCCTCATCCCAGTCGAACGGAACCAACATCCTTGGCATGGGCATCGTCTCGGCGTCGACGAAATAGGACATGCTTCGCATCGCCAATGCCGGATTCGCCGCTGGATACTTCTCCCGATACCACGAGAAGATGTCTTCGAGCGAATAGTCGTCGAGCAGACGGGCCATGTCGACAAAATCCTTGCGCGTTCCGCGATTCGTTATCGCATTGACTTTCATCGCGGCAATGTCCTTCACGCCGGCCAGCCGAACGCCACTTTCTTCAACCGGCGGCTCCAGCCACGGATACATGTCGTACGCCACGCAATCCACTTTGACTCCATTGACATAGAAAAACGCCATTCTCCCGTTCGGCGTACCGCTTTCCTTCTCGGCATGCCCGACCCCTGACAATTCCAGTTGGAGATCCGCCGCGTAGTCCCACTTCCCGAACACGTCCAGATCCACGCTGACGCGATGCCCGAGCTGAAGCGCAAGTGCCGTGCCGCCGACAAGCCTCGTCTCTGCGAACATCGGAAGCGCCTGCAGCCGCTTCAGCAATTCGAGCGTGGCAGGCTCTATTGCCTCGAGGTGCAACATCTGAAAGTCTCCTCCTTGACGTTCCCTAGGCAGGCGGCAAAGGCGAGCGTAACGGGATCGAGCGAGCGGATCTGCTGCGCCTCGGAAATCATGAACGGCAGGGTGTAGTGGGCGACAGTCGCCCGGATGTCTTCAAGGCTTCCGCGCTCCAGCACCCGCTGTATCACGTAGCGACAGTGCGCACGGTCGTCGATCGTCTCGGGATCGACATCCCAAAACAACCGCCGAGAAAGCCTCTGGACAAATTCGCTCATCCGAAGAATGTCATTATCAACGCCTCGCCCACCATGGGCAAGACAGTTAAAGTATATCAAAAACTCAGCACCCCGCGCACTGCCTTTTCACCATCCCGCCTTCGCGCGGGTGGCCCGCTGAATTTATGCAGTGACATGCCGTAGATGGCATCACGCGGCATCAAAGGCGACCTGCGCCAGGTCCTTGACGCGCCAGTTGTGGAACTCGTCGAGCCGTCCTGACTTGTAGAGCGCCCTTATCGGCAGCA
>JAFRSR010000254.1 GCA_017427485.1 Kiritimatiellia bacterium
GGCGGCCCCGTGATGATGAGCGCGCTCGCCGGAATCGAGATCGCGTGCTGGGACATCGCGGGCAAGTTCCACGGCGTGCCCGTGCACGCGCTCCTCGGCGGGAAGATGCGCGACCGCGTGAAGATGTACGCGAACGCTTGGTTCGTGGGCGCGCGCGAGCCGGAAGATTTCGCTGCCGCGGCGAAGAAGGTGAAGGCGCTCGGCATCCAGGCGCTCAAGTGGGATCCATTCGGCAAGGCGCACATGACCCTCTCGCGCGCCGAGATGGACCACGCCGTCGCGGTGGTCGGCGCGGTGCGCGAGGCGGTGGGCCCCGAGATGGAGATCCTCATCGAGTGCCACGGACGCTTCAACCACTACACCGCCGTCGCCGCGTCGAAGGAGCTCGCGCCGTTCAAGCCGATGCTGATGGAGGAGCCGGTCGTGCCCGACAACAACGACTCGCTCGCGTGGGTGCGCGACCATTCGTCCGTGCCGATCGCGGCGGGCGAGCGGTTCTACGGCATGTACGCGTGGAACGACGTCCTCCGCAAGAACTGCGTGGACATCGCCCAGCCCGACATCTTCCACAACATGGGCCTCCTCACCTCCAAGAAGGTGGCGGCGATGTGCGAGGCGAACCACGTGCCGGTGAGCTTCCACAACCCGTCGGGCCCGATCTCCAACGCGGCCATCCTCCAGCTTGCGGCGACCACGCCGAACTTCCTCATCCACGAGATGATGCTCACGGACGGCTCGTTCCGCCGCCTCGTCACGAACGAGAACGTGAAGTACGAGGACGGCTGTCTCCTGATCGGCGACAAGCCCGGACTCGGCATCGACGTGAACGTCGAGGAGGTCGAGAAGCGTCCCTACAAGCCGCGCAACCTGCGCCACTACACGGGCACGCTCACCGACATTCGCCCCAAGGGCGACACCTTCTACTACTTCGACGGCCTCGACCGCGACCATCCCGTCTTCTGACGCCCCACAACCGCACGGAAATGCGGTATAATATCACCATGAAAAACTTGCACATCGTCTTGGCCCTGGCCGCCGCGTGCGCGGCGCAGGCCGTCGTCGCCGGCGGAGATGCCCTTTCGTCCGTCACCTCGCTCAAGCTCCCGAACTGCGAGATCACGCAGGCCGAGGTCGACAAGGGCAGCGGCATCGCCTCCGTGGACTACGTGCTGCGTCCGGGCACCGGCTCCTTCATCCGCTGCTCGCTCGTGCTCCCGCCCGCCGACAAATGGTCGGGACGCTTCCGCGGCTTCGGCAACGGCGGCGCCGCCGGCAACGTGCGCCGCTTCACGGCCGTCGCCCAGGCGGGCGACGCGGCCGCCCACACCGACATGGGTTCCTCGCGCGGCATGAAGACGGACGACGCGGTCCTCGACTTCGGCTACCGGTCCACCCACCTCATGACCGTCACGGCGAAGGCCATGACCGAAGCCTACTACGGACGCAAGATCCGCCACAGCTACTTCCAGGGGAAATCCACCGGCGGCGGACAGGCCATCCACGAGGCCGAACGCTATCCCGAGGACTACGACGGCATCCTCGCCGGGGTCCCCGCCAACACGCGCCTGCCGCTTCACATCTACTTCTTCTGGAACTGGCGGCAGATGCACGACGACCACCGCACGTTCCTCTTCTCCCACGAGGAGTTCGCCGCCACCGAGAAGGCCGCGTTCGACTGGTTCGCGGACAAAACGCCGCCGTTCGCGCGCGGGAAGTTCATCCTCGACCCCCGCTGGACGCCCGAAGCCGAGGCGGGCGTGCTCGCCTGCGCCGCGAAACGGTGTCCCTCGCTCGGCACACCCGACAAGCAGGCCCGCCTCCGCAACATGTTCCGCGGTCCCGTCATCGGCGGACGGCACATCCACTCGGGCATTCCCTTCGGCGCGTCGTTCATGGCCGCGCAGGGTAACCAGTGGATGCTCTACTGGTGGCAGGCGCTGCGCGGCAAGTCCGAGATCGAGGACACGACCGACGCGGATCTGCTCGCCATGGAAAAGGCCTGGGCGCCCGCGTTCAACGCCTGCTCCGGCAACCTCTCCGCGTTCTTCGCGCGCGGCGGCAAGCTGCTCGTGTACGGCGGGCTCGAAGACTCCGTCGTGCCCTATCCCGAGATGATCGCCTGGTACGAACGCGCCGCGGAGCAGGTGGGCGGACGCGACAAGCTGGCCGAGAACTGCCGCCTCTACCTCATCCCCGGACGCGCGCACGGTTCCGGCAAGTACGTGAAGGGCCTGCTCGACGAACAGCAACTCCTGACCGACTGGGTGGAGAACGGGAAACGGCCCGAGGAGGTGCCCCTGGAAACGCGCAAAGGCGTCGCGCCCTTCTCAATCCGTCCCTACCCGGCTTGCTTCGCCCCCTAACCCGGCCTCACCAGCCGAGCGTGTTGCGCGCGTAGTCCATGAAGAAGCGCCAGTCCTCGTGCGTGATCGAGTGAGGGCCTTTCTTCAGGTGCCAGCCGATTGACTTCCCGTATCGCCGGAAGGCGGGTTCCGCCGCCTCCAGGCACATCCGGCTCGCCGCCGGCGGGGACGACCGGTCTTCCGTGGCGGCGGAGACCACGAGCGCGCGCGGCGCGATGCAGGCCATGAACGCGCTCTGGTCGTACGGCGGATCGGGGAACGCCGCCGCCTGCGCGACCAGCTGCTCCACCGTCTGCCCCAGCTTGTTGCACGCGACGTACTTCTTGAGGTTCGCCGAAAACCAATGTGGATAGCGGAGGTTCGGGAGGAACTTGAGCGACTTCGTGCCGCCGCAGTTGGCGCAGACGAGCGCGAAGCGCGTGTCGTGCACGCCCGTCTCGATGGCGTTCTTGCCCATGCGGCTCTGTCCCGCGATTGCCACCTTCGCCTGGTCGATCTCGGGCAGCGTCTCCAGAAGGTCGCGCACGCGCATCGATCCCCAGGACCACGTGGGATGCGCCAGAATCTCCTGCGGATGCCTCTCCTTCGGAAAGATGCGCCAAACCGAATCCGGCGCGGCGTCGCGCGTGGAAGGCGTGTAGTCGGGATAGACCGCGCCGTAGCAGAACGTCGCGAACGCGAACCCGCGCCGGACGATCTCCTCCACCGGCGCGCGGTCCTTCCGCGCCCCGCGTTCGCGCCGTTTGTTGCCATACGGGTAGCCGTCGAAAATGCGCACGTCCGGGTCGTCCACGAGCGAATGGTTGCCGCTGAAGTTCGGATACACGAACGCCGGCACGGGCGAGGTCGCCTTGGGCAGATACACGAGCACGTCGAACGCGTGCGTGCCGCACGCGTCCCCGCTGCGCACGACGTACTGGCGACGCTCCGCCGCACCGCCAAACGCCGCGCCGCGCTCCACCAGGTCAAATGTCAACTGTGCGGGCTTAGGCGGCAACCGACCATAGACATTCGCATCGAAGAACTCAATCACGTGGGCATTGGAGTTATTGCAAAAGGCAATCCACGGCAACACCGCAACGGCAGCCCACAGCACCGCATGTCTCATCCCAGCACTCCCGCCTACTGCACCGGCTCGATGACCACTTTGAAGAAACGGTGGGTGGAGTTCATGGGTTGCCAGTTGATGGGTTGTGTCAGGTTGGTCGCGCCCTTCGGCACATACCGGTAGCCGAGCGCGTTCAGGTTGCTGTTCGTCGTATTCCACTCGACAACTGGCGTGGAACCCTCCATGCGAATGGTTGCCTTCAGCTGGCTTGCCGCGCTTGTCGGACTCGTACCCGCCAAATACTCCTGCCATGTCGTGAAGCCGTCATTGTCCTGATCGGCGGTCGCCAACGTTTCATACGCCTGCGCGGACGTCCCCTGCCCGGCAAAGTAGGTGTCGAGCCATGTGTACGGCACCGGTACCTCGGTGGTGGAAGTTTCGGTGGAAACCACCGTCAGGTCACCGGACCATGTAAGCGTAAATGTGCCGCTTCCGTCATAACCCATCATTCCGACAATGCGATAGGTGACGCCCTGCTCGGCTTCGAAATCTAGCGTCGTGACATAGGTGGAAGTGTCATACTCGTAAACAAATGCTTGCCGATTGTCCAATGTAAGCGCGTCTCCAGTGTAAACCGCAATGAAAGTCGGATAACGGTAACCACCGCCGGAGCACTTCGATCGGAACGTAATCGTGCCGCTCCCTGGCGCCGTCCACTGGTACCAGATGGTTCGATACTGGTAGTTGTAGGTGTAGCTGCCGCCACCCACTGAACGGAGAGTATGCAAAGGCTCTCCATCCTCTACCGTGTATGCAGAGTTGTCTTCGATGACACGGCTACCGTTCGCGCCCGTGATGGCAATGGGATCGGCGAAGTAGTCGCCCTTGGGCGCGCCCTGGGCGGCATCGTAGGTGTAGGTAGCCGTGACTATCACGCTAGGGTTCATGCCGTTCTTCCACGCGCGCGCCTTAATCGTCACGTTATCGCTGACCGTGATCGCGCCCGTATAGAGCGTGCTGGACTCGGTCGGGTCGCTTCCGTCAAGCGTGTAGCGAATCGTGGCACCGGCCGTCGCGCAGCTGATGACCACGTTCGTAGACGGATAGAAGAGGCACGATGACGGCGTAAACTGCGGCTCCGCGACGCTCTCGAGGCCCGTCAGCACGATGTCGTTCTCGCACACGTTGTTCACCTGCGGTTCGGGGAGAGTCCAATAACCACCTCCAGGGGCATATTCGATCGACACATTCGCGCTCAAAGTCACGGCGACCGACGCCGATGGCCCATTATCCGCCCAGGCCGATATCGTATACGAGCCCGGTGTGAGAATGAGTGCATAAATCCCTTTTTGATCTGTATAAACATATCCGGTATTATTGGCACTCTGGATTCCAGAACCACCGCCAAGCGATCCTTGTTCGTAGTATGAAACGGTCGCATTCTCCACAGGAACGCCATTGGCGTCCAGCACGCGGCCACTGCAAATGACAGTATTGAGAGGTTGGTTCGTGAAGACGTTGTACACGACGCCGTCTATGATGCTGAAGTTATATTGGGTGTTTTCCATTGCCGGCGGCGCGTACCAGGCGTCGTCGTATCCTCCCCATCCCATGTTGAAATGGATATAGAGCGTCCCGTCCGAATAGCCGTAGCCGTCACCGACGATTTCGTGTCCACCGTCACCATCCAGCCCTAAGGCGACGGGCAATCCTGCGTCAAAGTTAGAAAGCAGGGCTTTCTTCACGTCTGCAGACAGGCTATGATCCGTCTTCCAGTTAGCAACCTGTGCGCTCGCATAGCCAAAATGGTTGGTGAAGGCATCGGCCAGCATATAGCCGCCCGAAGAGCTGCCGTCAGACGCGTAGTCCATGTTGCAGCAAATACCGACATCGGACGTCAGCTTGCCGATGGCCTGCCGCTGTGCGACGGTCATGGAAGAATCCGGCACCAATGGCATTTGCCCCCAGTCGTAGGTTCCGCCTTGGGTTATGAGGGTTGTTGGAGTGCCGTTGACGGCGCAGTATTCATTCGTGTACGGCGACATCGCGGCCGTGGGGAAGCAGAAATAGCGCATGATCTGCGCGCCAGCCGTCGCCACGCACCCGCACACGTAGTGGTTCGGCGTGTAATAGTTGTAGCAATAGTCGCTACCGACATTTTCCTGATTCCACTTCGACTGCACGAGCGGCGCCACGCGCACGTCGGACACGGACGAGATGCCCTGCATCGACATCAACTGCGCGCCGCCACCCAGCAGCTTCGCCCACTTCGCCTCGTTCTCGGCTTCGACTTCCGACGGCGCCGCACCCATCAGCCGCGCCCCGCCGCCGGAAGCTTCGCCCTGCGTCCGGATCGCCAGATCCCTCTTCAACAGCACCCAGAGCGGATTGGCGTCGTCCTCGACCAGATCCACGCCCGACGAAAACGCCACGACCGGCGCGCGGCGCGTGTCGGCCGAGGTCACCACGAATCCGCCCGCCGCCAGCTTCACCACATGGAAGGATGCGCCGTTCGTGGGCGTGCAGGTGCGCACTTCGCCCACAGCGCCCTGGATCGGACACCCCAGCGCGGGGTCGTCGCGCAGCCACCGCTGCACGGCGGTCTTCGCCTGGTCAGCCGTCACCGTCGCCGCCGACGCCGCGCCGCAAAACGCCAGCGCCGCCAGCAAAAGAGCTCCCATGCGCAACGGGCGAGATGCCCGTTGTCCCTGTAAAGAATGTTCGCTGTTCATTCTCATTTCTTCATTTCCTCCATTCCAGGTCAAGGAGCGTCTTGTGCCTTGTCTTGTTCGGCGATCCACTTCGTCAGGGCCGGGCCGCCTTTGCCCTTGGAGGCGTCATGACCCCAGCCGATCGAGTCGAAGATCGCCTTCTTCTTGGACGGGCACACGTTGTAGGCGGCGTATCCAGCGTGGGGCGGGCAGACGGTGTCGATAAAGCCCACCACGAAGCCGACGGGCACGTCGATCTGGCGCGCGAAGTTCACCCCGCAGAAGTACGGCGCGTTCTTGCTGGCGGCCTCCCTGTTCTCGGGCAGCTGCGCGTCGATCAGGCGCGGCCAGCCGGCCTCGCGCGACGACACCCGATCGCCCAGCAGGTCCGTGAGCGCCGGCACGCCGATGTACGCGAGGCGGATGTGCTTGTTGAGGCCCGTGAGGATCAGTCCGAAGCCGCCGCCCTGGCTGCCGCCCGTGTAGCGCACATGCTTGGGGTCCACGCCCGGACGCGACGCCGCCCAGTCCACCGCGCGGTTCGCCGCGAGGATCACGCCGTAGTAGAAGTAGTCCTCGCGCGACGCGGCGATGCCGCACTGCGTGTAGCGCACGGTCTTCACCGGATACTTCTTCGCGTACGCCTGGTCCTCCTCCTTCTGCACGGACAGGCACTTCGCGCTCTTGTGCGGCTCGCCCTTCAGCACCACGGGGTCGTAGTAGTGCACGTTCACCTTCAGGTACATCGCGTTGCCGGCCATCGAGCAGCCCCAGGACGACGGACCGGCGCCCGGCACGCTCACGTGCAGCGGGAAAGGTCCCTTCGTCTTGTCGACGGGGTCGGAGAAGTAGCCCCACACGTAGCGGCCCTGCGTGGACGGGATGCGCAGCTCGTACATCACGGAAGCCGCGGTGCGCTTCACCTCCGTCACATGGATGGGCTCGGTGACCTCGCGGTCGTACTTCGCGATCGCCGAACGCCAGAAGTCCATGAAGTCGTCCGGATACGGCGTGCCGGGCACGATCTTCTTCGGCTCGAACGCCACGCCCCACTTCGCCGAGGACGGCTTCTTCCCCACCTCGGTGACGTCCAGACGCAGGAATCCAGGCTCCGTCTGCGCGCCCTTTACGGTGAACGTGCCGCCGTTCGCGGCAAGGTCCTCCTCGCCGGAGGCGAACACCTTGGCGCCGAAGTTGTTCAGGTTCCATTTCACACGGCCGGTCTTCGCCGGCGCGCCGGAGGCGTCCAGCGCCTTCACGGTGAACACCGCCTGCTCGCCCAGCTTGTACGTGGCGTCCGCGTGGTCTGACGAGATGTCGAACTTGAGCCCGCCCGCATACGCGGCGACGCACGCCGCGACCGCCAAGACCGAAGAAATCGTTTTACGCATCATTTTCTTGTATTCCTTTCGCGCTCATTTTACCACACTGCCCCTCCTGACGCAACTCATTCGTAATCGGTCAGCGATAGGGGGTGGCCGGCGGCGCTAGCACGGAGGTTGGGAGTGTCCTCGGAGACACGGAGTCCATTTTGGAGTTTTGCTTCGCGCAAACGAATGACTTGGCCTCTCAATCAGCTAGATGTTGTTGCTGCTTTGCGCGAAGCACATTCTCCATAACAA
>JAFRSR010000255.1 GCA_017427485.1 Kiritimatiellia bacterium
CAAGTACCCCGTCGGCAAGCTCGTCAAGGGCAAGGTCTCGAAGATCGCGTCGTTCGGCGCGTTCGTCGAGCTGGAGGACGGCGTGGACGGCCTCGTGCACATCTCGCAGATCTCCGACGAGCGCGTGACGCATGTCAAGGACGTGCTGAAGGAGGGCCAGGAGGTCGAGGCCCGCGTGGTGAAGGTCGACCGCAAGGACCGCCGCATCGGGCTGTCCATGACGGCCGTCAACATGACGGAGGAGCAGGTCAAGGCCCTCGAGGCCGAGTCCGAGCCGACCTCCGGCGCGACGAGCTCCGCGTCCGGCGACATGGACTTCGGCAGCCTCGGCGCGGCGTTCGACGACGCGTTCCAGCAGTCCGTGGAGTGGCAGCCGGGCGAGTCCGACAAATGAAGAACATGAGCTCCCGAGCGAGTGAGCGAAAGCGGAACGAGCGAAGGAGCGAAACTGCGAGTCAAGAAACATGAGCGACTGAGCGAGTGAGCGAAAGCGGAACGAGCGAAGGAGCGAAAACCAAATTTGAGAAAGGATAGGAACCATGTCCAGAGTCTGTGAAATCTGCGGCAAGAAACCGGCTGCCGGGCGCCACATCGTCCGCAAGGGTTCGCCGAAGTACAAGGGCGGCATCGGCCTGCACACGACCGGCATCTCGAAGCGCCGCTTCCTGCCGAACCTGCACACGGTGCGCGTGTCCGACGGCAAGGGCAACACCTGCCGCAAGACGGTGTGCGCGCGCTGCATCAAGTCGGGCAAGGTCACGAAGGCGTAATGCCACCTGAAAGTGACAAAATGCAAAACGGGGAAGGCCGGGCTTGCGCTCCGGCCTTCTTTGTTTTATAATACACGCAACCCCGAGGAGACCATCATGACGGAACCAGACGAGAACAACGAAGAACTTGAGACGCCGGCCGCTGCCGGGACCGCTGAAGCGGAGGCCCTTGCCGCCGCGGAAAACCTTGCCGACGCGGACGCCGAAGAAGAGGCGGGCACGATCATCCGCGACACGGACATCGTGTTCGACTGCCCGCACTGCGGCCACAATCTCGCGATCGACTACCGTGGCGCCGGTCTCCAGATCGAGTGCGTGAACTGCGGCGAGTCCGTGCTCGTGCCGATTCCGGACGGCATGAAGATCGACGACCTCGACATCGAACCGGGCGAGATACTCAAGCAGCTGTTCGCCGCGCGCCGCAATCTGCAGCGCGCCGAAGGCCGAATTGAGGAGCTTGAGCTTGAGCTGCGCGGCGTCACCATGCGGCGCGACACGCTCCGCGCCCTGCTGGAGTCCTTTGCGATCCAACTCGAGGAAATGAAGGAACTCGCGCGCAACGAAGGAAAGCTTCGCGAAAAGTCGGTTTCGCTTGTCAACCGTCTGGCGGGGGACATCGAGGCCACGATCGGCGACGCCGCGCACGGGGGAATGCTGGACGAGGACGGCGGGGACGTTGCGGACTCTGAATGACCGCCCGATCCCATTCGCTATTCGTCAACGCGCTCACGTTCTCGCGAGTGCCGTTGATTTTCGCGTTCATGGTTTTCGCCGTTGTGGCCGAATGGCGGCAGTGCTGGGCGTGGACGATTCCCGCCTGCGTCAGCATGTTCCTCGCGGGGATCACCGACCTTCTGGACGGGCGCCTCGCCCGGCGCTGGGAGGTCGTCTCCACGTTCGGCAAGTTGGCCGACCCGCTGATGGACAAGGTGTTCTTCATCGTCTCGTTTCCCACGTTGCTCTGGCTGATCGGGATGCAGGGCGACAACCGCGTCCATTTCGCGGTGATGCTCGTCTTCACCGTGCTCTACATCCTGCGCGACCAGTGGGTCACTTTCCTCCGCGCGGTCGCGAGCACGTACCAGGCCGACGTGAGCGCAATGTGGCTGGGGAAGGTGCGCACGGCGCTGTCCTTCCCCGCCGCGGGGTTCATCTATCTCTATCTCGCGTATCACGCCTATCTGCCTGGAGACTGGAACAGTTCCCTGCTGGTGGCCGTCTACGCGGTTGAGGCGTTCCTCATCGTGTTGAACGTCTATTCCTGCGTCATCTACACGCGCGCCTACTGGCCCTACATCCGCCGCGCCATCGCGGGCTAGAACAGAAGATCCCGGATGGGATCCACGTAGCTCTGCCGTTGGCGGAGAATCTCGAGGTAGGCTGGGTCTTTTTCGGGATTGGGCAGTTCGGCGGCGTGCTCGGCTTTCCAGTCCTTGTGCTTCTGGTTGAGGTCGTTCACCTTGTCGCGGAGCTGCGAGATTTCGTAGGTGACCTTGCGCAGGGTGTCGACGTCGGTCGTCTTCATCGTCATCGCCGCCTTCTCGCGGGCGCGCAGCTGCCGCAAGGCCGCCGCGGCGTCCCGCAGGTAGGGACTATTCCCCGCGGCGGAGTTCTGCACCTTCTCCTTGCGCGCCTCGGCCTCGCCGGTCAGCTGGTAATACATGCGAAGGCACGTCTGCTGGTTGGTGGAGAGGAAAGAAGGCTGCCCGGAGAAGCAGGAGAGGTTCTCGGCGAGGATGCGCACGGGACGCGTCAGCTTCTTCGACACGAACGTGCCGGTGACCTTGAGGCCGTCCGGAGTGGGGACGGCTTTCTTGACCTTGAAGAAGCTTCCGCCGGGCACGGTCCCGATCGGCTTGCCGTTCAGCTCCTCCACATGCGTGATGCGGTTCACGACACCCCAGTTCGCGTGGGTCGCATCGACGGGGAAGACGCCCCGACGTTTGGGCGACGCGTCGTTGTCGCGAACGGTCGGGGCCGGCGCCTCGCCCGGCGCCCGGGGGAGGAGGGCAACGGCGTTGGTGTCGCTCGCCTCCAGATAGATGAAGTCATCCTCTGCGACGGCATTCCCTTCGGCCGTCTCGTCGCTTCGCGAGAACCACGCGGTTGCGGAATCCACGGCCGCGCAGATGCGGCCACGCACCTCCGGCGGCAGGCGCTCACCAAGGGCAGGCGCGAACCGCCAGACGAGGGCGCAGGAAACCGACGCCACCGCAATGTAGATCGGCCAGAAGAACTTCCCCATAGTACGGCGCGGCTTACTTCACGGGCAGGAGCCGGTCGGCGCCGAAGTAGGGGCGGAGCACTTCCGGGAGAAGGACGGATCCGTCTTCCTGGAGATGCTGTTCCAGAAGGGCGACCATGAGACGCGGCAGGGCCACGCCGGAGCCGTTGAGCGTGTGGACGAGCTTCGTCTTGCCATCGGCGTCCTTGAACCGGCAGTTCAGGCGGCGGGCCTGGTAGTCGGTGAAGCAGCTGCACGAGCTGACCTCCAGCCACTGCTGCTCGCCGGGGGCCCAAAGTTCGAGGTCGTAGCACTTGGCGGCCGAGAAGCCCATGTCGCCGGACGAGAGCATGATCACGCGGAAGTGGAGCCCGAGGCCGGTGAGCACTTCCTCGGCCTCGTGGACGAGCGTCTCAAGCTGCTGGAACGAGGTGGAGGGGTGGACGAAGTTCACCATCTCGACCTTGTCGAACTGGTGGACGCGGAGCATGCCGCGCGTCATCTTGCCGGCGCTGCCCGCCTCGCGGCGGAAGCACGGCGTGTAGGCGGTGAGCTTGACGGGCGACTCGGGCGTGATCTTCGGGAGCTTCACGCCGTCGAACACGTCGTCGCGGTAGTAGTTCGTGACGGGCACCTCGGCGGTGGGGATGAGCCAGAAGTCGTCCGCGTTCGAGTGGTAGAGGTCCTCGGCGAACTTCGGGAGCTGTCCGGTGCCGGTCATGGACGCGGAGTTGACGAGGAAGGGCGGCAACATCTCGGTGTAGCCCTGCTTCTGGCAGTGCAGGTCGAGCATGTACTGGATGAGCGCGCGCTGGAGCTTGGCGCCCTGCCCGAGGATGATCGGGAAACCCGTGCCCGTGAGCTTTACGCCGCGGGGGAAGTCGAAGATGCCGAGCCGTTCGCCGATCTGCATGTGGTCGGGAATCGGATACGCGGGATCCTTCCATTCGCCGACGTGGCGCACGACCTTGTTGGCGGAGGAGTCGGCGCCGGTGGGGATCTCGGGGGCGGGGATGTTGGGGATCATGAGGAGCGTCTCGCGGAGGTCCGTTTCGACCTGGGCGAGCTCGCGGTCGATCTCGGCGATGCGGTCGCCGATCGCGCGCATCTTCTCCTTGGCGGCGGAGACGTCCTGCCCCGCCTTCGCGGCGGCGCCGATTTCCTTCGAGGCGCTGTTGCGCTGCTGCTTGAGCGATTCGGTCTCGCCAATGAGCGCGCGGCGCTTCGCGTCGAGGTCCCGCGCGAGAGCCACCTTTTCCTGCTCCACGCCGCGCCGGGCGAGCTGCTCAGCGGTGGCGTCGAATTCATCCCTGATTCTCTTGATGTCGATCATGATCGGTTCCTTCTTTTCAAGGGGCAATATTATACCACAAATTCGTGGTTCGCGGTTCGCGGTTCCCGGTTCGCGGTTACTGGTCGGAGACGTTGATGCTCGATTCGGGGGCGAGGAACATCTCGAGGTCCGCGCGGTCCTCCGGGGAAAAACCTACGCCGAGGGTACGCAGGTAGGCGTGGGCGGTTTTGCCGGGTTCGCGCGTGACGGGGTAGACGCCGGCGGGCACGTGCACCTGGCCGGAAAAGGGGTAGCGGTGGAAGAACGAGCCCTTGAGCGAGAGGTCGGCGAAGCGGAGTCCCTTGTGGATCACGAGCACGGCTTTCGGGTACTGGAGCACGCGCACGACGTCGCCGGGCTTGATGCGCGCCCAGTTCGTCTTGGGGTTGAGGCGGTCCAGCGCGGCGCTCGTGGTGCGGTTGTCGCGCGCGAGGCGGTCGCGCGAGTCGCCGCGCTTCACGGTGACGCGGGCGGTCCAGGGGGAGGAGCGGTCGGAGAGGAGCAGCTGCATGTTGAGCTGTCCGAGACGTTCCCACAGGCGGGGATGGAGATCGGCCACGGCGGGACGCTCGCAGAGGCGCTTGATCGTGTCGATGGCCACCATCATCTCGCCCTGTCGCTCGGCCGCAGCGAGTTTCTCGAGGAGGACGCGTTCGGCGGCCGGGCGCTGGTACATGGTGTCCAGCAGCTTGGCCGCGTCACGCGTCGCCTGCGGATCGGGGGGGGGCTGGACCACGCGCGGCGCCGGGGGCGGCGCGGCGGGCGCCGGTTTTGCGCTGAAGGGGCGGGCGGCGGGCTTCGGGGTCGCGCTGACGGGATGGACGGTGGGCGCTGTCGGACTCTCCACCGGCGTGACGACGGACGGTTCCTCCGCTTCGATGCGCGCGGATGGCTGCCGCGAGAAGAGGCGGGCGAGGATGAACGAAGCGACGAGGAGGAGGCCAAGCACGACAAACAGCCACCGCAGGCCGCCGGACTTTCCATTGTCTGGCTGGTCGTGGTGTATGATGCCGTATTTCAACCTCGAGAACGGCATGCGTCCCCTTTACTTCGCAGGGGTTTCGGCGGGCTTGCCGTCTTCGGCGACGCCCTGCACGGCGTTGCGCGCGACCTCGATGACCACGTCGCCCGCGATCTCGATCATGAACGTATGCTCACGGGCCTCCACGATCTTGCCGATGAGGCCGCCGGCAAAGACGACTTTTGTGCCCGCGCGCATTTCCTGGATCATCTTCCGGCGCTCTTTCTCCTTGCGCTGTTGCGGCTTGATCATCATGAAGTAGAAGATGGCGAAGATGATCAGCATCGGAATGAACATGCTGAAGCCGCCGCCTTGCTGCTGCTGGGCGGGGGCTGGCGCGCCGTTGTCGGCAGGCTGGGTTTCCGTGGCCTGCGTGTCGGGTGCGGCCGTGACTTGCGCGGGCGCGGCGGGTGCTGCGGGTGCGGGCGCTGCCGGTGTGGCCGGAGCGGCTTCTGCTGCTGCTGCGGCGAAAAGGAACTGGTTCATGTTGTTTCTTCTTTCTCTTGTTGGTCTTGTTGGAATTGTTTGCGGAAATCGTCGAACGCGCCTGCCACGATGGTGGCGCGCATCTCGCGCATGAACGCCGTGAGGCGGTGCACGTTGTGGATCGTGAGCAGCCGCACGCCGAGGATCTCCCCCGCGTGCAGGAGGTGGCGCACGTAGCTGCGCGTGAAGTTGCGGCAGCAGTAGCAGTCGCAGCCATCCTCGACGGGGCCGAGGTCGCGCTCCCACTTCGCCGCCTTGATCGCCACGTTGCCATGGCGCGTGAGGGCCGTGCCGTGCCGCGCGACGCGCGTGGGGATCACGCAGTCGAACATGTCCACGCCGCGCGCGACGCACTCCACCATCTGCCGCATCACGCCAAGGCCCATCACGTAGCGGGGCTTCGACTCGGGCAGGTAGGGAACGCTCGCCTCCACGGCCTGGTACATCGTCTCCTCCGGCTCGCCCACCGACACGCCGCCGATCGCGTAGCCGGGAAAGTCCATCGCCGTGAGCTCCTCCGCGCAGTGGCGGCGGATCGCGTCGTGCGCGCCGCCCTGCACGATGCCGAACACGAGCTGTCCGGGCGCGTGCGGCGCCTCGAGCGACATCTTCGCCCACGCGAGGGTCGTCTCCACGCTCGTCGCGGCGCGCGCGGCGTCGCACGGCCACGGCAGGCACTCGTCGAACACCATCGCGATGTCGCTCGCGAGGAGGCGCTGCACCTCCATCGACTCCTTCGGGCCGAGGAACACGCGCCGTCCGTCGATGTGGCTGTTGAACCAGCACCCCTCCGGCGTGAGCTTGCGCATCTTCGCGAGCGAGAACACCTGGAAGCCGCCGGAGTCCGTGAGGATCGGTCCGTCCCAGCCCATGAACCTGTGGAGCCCGCCCGCGCCCGCCACCACGTCGGCGCCCGGACGCAGCATGAGGTGGTACGTGTTGCCGAGGATCATCGTGGCGCCGTTCTCGCGCAGGTCGCGCGGCTCGAGCGCCTTTACCGTGGCCTGGGTGCCCACGGGCATGAACACGGGCGTCTCGACGGCGCCGTGCGCAGTGTGTAGCAAACCCGCGCGCGCGCGAGTGCGTGCGTCGCTGACTTGGATCTCGAAGGTCCCGGGCTGCGGGTCTGTTGTCATGTGCGGCGGAAAGTAAACCATAAATCGCGGCGGGAATCAAGCGCAGATTGTGGCATTGTGGCAATCGGTTAGTTTTGCTCGTCCCTCGCAAAACAACCGGTTGCAGCATTTGAGCATTTGAGCGATCTGAGCATTTGAGTGTCTGAGCTCTGCCGTTCCGTCAGCCCTACAGCAACCCGAATGAAGATTCTCAGTAAGGATTGAGATGGTTGAAAGTTTGTGTCTTACGGTGAACCGTTAAGGAAAGGAAAACAAATGAATTCTAGTCTGATTCCAATGGTCGTTGAAAAGTCCGGTGCCGGTGAACGCGCGTACGACATCTACTCGCGCCTCCTCAAGGACCGCATCGTGTTCGTGGGCGGGGAGATCGACGACGACATGGCCAACGCCATCGTCGCCCAGCTCCTCTTCCTGCAGGCCCAGGACGCGGAGAAGGAGGTGTCGATGTACATCAACTCGCCGGGCGGCAGCGTCACGGCGGGCCTCGCCATCCTCGACACGATGAAGATGGTGAAGTGCCCGGTGGCGACGTACTGCGTGGGGCAGGCGGCGTCGATGGGCGCGATCCTCCTTGCGTCCGGAGAGAAGGGTCGGTGCTACGCGCTGCCGCACGCGCGCATCATGGTGCACCAGCCGTGGGGCGGCGCGCAGGGGAAGGCGAGCGACATCGAAATCACGGCGCGCGAGATTCTGCGCCTGAAGGAGATGCTCAACGGCATCCTCGCCGAGGCGGCCGGCAAGACGCTCGAGTCCGTCACCAACGACACCGACCGCGACCACTTCATGTCTGCCGAGGAGGCCAAGTCCTGGGGCATCGTGGACAAGGTCCTGTAACCTTCGCTTGAGCGATTGACTACGTCAGGGCCGACTCTTTGTCGGCCCGGGCCGAAAAACTCCCCATGAGCCAGCCGATTTTTGCTATACTGTCGGCGTTGCGCTTGGGCAAGGCGGCGCATGAGGAAGAAGATGAAGATGGAAAGCAAAAAGGTCTCTGGATTTGAGATCACGGCATTGTCGGTGGAGGAGAGAAGAGTACTTTATCTCTTCCTCTTCGAGCGGGCGGAATGGCAGATTGGCGAGCTCTGTTCCGCCATGCGATACAAGATTGGAAATAAATCATACGATTACCCGCCGTCCAGCAGCATCCCTCTCTGCGAGCGGATGTGCGCGAAGGGTTTCCTCCATCCGACATACGAGCCGAAGACGCCGAAATCGAGGCGATATGGCGTGCTGGATGTCCGGCTTTCCGTGGACGCGGCCCGTCTGCTGCTGGGGGAGGCCGTGAGCAAGAACTGGATCGTCGACTCGTCGGGATGGCTCAGCTACTCGAACAGGAAGAGGGACGTCCTGACGGGGCTCGCGTCCATGCTGGATGGCGGGAAGGGTTATGTCATGCCGAGGGATAGCTGGGACGTGGTCGACGCCGTCTGGGAAGAGTCCGTCCGCTTTGCGATGTTCTTCGGCGCAGACGACGCAATGCCGCAGATGACGTTCCCCGCCAAGGTCAATCCGTTCGTCTTTCGCGTCCTTTCCTCCGTGCTGTTCTGCCGGGGGTTTGACGTCACGTTCGTGCTGGAGGACTGGCACCGGCATCTTCGGAACAAGGAGTTTGACTCAATCGGGCCGTACGACACAATCGAATACGCGGCCCTGTGCGTGTGGACGGGACATGTTGACTGGCTGGATGCGCTCGGCACATGCAAAAAGGATTCGGACGAGGCCGAGTTCGTGGTGGCGTGCCGGGATTTCGTGAAGGGCGATCTGGCGTCCGCCGCAAAGGGCATGGCGTTCATGGACAGCTTTCTGGTGAGACGCATGCCGGATTACGAGTCGAACCTCGCATCGATGCCCGCCGCGCATCTTCTCGCTCTGTTCGTCGTGGCGTTCGAGAAGCCGGTGAAGACGCGCATCGAGAAGCTGGCGGGAAAGTTCTATCCGCTGCGGGACGATTTTCGCGAGAGACTTCCCCGCGCGGTGAGGTCTTGGTTCCGGGAGCGGCTCGACAACTCGGCGTCTTATTTCCACCTGGTTCGGCAACCCGGCTACATCGGCGACGACTACGACTGGGACTCGCCCGTATGCGAATCGGGCGACATCGTGCGTGCGCTCGCTTCCAGCATGGGGCGCGACGAGGCGGAAAAAATGTCCAGCCGCTTGTTGGCGCTGGCCAAACGCGCCATGGAGCTGGGGCTCCCGACGCTGGCGGGCGCATATCTTTCGGCGTTCGGCTGGACGTTCAAGGGCGCGGACGCCGATGGGGCGGAGAGCCTGGCCCGCGCGGTCTCCGAGCGCGGCGGGGTGTGGTTTCGTCCGTACGAGAAGACGGCGAATCCGTGGAAACTCGTCATGGCGGCGTTCGACAAGTGCCTCCCGGCGGCGGGGAAAGTCGCGTCGAAGTCGGAAGGCCGGGCCAAGTCCGGACGGCTCGTCTGGGCGTTGCGGCTCTGCGCGACGAACTACAGGGACTACGGCGATCGTGAGAGTATCGTTCCAGAAGGTATTTACAGGGTAAGCGAGATGACCCCGTGTTTCCGCGGGCCGCGCAGTCCGGACGACGGGTCGAAGGACCGGGAAATCACCTACAAGGCCCTGACGTCCGGAAAGTACGACGCCGTGATGTGCGAGACGGACCGCGCCGTGATCAAGGCGCTGCAGAAGGACAACCCGTACGGCATTGTCTACCATCCTGATATCACGCCGCCCGTCGTGGAGGCCCTCTGCGGACACGACACCATCTCGCATCTCCATTGGGACAAAGATTACCGTAACAAGTTCATTGAGCCCATCACCGTCGAACGGCGCGACCTGCCGTTGGCCGTGAAGTCAACCCCCGCTGGCGGGCTTGCGATCTCCATCGCGCCGTGGTGCATCCGCGTGTCGGAGCCCTACGCCCTGCGTATGGCAGGGACAGTTCACGCATTCCACTACTACGCCTTCCCCAAGGCCGCACTCGCGGCGATGGAGGTGTTCAAGTCGTTCGGCAGCACAGGCACGATCGAGATTCCGAAGGAAGGCGTGGAGGCGATGCGTCCGCTTCTCCCGCGCATGGGCGCGCTCGCGCCGATCCAGGGCGAGCTGTCCGCCGTCGGTGGCGGGGCGGACCTGGCGCGCATCCCCGGCGACCCCGTGCCGCTGATGCGCATCGAGTGGGAGGATGAGGTCCTCTCGCTCTCGCTCCACGTGAAGCCGCTTGCGGACGCAGACCTGCTGTTCGTGCCGGGCGCGGGACAGCCGGAGCGCCTCGTGGCGCACAACCGCGCGTCCGCCGTCCTGGTGCGCGACCTCGCGGCGGAG
>JAFRSR010000256.1 GCA_017427485.1 Kiritimatiellia bacterium
GCGGCCGATGCGTCGCTCTACGTGATCGACGCGCGCTGGAACATGTCCCCCGAAATGGTGGCGACGAACTGCGCGCCGTTCCTGCGCAAGATGAAGGAACTCAAGCCCGACGTGCCGATCCTCCTCTGCGAGGGCTGCACGGTGCGGGACCACGACGGCTGCAATCCCGCATTCCGCAAGGTGTACGACGCGCTCAAGGCCGAGGATCCCGTGAAGTGGCGCAACCTCTACTACTTCGAGGAGAAGACGATGCTCCCCAAGGAGGACCAGGAGGCCACGCACGACTTCTGCCATCCGAACGACTACGGCATGCTGCACATGGGCCACGCATACGCCCGCCGCATCCGCGAGGTGCTCGCCGCCGAGGCGCCTGGAAACTGAGCCAGAACCCGGCGGCGCTCAGCGCACAGGGGCGTGCGCCTACTTGACCGTGACCGGCCAGGACAGGACGGGGCTCCTGCTCGTTGCCGAGCCGTAACCGACGCCATCCACCACAACGCCGTTCACCTTGACGGTGAATTTCTTTATTTTCCCATTCTGCACCGCATAGACCTTGAACGAACCCTTGAACGTGCCTTTCTTCGGCGTATAGTTGAGCTTCAGTCCCGAAAGATTTGTCCGATTCTTCGACGTGTCGATGATGAGTCCCTTCCCAGACGCGTCCAAAGGCGTGAATGCCGCCTGACCCGCCTTCGGCTTGTTCCACTTGACGCTGGCAGCCTTCATGAACGACCACTTGCCGCGGGCCACCGTCGCCACCTCGTTCGTAGGCAGAAGATCGGCGAGCACGCCGCTGCCAAACGCGGAAACGTCGCCGGCCGTCACCACCGCCGTCGCATGGGCCTTCATCCAGTTTCCGCCGACGTTGGCGGACTGCACATGCCACGAACCGAGCGCACCCGCGAACTGGCTGCCGCCAATGACGGCCGTCATCCTCCCGAGGCCCTTGACGTCGAGCGCAACCGTCGCGGCGGCAGTTCCGTCGATGCCCGTGACGGTCACGGCCTTCATGGTCCGCTTCTTGCCGTCGAGGCCGATGAAAGAGCCCGAGACCTTGCTGGTCTTCCGCTTCGACACCTTTCCGAGTTTGAGTTCAATGACGCCCACCACGTCGCAGCCGTCGTACGCCGCGCCCTTAAGTTTCATAACCTTCGCCGCCGCGTACGGGGCTGTGATGTCGCCTTCGCTCAGCGTTGCGAAGCATGCGCCGGGTTCTGGCTCGACAGGGTCGGGATCGACGGGGTCGGGATCGACAGGGTCGGGATCGACAGGGTCGGGATCGACGGGGTCGGGATCGACAGGGTCAGGATCGACGGGGGCGGGATCGACGGGGTCGGGCTCCGGGAGCAGATAGTCCTCGACAAACGTGATGCCGTCCACAGGATGTCCCGAAGCGACAAGCAACCCCTTGACCCTTTCGGTGTCGCCCGCCTCTACGTGGACTGTCTGCAAAGGAACGGCTGTGCCCATCATAAATGCCGCTTCTCCGATGGCCGTCATGGTCGACGGGATGCATACGGTCGTCAGCTCCGGGCAACCATCGAACGCGTGAGGGCCGATTTTTGTCACGCCTGAAGGAATCGTCAGGCTTTTGACGGGAGATGTCCAGAAGTAATGCGGAGGATTTCCCGTGTAGGTGATAAACGATTCAGGTCCGATGCTCGTCACGCCAGCTGGGATCGTCACCTCGGAGGCGGTTCCGATGTACAGATGAAGAGCCCCGCCGATGACGACAAATCCGTCCGCGTCCGCAAGCTTGGCGCACAGGCTGAACGCACCGTCCTCCACGCTCGGCATGTTCGCGGGGAACGTCACCTTTTCCAGATCCAGGCAATACGCAAACGCCCCCGTCCCGATGCTCGTGACGCTGTCGGGGAGCGTCACGCTTACAAGCGGCGGGAACACATTGGGGAAAATAGGTTTGGAGGTGTGCGCGGCAAACGCCATCGCCCCGATGCGCGTGACGCCCGCAGGAACCGTCACGTCCGCTTCGCCGCCGACGTACTGGTGCAGGACGTTGTTGATGATGATGAACCCGTTCGCATCGGCCAATGCGACGCAATTGAGGAGGGCTCCCTCCTCGACGGCCATGCCATTCGAAAGGTTCAAGGTCGCCAAGGAGGTGCAGTTCTCGAATGTCCTTGCCTCGACGGTCTTTACGCTTGCCGGAATCGTCACGCTTGTCAAGCTGCCGCAATACCCGAACGCGCTTTCCCCGATGGTCTCCACGCCATCCTCGATCGTTACGCTCGTCAAGACGGCGCAATCCTCAAACGCCGAGTCCCCGATGCGCTTCACGTTGCCCGGAATCGTCACGCTCGTCAAGCTGTCGCAACCGGCGAACGCCCTTTCCCCGATGCTTGTCACGGTCGCCGGAATCGTCACGCTCGTCAAGCTCCCGCAACTTTCAAACGCCCTTTCCCCGATGTCCGTCACGCCAGACAATGGCATCGTCACGTCGGTCAGCGCCTCGCAATACTGAAACGCATGATCGCCGATGCTGGTCACCGAAGTGGGAATCGTCACGCTTGTTATCTGTTTGCAGGAACCGCACGCGTAGCTGCCAATTCTCGTCACGGGACAGCCGCCGAGGGTGTCGGGGATCACCAGCGCACCGGTCGTGCTTGAGGCTATAGCCGGACGATAATGGGCCTCGCCATCGGAAGTATGATACTCATCGCAAATCTCCGCCTCGCCGTCGACGATGCGGAATTTCCACGCGACGCCGTTCGCATACTGCTCGGCTCCGACAAGCCCCGCGATCGTCCGCGTCGGCGGCGAATTGCCGTCCATCGTGTCAGTCGCGCCATCGGCCAGGGTGACGGTGATCGCGCCGCAGGTGCCGCCCGCGCCCGCGCCGATTGGATTCTCGCACTTGCTGCCGGCCGTTGCGACGACGAGCGTGACGCCGTCCTCGATCGTGATCGCGCCGCATCCAGCAGTACCGCAGCCGCCGATGCCTGCCCCGTCAAATCCGCCGGTTGCGCAGACGACGCCGCTCTTGACGGTGATGTCGCCGCATGGCGAATCGCCGCTGCCGCCGATGCCGGCGGAGTTGTGTCCTTGGGCGGAGATGATTCCGCTTTCGATGACGATGTTGCCGCAGGACGAATTGGCTCCAGCGCCAATGCCGGCGGCATAGCCGTTATCGCGCGCTTCGAGCGTACCGCCGCCGAGCGCATTCAGGTAGGAGGGGTTGTTGACTGCCTGGCGGATCGTGAGCGTCTTTCCGTCGGGGACATAGATGCCGGGGTGGTGCTGGTGAAAGCCCCTTACGTAGTTTATACCGTCAATGCGTATTTCCGCATTGCCAAGACACGTGAGCCCCGCCCAATTATAGGAGGAGTTGTTCACGCCGTCGATGGTGACATTGCGCAGCGTCACGAGCGCTTTATCGGCGATAGACAGCTTGACGTTTGCGCCGAGCGTGCCGGTGAGGACGTCGCCGTTGTTGAATATCGTGTCGCTGGTCACGGTCGAGAGGTCGATCGTCGCCGCAAATGCACCCGACGCGAGGCCGACTGTCGCTGCGAGGGTTGCGAGCTGCCTTTTCATTTTATGCTTCCCTTTCGTTCTAGTTCAAAGGACGGCTACATTATAGCAGACTTTCTTTGCCCGCGTCAAACAACCATCTCGACGTGCAGTGTTCGGTTGCACCCCCGGGTGCGAAAAATTTTTGTCCCCGTGATCATGCCGCAATCGGGAGCCGAGAGCGCAATGTCGCCCTTAGGATCGTGATTGCGTCGACCGTGGCCAGGCGCCAGTGCATGCCCGCGAGCTTGCAGCGTGCCGCGACGAC
>JAFRSR010000257.1 GCA_017427485.1 Kiritimatiellia bacterium
AGTCCATCGTCAGTCGTCGCGTACGCGAGGTTACCAACATAGATATCCATCTTCTTTTGTCCTTCTTGTTTTCACTGGAAACCGAACCCAGACACCCGCCTAAGACGATTTCACGAAACATATTCTACGCTCTTTTATTCGCGCCGTCAAGGGTGTGCGCGTGAAAAGTTGCGTCCTGACAAACAAAGGGAAAATTGGTATAATCATTTGCATGACCGTTCTGCACGTCGACATGGACGCATTCTTCGCGTCGGTAGAGCAGCGGGACCACCCCGAGTGGCGCGGCAAGCCCGTGATCGTGGGAGCTGGCCCGCATGAACGCGGCGTCGTCTCGACCTGCTCGTACGAAGCGCGGCGCTACGGCGTTCACTCCGCCATGCCGAGCCGCACGGCCTTCGCGCTCTGCCCGAACGGCATCTTCGTGCCGCCGCGCATGCGCGTCTACCAGGAAGTGTCGGACATCGCGTTCGAGGTGTTCTCGCACTACTCGCCGTTCGTGGAGGGCGTATCCGTGGACGAGGCGTTCCTCGACGTGACGGGCACGGTCCACCTCTTCGGCGACATGCGCACGCTCGCCGAACGCCTCCGCGCGGAGGTCAAGGCGGCGTGCGGCGTCACGTGCTCCGTCGGGCTCGCCCCCAACCGCCTGCTCGCGAAGATCGCCTCGGAGCAGAACAAGCCGGACGGACTTTTCATCATGCCGTTCGAGGCGGACGCCATCCGCGCCTTCCTCGCCCCGCAGCCGGTGAAGATCCTCTGGGGCGTGGGCAAGAAGACGGCAGACACCCTCGTCCGCTACGGCTACCGCACGTGCGGCGACCTCCAGAGCGCCGACCCGCGCTTCCTCACGCGCCTCCTCGGCGACGCGGCGGCGGCGTCCATCCGCAACCACGCCTTCGGCATCGATAACTCACCCTTCTCATCCGAGGAAGCCGAGGAGAAGTCCGTCTCGCGCGAGCACACCTTCGACGAAGACGAGTCCGACCGCGAGACGGTGCGCCAGACGCTCCTGCGCCTCGTGGAGGAAGTCGGCCGCCGCTTCCGCCGTCAGGAACGCTGGGCGCGCACGGGCAAGATCAAGCTGCGCGACGCCGCGTTCAACACGCTCACGCGCCAGGCCCGATTCGAGCTGCCCGCGCGCGACGACATCACGTTCCGCCACCTCATGCTCGACCTCTTCGACAAGGAGTGGCCGCCGGGACGGCGTCGCACCGTGCGCCTCGCCGGTTTCGGCGTGACGGACATCACGGACACGCCTGAAGACCCGCAGCCCTCGCTCTTCGGCCCCTCGCCCCTCGCCGAGCAGATGAAGAAACGCGAACGCCTCGCCGCCGCCTTGGACGCCCTCCACGCGCGCCACGGGTAGGGTCGCCTCGCCGAGGCGACCACGATCTCGGCCCGCTCGGCGAGCGGGCCCCACCACCGTCAACGGCCTTGCGTGGGCTCCATGACGATGGTCAATTCGGGGAACTGTTCAAGAAAATCCTTTGAGAGGCCGTCGATGCGGCCGTTTGCCGTGAGGCGCCGGAGCGCGCTCTGCGCCGTACGGTCGACGTCCGCGTCGCCGCTGCCGGACCGAATGGCAAAACCGCGCACCACGCCGCCCGGCCCCAGCTGGAAATCCACCTGGATGGGCCGCAGGCCGCTGTACCACTTGAACGACTCCTTATTCCACTCACGGCGAATCGCCGCCTGGATCAAGCTCACGCACCGCTGCGCCTCGCTTGTCGCCAGCTGGTTTCGCGCGCCGTAGCGGTAACCCTGTTCCAGCAGCTTCTTCATGTCGATGTTCGAAAGGGGTTTGTCCGCCGCCGTGCCCTTGCCGAACTTCTTCACGTTGTCCGGAATCTTGAGGTCGGGCGGACGCTCCACCGGCACGGGCTTCGGCGTGATGACCTTCGCCGTGTCCTTCAGGCTCTTCTGCGGCGGCGGGGGCTTGGGGGGCTTCTTGATGAGCTTCGCGTTTTTCTTGAGATCGACCTTCTCCGGCTTTTTCTTCTCGACGACCTTCTCCACCGCCTCGACCTTTGGCTTCACCTCCACCTTTTCAGGTTCGGGCGCCCTCGGCGGAGGCTTCACCTCCTGCTTCACCTCGGGCGGCGGCGGGTTGGGATCGGGTTCGGGATCGTCGGTCTGCTGCGCCCAGGGCGGCACGATCGTCATGTCGATCGGGATGATCGTTTCAGGCTTGTGGAAGTTGATGACACCCATGATCCAGAAGAACGCGAACAGCGCGACGTGCAGCCCGAAAGCGATGCCAAACGTCCGCCACGTCAGCCCGCTCTCGGGCGCGCCAATCTGTTCCGATCCAATGATCATCCCGAATCCCTACGACCTTCCCGCCTACTTCTCCACCGTCACAAGCGCCATCTTGCGCACCTGGCACTTGTAGACGACCTTCACCACGTCCATCACGGCGCCATACTCCAGACGTTCATCGCCGCGCACGAGCACGGGCACGTCGGCATCGCGCTCGACCATCGCCTTCAGGTCGATCTCAAGCTGGTCGAGGGAGGTCGGCACGTCGTTGAGGTAGATCTTGTTGTTGACGTCAACCGTGATCGTGTTGGCCTTCGCGTTTTTGCTCGGGAGAACGTCCGTCTTCGCCCGCGGCAGCATGATGGAGATGCCCTGCTCAAGCGCGGGGATTGTCAGCATGAACGTGACGAGCAGGAGGAACGTCAGGTCAATGAGGGAGTTCATGTCGATCGACGCCCGCGGGGCGTCGATCCTCCTGCCATGTCGGCCGCGGCGTGACATCAGGCGGCTCTCCCCTGGAATTCAAGGGCGATACGCCCGATGAGGTCGTCCGTAAAGCCCTCCATGTCGCTCATCAGCGCACGCGTCGTTGCATTGAGCCGCGTGTGGAGGATCACGCCCGGAATGGCCACGAGCAGGCCGACGACCGTCGTGACGAGCGCGGACGAAATGGCCGGCGCCATCGTCGCGATCGTCGCGCTGCCCGCTTCGCCCATGTCGGCGAACGCGTCGAGAACGCCCCACACGGTGCCGAGCAGGCCCAGCATCGGCGCGAGGGCCACGACCGTCGCGATGGCGCCCATGCCGTGCTCCACGCGGATCTCCTCCTCGTCCAGCACGTGTTCGCTCAGCGCCTTCACAAGGCCCATCTCGTGCGCCGTCAGCGCCACGACCACGCCGGGCTGCCGCCCCACAAGCAGGCTGCGCACGTCCGGCGCGAGCAAGCGCAGCAGCCGCTCGCATGTGGCCCAGTAGATGTTCTCGAGCGGCGTGTGGCCGTTCGGGTGGCGCGCGAGGTAATATTCCAGAACGTCACGGCCGCCCATCACGTCGCGCGTCACGCGGCGCACCGCCTGCGAGATGCGCGAGAGGCCCCTCCATTTGCCGATGGCGATTGCAACCATGACCATGCTCGCCACAAGCTGCACGACAACGATGCCCTGGCCCATCAAGCTCGACTTGACGAACCCGTTCATCAGGGAATTTGCAAAGAATTCAGTCATTACTACTCCTTGTCTTTTTTAAAACGATTCGCCACTGCACTCGTGACCTGGCCTTCTGGGGGCAGGTCGGCGCGGGACTTGCCGCAGGCGGCGAGCACCTTGTCGGTCGTCTGGAAATGCGCCTTGCAGTGGTCCATGAGCCATGCGGGGCCATGCTTGCGAACCATCTCCTCCGCGAGCTCGCGCACGCGCGGGTCGCTGCTGCCGCGCGGGATCATGTCGAGCGGCACCTTGTCCACGGGGATTGGGCCGTCCTCCACGGCCATGGCGGCGATCGCGCGCAGGAACTCCGCGCGCGCCATCACGGACGCCGCGGCCACGGCGATGTCGTCTTCGGCGCGGTGGCGCTGCTCCACCACGATCCTCTTCCTGCGCTCCTTCAGCGCGCGGCGGATCGTCGCCTCCGTGGGCGCGAACTGGTCCACCACCACCTTCGGACACGCCTGCTGCCTCTCCAGCAGCTCCTCGATGCAGGTGCCGTGCGCCCACGCGAGGAGACGGTTGATGTTCTTGATCTTCGCGTAGAGGCGGTTGTACGCGGCGGGGCCGATCTTCACGACGGCGTAGCGATTCGGGCCGAGCAGCTGGCGCAGCTTCGCGCCCACCGCGAGCACGGCCTTGTCCGTCATCTGCTTGCAGTCCCGCACGCCCATCTCGCGCATCGCCGACGAGAGCGCCTCGTCCGTGTAGCAGCAGGCGACCACGAGCGGACCGAAGTAGTCGCCCTTGCCCGACTCGTCGCTGCCGCCGTGCGCGGAGCTGCGGCCGGGGTCGAGCACGTCCTCGTAGCCGACCGTCGCCACGCCGAGCACGTTCGGCTCGAGGAAGAACTCCACGAAGTCCTGCGCCTTCGAACCCTGGATGCAGAGCTTGCGGCGCCCGTGCTTCTCCTTCTGGTAAAGCGCGCAGTTGAAGCCGTCGCCCTCCACCGCCGCCAGCGAATAGGGGACCTGCCGCGCGCGGTAGTTGCCGAGTGCAAGCAACGCAAGCAGCTTTTCCTGCTGCTCGGCGTCAAGCTCGTATGTGAAGGATGTCTTGGGTGGAGGCATGACGGCTATTATACCACATTTTATACCACATTCTGCGCTCGCGCACAGCCCGGCAGATGTCGCATGCGGATTATTTCAGGACCTTGCGGAGGAACGGGAAGACGAACAGCGAAAGCACGGCCCCCCAGACAAGCGAATTGAGGACCATCACGCACCACCAGAGAACCCCGTTTCCCGAGGCGCCGATGGCGTTGGCGACGACATCTCCCGGCCATGCAAGGAACCCGCCAAAGATGAGAAAGAGTATGAAGTGCAGCATGCTCAGCGGCACGTTGGCAAAAAGGAACGATTTCATTTTTAGAACCTCCTGGATTTACGACCCGACAAGACACACGCCCCGTCAGAAAACGTCGTTATGATACCACATCCTCCCGCTCGCCGCAAGGGGGTGGCGAGAAGCGCGAGAAGAGATACGCAAAAAGCAAGCCGAGCGCGAGCGTGGCGCCCATCGCCCGCGTGACGGCAAAGGACGTGAAGGCCAGCATCCCGAACGCCGCCGCGCTCGTGAGAAACGACACGAACACGACTCGCCGTGTACGCGGCGGAGGACTGCCAAGATGAAAGATCGCATAGTCGAGGCCAAGGCCCGTGCACACGAAGAAACACAGCGCATGGAAAAAGGTAAGCGGCACGCCGCACCAGCCCAGCACGCCAAGCGTCGCGAGCATGGCCGCCGCTACGGGAGCGGCGCAGGCGAAGAAGCGGCGTCGGAAAAGCGCGGCCAGCAGGGCCAGCAACAGCACGAACGCGATTCCGAGCAGACAGTACGCTTCCCGCGCGTAGGCGCCGAACAATTCCATCAGCTCCCGTTTCGGCTCGATCACGCGGACATCCGTCGAGGCCGCGCCATCACATGGCGACACGAGCAGCACCCTGCCATTCGCCTTCACGCACATCGAGCGGACGAGTTTCGCAAGCAAGGGGTCGTCGATCTCCTCGGGATCGAGGAGCCTGCGCGTATCCGCACCACGCGCCACCGGCACGCCCGTCAATGCCGTGTAGCTGGCGCCGGTCTTCTCGCACAGCGCCGCCACGAGCGACTGGTTCTCGCGCTGGCGCTTCAGCGACGGGATGATCGCCGACAGGCCCTTCACGCCCAACGCCTCCTCGCGCTCAAGCGCCTCTTGCACCGTGGCGCCCTCAACCACCGCAAACCGCGCGGCGGCAGCTTGGTTGAGCTCGAAGAACTTCTTCTCGCCCGCCGCCAGCATCGGATCGGGATTGTAGAAATTCGCCGGATCCGAACTGAGCCGGACGCGGAAGACACCCGCGCCCGCAACAAGCAGAATCGCAAGCGGCAACACCCAGCGGACGGCCACGACAAACGCGGACCTCCCGCCTCCGCCTTGGCAGAGCCCGCTCGATTGGTAGGGCCCGCTCGCCGAGCGGGCCGCCACGCGATGGTCGCGCTTGTCGCGAGCAATCTTCCACACCATCACCGCCGCCCATGCCGTGACGAGCCCCGCTCCCGTAAAAAGGGCCATCTGCCGCAGCACGGACACGGAGGAAAAAGCCAGCGGCGCAAAGCACGCAAGCGTCGTGAGAAGCGCGTAGGAGAGCGGGCGCTTCAGCGTCCGCCCGTCCTCCGCCGCATACGCGTGGTAGACGTAGTCCACGCCCAAACCGATGAGCGACGTGCCGAAGACGAACGTCAGCACATGCGGCTTGCCGATGGCGAACACCGCCGCCGTCGCCACGAGAAACGCGCTCGCGAGCGTGGCGACGAGCGGTACGACGAACCGTGCCGACCGGAACAACCATACGCCCAGGGCGAAGACGACGACAAGCGATACGGCAGACAGCACGTTGATCTCCCGCTTCGAGCGCTCCATGGCAAGGGCGGTGTGGAACGGCGCCCCGCTCACGTACGCCCTCACGGGACAAAGCGGCGAGACGCCGCTTCCCCCAGCGGGAGGGCCGCGCTTCTGCGCGGCCGCATTGAACTCCCGCACGCGCGCGAGTACGCCGCAGATGAACTGGTTGTCGGATGTCGTGAATCCGTCGAAGACAAGCAGGCGGTAGCAGCGCCCGTCCTTCTCGCACACGGGGTCACCGTCATGGATCGACCAGCCGCGGTCGTCTCGCGTCTGGAGATGCGTGAGGTAGTCGGTGGCCAGCAGATACGGATCTTGCTTCACAGAAACGAGCGGAGCCAAGAAACCCGAAGAGAGCGTCGTCGCCGAGGCGCGGGCCACTTCGTCAAATCTTCCAGTCTGCAACAGCGCGCGCGTTTCGTCCGTCAGCAACCCGCCGCTCCGCTGCGCAAGGGCGGCAAGCGTCTTGCGGAGCGCGCCCGTCTCCCGCTGCGGCTCGCGGGGACGCTCGCCCTCCCTCCGCACATGGGTGGCGATGTGCGTCCTGAAATCCGCGGCGGACGCCTCGAGAGAGGCGAAGTCGGGGCCCTCCAGGAGGATCCGAAGCTGCCCGCCGACGTTGTCCGCGAGCGCACGCAGCACGCTCTGCCGCGTCGGGTCGAGCAAGGCGTAGAGATCCGTCTCCACGCCCTGGCGGCACGTGCACGCAAGCGAGATGGCCGCCCCCGCAAGGCCGACGGCGAACGCACCCCTAGCGACTCTGGACCAGATCGATTTCAAGACGGTCGCCCGTGGCATAGTCAAGCGTGAAACGCGAAGGGAAGTCCGTGCCTTCGAGCGTGGCCCGCTTCACGAACTCGCGCAGTTCGCGCGTCTTCGGAACGAGGACGACGCGGTTCTCCGCCTCCGTCACGTCAAAGACGTCTTTCAAGGCGGAGAGATCGCCTTTCACGAGCGAACGAAGTCCCGCCGACAGCTTCAACTCCGCGATTGCGCGCGTCGACGACTTGCCGTTGGCGGTGATCGTGTAGGACTCCGGCGTCGCGGTGAACGTGGACGGCAACGGCTTGAGCGTCTTCCATTCGAACGACTTGTCCTTCACGATGCAGAACGTGCCGGAGGACGTAATCGTCACCTCCACGTCCGCGAGGGTCTTGCGCTGCACGAACGTGCCGGTGACGGTCGCGGGCAGCGCGGCAAGCATGCGCTGAGCCGCCGGAACGGCGTCTCCCCATACGGCGGCGCCCCATGCCGTTAGAAACACAACACACCACTTGCGCATGGCACGTCCCCCTTTCGGAAATCATATGCGAACTCGTCGTCTGACATCTTCGTCAGCGTGAAGTGCACCGCCTCGCCCGGCCGCAGAACGTGCGAGAATTTCATCTTCTTGACCTGTCGCAGCGCCCGCGCATGACCGATGAACGCTTCGGCGAGACGGTGCGCCGTGCCAAGCTGAATGACGCCGGGCAACACCGCGAAATCGGGGAAGTGCCCCTTGAAATACGTCGCATCGCAGTCGAACGTGAGATCAGCCGCATACGTGGTGACCGTACGTTCTTCGTGTTCCACGTACGGCTCGGCCATCTGGGAGGCGAGGATTTCCTGAATGGCGGAAGATTGCACCTTCCCCTGCGCATTGCGCGGCAGCGCATGGACGAAGCGGTATTTGCGCGGGACGGCCCCCTTCGGGAAAAACTGCTGGCACTTCGCACGCAGGGCGCGGGCACACGCATGCTTGCCGAGCGTCTTGAGATCGGTCCAGTCCCTCTGCGGCACGATGACCGCGCCGAGGGAAGGTCCGTGTGGTCCATCCACCACGCCAAGCGCCGCCTCGGCCACCTCGGGAATCAGGCACATCGTCGCCTCCATTTCGGGAAGAGACACACGCTGCTCCGCGATTTTCACCATACGGTCCATCCGCCCCAGGAGTTTGAAGCGGCGAGACGCCGCTTCCCCCAGGAGAGGGGCGCGCTTGTCGCGGCCGTCCGCCTCGAACACCACGCCGTCGCCCATGGTGAAACGCCGCGCGCACGAAAAGGGAGAGGACACCACGAGTCGACCCGATGCGTCCGCCCATGCCTTCACCGGGTCGAACACCGTCCACAATTCGTTGCCCGCCGTCTGTCGGCGGAAGGCGACGCCGCCCGTCTCCGTGCTGCCGAATATCTCCAGCGGCGCGCGGCCGAACACGCGGCGCGCGGCGGCGGCGACATCCGCCGTGAGCAGCGCGCCCGAAGTGGTGATCTCCACCACGTTCTGCGGCACGTCGTACTGGTCCGCATACTCCGCGAAGCGCGAGAGAAAGCTCGGGGTCGTGACGAGGAACACGCACTCGGCTGCGCGCATCTTCTCCAACAGGGACTCTGGCGTGAGAATCACCTCGGGGTCCACGGAGCATCCCGCCGCACGGGGCAGCATCACCCGCCAGAGCTGGCCGTACATGTGGTGCGGCTCAATGGTGGAGAGGAATACCGGCTTCCGCGCCAGGACGTCGGCGAGGCGGGCGCGGTGGAACGCGACCTCCTTCGCGAGGGACGCGAACGTCTTGACGATCGTCTTCGGCGTGGCGGTGGAGCCGGACGTGCGGAACGACACCGAGAAACGCCGCGCGCGGACGATTCCCTCCACGGCGAACGTGCCGCCCACGACGGCGACGGAGAGCACACACGCCGCAATTCCGCATGGTAGGGCGGTCGCCCCGCGACCGCCGAGCAACGCGACCACAGCGACCGAGGCCGCCGCGTTGGCGACCAGCAGGACGAACCACACCCATGTAAGCCGGCGACAATACGCCTCTGCGCCGTCCGGCATGATGCCGTCCGAGATCCGCTCGGCGAAGCGCAGACAGAGCGGCTTGCGCCCTGGCAGCAGCGACACGCCGAAGAGGATGGCGAATACGGCAGAGATCATCTTACTCGAAGCGGCGGGACGCCGCTTCCCCTAGGGGGGTCGCCGTCGCTGGTTCGTTCACAAGTTTATAGACGGCCTTCACGACGTCGCGCAGCGTACGAATCTGGCGGAAATCCTCTGGATTCACCTTCTTCTTCGTCACTTGCTGGAGCCGCACGACGAGGTCGACGGCGTCAATCGAGTCGAGGTCGAGGTCCGTGAACAGGTTGACTTCGGGCGTGAGCTTCTCCCTGTCACATTCAAAATCGTCCACGAGGATGTCGACGACCGCCTTCTGGATTTCCTTTTCTGTCATGCCGGGCCCCCCGTCTTCTGCTGTTCAACGAAGTCGGCCAGCGTCTTGACCGAGTAAAATATCTTCCTGTTGGCGGCGGGATCGGAGGCGAACGTGACGCCGAATGCCTTCTTCACGGCCATGCCGAGCTCGAGGGCGTCGATGGAATCCAACCCCAGTCCTTCGCCGAACAGCGGCACATCGGTGCCAATGTCCGCCGCCGTGAGGTCCTCGAGGTCAAGCGCCGAGACGATCACGTCCTTCAGTTTCGATTCGATTTTTTCGCGTGTCATTTCCGCATAGTTTACCAAACCCCACGCCGCTCGGCAACTGCCGCGCGCGCAGAACTGGGGTGGCTCTTGAAGTGCATCACGCTTCTCACGGTCATGGACTCGTCACGCGCCGTGAGGTATGACACGGTGTAGTCGCGACCGCCCGCCGGCACGTTCAGGACAACGTGTCCGCAGTCGAGCGACTCCGGCGCGACGTCGTGCAGCCCCTCCGCGTTCGCGGCCTTCATCCGTTCGGCGGGGAATGCGGTGGGGCAGATCACCCGTTCGCCGGGATACAGTTTCCGCGACGAGAGGCGGCGAAGCGTGCCGAGGTCGTTGCAGTGCTTGGCGAAGATGCACGACACCCACACCTTCGCGGCCAGCGCCCGCACGAGCGTTTCGGTCATCGAAGCGGAACCGTGGTGGTTGACTTTCGCCACGTCCACTTGGTCGAGCTGCTCGCCCAGTGCGTCCTCCACCTCGAAACGCGATCCGTCCGCGCGCTGCCAGAAGTCCTGGAAGTCTCCGGCCATGTACAACCTGAACGCGCCGTAGGACAGGATCATGCCGCAGCTCATCCCGTTCTCGTTCCGCCAGCCGGTGGCGTGGTTGGGCGTGAAAATTCCCTCGTAGAGGTTCCGTATCGAACCGTCGCGCATGAGGATCTTGCCGTTGCCGCAGATGTTGCACACCTGGAAGTCCGGGAAGGCGCCGGGATCCTTCAACAGAACCACCTGGTCGCGCGCGCCGACGCGGAACTTCTCCACCTTCAACCCCTTGTGCCGTTCGAGGTAACGGTACATGCGCGAAATCTGCGACACCTCGCGGCACGCGCGGTCCTTGAGCGGGAACGGGTCGTTCAGGTCGGGCCAGCAGCGGTCGAACGCCTTCCCGAAGTCGATGAAGTCGCACGTCTCGGCGAATCCGCTCACGAACCAGTCGTCCCCGTCGCGCTCCTCGCGGCGCGAATACGACGTCTCGCACCCGGCATGGTCGGCGTGCCAGTGCGTGAGCATCATGTAGTCCACCTTGTTCCCGAACGGATTGGCGCGCTGGACGTACCGCGCGATCCATTCACCCGCCCCGCGCGAGCGGTTGGGGAGGACGGGCGTCTGCATGAGGACGCGCTGCGGCACGTCGTAGTCCCCAGAGTCGACCAGCATCGTCGTGCCGTCGGGGAAGATGAGGAACGTGGACTCCGCCCGTCCTGTGTAGATGAAATGCGCCTGGAGCTCGCCACGCGTCCAGCCCTTCCACGGACGTCCCACGCCCGCGTCCTTCGTGCCGGCCGCGAACACGCGCCGCCAGTCGCCAAGCGCCGCCGCCAACCCCGCCGCCGTCTGGCCAATGAATCGTCTTCTATTCATCATCGGAAAATCATCATGGTGCCGTTCGGCTTGTGAACATAGATGCTGTTCTCCGTGCGTCGGACGCACAGGCGGTCGTCTCTGCACGTGACTGCGAGGTTGTTGGCGACCGCGTTGAACGTCTGTCCGTTCACCAGCTCCACCAACGTCTGTTTCGCCCCGTACGGCCAATCCTCGGCGGCTTCCACCACGATGGACGCGCCCTGCGCCACCTCCGCGAAGTTCCTCACGACGAGCGGCGTCTCGGCGAAGCCCTCGGCGGGGATCTGGAACACGATCTTCGCCGAGGCGTTGCGGATGCGCACCTCTCCATCCGCCCGCACCTCGCCGTGGCGGCCCGCGATGACGAAACGCATGTTGGACGGATCGCTGACACCGGCTTGCTCGTACGTGTAGGCGAGGTCCAGATATCCGCCGGCGTTGATGTTGGCACCCGTTCCGTCCTTGTGCGCGACGACGTTCAGCGTCGCGTTGGAGACCACGCCCAGGCAGTTGGGCGACTTGTCGGCGAGCACGAGGCGCGACACCGTGGCCGTGGCGCCGTTCAGCACCTCGAAGACGCAGTTGGAGGCCGTCCGGGTGGTGCCGACGCACACCCGCCACGTGTCGTATGCGTCTAGGGTGCCACCGTCGAGGGTGAAGCGCGAGGAATGTCCGTTGCAGCCGAGATGCGCCACCTCCATGTTGGCGAGACGCAAAACGGAGTTCGTGCCCACGTATGTCTCATTACCAAAGGCGCTCGCGCCGTAGCCGATGGCGAACGATGCCCCGTTCACGGTCACGTCGCCGCCGTTGACCACCTCCAGCCGGTTGGAGGCGCCGAGGTTGCCGATGCGGAACGATCCGGCAGACGTACTGTAGGACGCGGCCGTGTTCGTGTAGGCGAACGTCCCCTCCACGCGCACCGTGTTGCGCCGCGCCATCTGGTTGTTGCCGAGCCGGAAGTTCTTCGCGTTCGCATCGCTGGAGGAGACCACGTCCAGGAAACGCCCGCCTGGCCCGATGTGCATCACGTTGTCCTCGCAGTAGGTCGTCGCGACCGACTTGCCGCCGGCGATGCAGCAGCCCGAACCGGCAATCGACAGCAAGCCGCCGTCGGCCACGTAGATGCGGTTGAACATGTTGGTCGAAACGTCGTTGTCGTTGCAGCAGAACGTGAAGTCGCCGCCTCGGAAGTCGTAGACGGAACCGGCGCCCGTGACCGACAGCACGAAATTGGACGAGGTGCCGCCGCGGGCCCCCTCCACCTCGTTCAGCTTGGCGTTGTACGGCGTCTGGAATTCGCCGGACGCCTGCAGCAGCACGCCGCCATCCTCGATGCGCATGGAGTCGCAGAAACTGTCCGCGAACCTTCCAACGCGAATGATGGTCGTCACCTTCAGCTTCGCGCCCTCGCCGTGGATCCAGAGCGTGTTCCAGCCGTTTGGCGTGCCGTCCCGCGGCTGGTTGAAGCTTTGGCGAAGCTGTCCGGAAACGAGCGACATCGTTCCGCCGTCCGCGATCTCGAACGTGTTGGAACGCGTATGGTGGCCCACATACAGGTATTGGTCGGTGTTCCACGTGCCGCCGTTCGCGAGGCGGACGGAACACCCCCAGCCTTCGTTGCCGATGAACAGCGCACCGCAGTTCGTAAAGGACGCCCCGTCGGCAATCAGCAGCGAATCGCCATGCGAACCGCCGACGTAGCCGAGACGCGTTTCGCCGTTCACCTCGAGCCTGGAGCCCTCCCCGCGCACGACGATGCGGTTGTCGAACGGCACCCGCCCGTTCCTGACGTTGGCATTCGCCTCTCGGCTGGACTGAACGACCATGACCGTGGCCGTCGCGCCGCCTGCCACCTCGAACAGGTTCGAGGCGGAGGAGTGTCCAACATAGGCAACGCCGGAGGCGGTGAGCGACGCCCCGTCTGCCACGAGAAGCCGGTTCTGGTCGCCCGCGTAATAGCGATTACCATCGTGGTACCACTTGCCCAGATTGATGTCGCCGGAGATCGTAGCCGTGGCGTGGTCGTCGAAGATGGCCTGTGAAAGTCCCTGCTGGCGGCCGACGTCCAACGAATAGATCCGCGAGACGAACCGGCTGCCCTCACCCGTCACGCGGAACGTGTTTGTGCCGCAGAGTTCACGGGCGTCCGTGTTCGCCAGCCGTCCCACGATCACGCCTCCGTCCACAAGACCGCCATTGCGAACAAGCAGGAGATTGTTCTTCGAGTTGTTCCCGTTCGAACTGCCCACTTGGATGTAGTAGTTGCCCGACGTGTGGCCGTATAATGCCGAATCGGGGCCATCGACGATGAACGTGGCATCGCTCCAGTTGTCGCCCACGAAGAAACGGTCTCCCGTCATACTCCACGTGCCGCTCGCGAGCGTGACGGTAGCCCCGTTTCTGATGAACGTGCGCCCCGGACACGTCAGCGTGCGCTCGGCACCGAGATTGAGCGTCAGATCCAAAGCCGAATTGGCAGCATGGTTGAACCAAATGAAGGAAGAGCCCGTGTTGATGTCCTCGCCCAGGGTCAAGGGCCCGCTGATGGGCGGATTGATGGCGGTCGTCCCAGTTAACGGCAAACCGTTGCTCCAGTTGTTCGGATCGGCCATGTCGCCGCCGCTTGAATTGTTCCAGGCCGTGTCCGCGCACGCCACACCAACCAAGAAGGATGCCGAGAACGCCAAAAGGCGCCTCACGTCCCTGAATGTGCCAATCTTCTGTCTTGCCATGTGTCGCTCCTTTTGGTTTGCCGTGAAATCATGGTGCCATCTCGAAGAGGAGGGTACCGCCGGACATGACGTCCGACTGGCGGATGAACGGCTCCTCCAACTCACGCCCGTTCAACAGGACGCGCGCGACGTGCGTGCCGTTTGCAAGCCTCGGCGCCTCCACGGTGAACGTCCTGCCGTTGCCGAGGCGGAACGCGATGCGCTTCGCGCCGGGCGCGTGGAGCGCGTAGAGGTCCTGTCCGGCCACCGGGAAGAACCCTGCCGTGAGGAACACGTACATCGACCCCATTGCCCCGGAGTCGTCGTCTCCGGGCACGCCCCACGGACCGAACCGCCGGCGCAGCTTGTCGGCCCAGTACGAGGCGCGGTCAATGCGTCCGGCGAAGTCGAACAGCCAGATCGTGAGGAAGCTCGGCTCGTTTCCGAATTCGATCAGGTTGTTGGCCAGCGCGTACTCAAGGCGCTCGACAAACTTGTCGCACCCGCCCATCTTCGCCATCATGCCGGGGATGTCGTGGTAGATCGTGAACGAGTAGTCCCAGCAGGTACCCTCGTAGAAATCCTCGTTGAAGCCGCCGCGGGCGCGCGTCGGCCCGACCGGTCCCCCCTTCGTCATCCAGTGCTTGACCTTGAAGGAGCCGTCCTTCTGGCGTCCGTTGATGAACCCCGTGAATCCGCCCTTCTCGTCCACGCACGCGTCGTTCCACACGTTCGTCCAGTTCCCGCTGCGCGCGCGCAGCCGCGCCGCCTCGGCCGTCTTGCCCAGACCTTCCGCCACCTGCGCCGCACACCAGTCGTTGTACGCGAAGCCGATTGTGCCGGAGCCCGACCTCATGCGCCAGCAGTAGTCGTGCTTCACGTCGTCCGCCACCCAGCCGTGCGCCCGGTAGTCCGGCGTACGCCGCGCGGCGTTGGCCTCGAGCACGCGCCAGGCCCCCGTCCAGTCGATGCCCGGCACCTTCCGCGCCCAGGCGTCCGCGATCACGTTGTCCACGTCGTCGCCGCCCTGTCCCGTGCGGTACTCCTCGCCCTGGATGAACGAAGCGCAGCACTGTCCGTTGCGCGCGAGGCGCTCCGCGAACGAGTTCACCACGCCGGCGTAGACGTCCGGTTCCGTGAGGGAGAACAGCGGATAGAGCGTGCGCCACGTGTCCCAGAGCGTGTAGTGGTCGTCCCACACCGGCGCGCCGGACGGCCAGCCCGCGAAGTCGTCGGTGCGGTCTCGGGGCTGGAGCATCGTGTGGTAGAGGTTGGAGTAGAACACGCGGCGCGCCGTTTCGTCCGCGAACCCGTCGGCCCGTATCCGGCCGAGGCGCTCCTCCCACATCGCCTCCGCCTTTCCCTGAAGGGAGTCGAAGTCCCAGTCGGGAATCTCCCTTCGCAGATGCGCGGACGCGGTCTCGGCGTCGCGGAAGGACACGGCGATCTTGAGGAACACCCGCTGCGCCTGCCGCGCGTCGAACTCCAGCCACGCCACCGTCCCCGCGGCGTTCGTGCCGGCGGCGACGGCCGGGACATCCGTCTCGCAGGCGAAGAACGCGTTGTATTCGGCGGGGTTCCAGTTGTCGCGGTAGCGTCCGCCGCCGGACGCCCCGCGCCTGTCGGCGCGGAGCGCGAGGCCGCCCGAGACGAGTCCCTTCGGATTGCCGTTTTTCCGCTGCGCGTTCACGACGATCCGCGCGCGTTCCCCGGCGGGGAAGTCGAACCGGTACAGTGCGCAGTGGTGCGCCGGCGCGATCGCCACGCCGATCCGGTCCTTGTCCAGCGTCGCGCGGAACACGCTCGGACGCGTCTCCACGAACGTCATCGGCGAGGCGATGTCCCGTTCCTCAAGCGACATACTCGTCGTCGGGGTGACCAGGAACAGCCCGTAGCTGGGATGCCCGCCCGTGCCGTGCGCGTGCAACTGCGAGAAGCCGGTGACCGGATCGCCCGGATGCAGCGAAGAAGGCGACGGATAGGTGCGTATTCCATAGGGGTAGAGCGAATCCGGACAGGGCGAGACCGACCCGTGCGGCACGCAGGGTCCCACGAGGCAGCGGCCATTCACCTCTCCGCCATCCGGCTTCACCACGCCGTGGCGCGTGTCAACGAGCCGCTCCAGCTCTCCGGCCGTCGAAACCATCGCGACAAGCGCGAGGCACGCGCACGCACGGCGGCGCCAGTCAATAGTTATTCTTCTTACCATACGAAGGCCCTCTATCGAAAACATGCACATCGTATCATTTTCCCCTCTTCCGCGTCAATGGCCAATCAACGTCGTGGCCTCAGCGCGTGCAGGCGGGCGACGAAGGTACGGCGGGCGAAGAGGAAGTGCGTGCCGAAGTAGACAACCGTACCCAACGCCACGAGCGCGCCGAGCTGAGTCACGTTCGCCCACACGCCCGTCCAGCTGCGCGTGGAGAACCAGGAACGCGCCGTCCAGAGCGCCGCGCCCATCGCGGCGGACGCGACGAGCGTGCGGCCCACGGGGCGGACCAGCGCCGCGAGGCCGAGGGCGCCGTTCTTCCGGCGCGCAAGCACCGCCAGCCACACGCAGGCAACGCCCGCGCAGAACACCGTCGAAGCGGCGAGGCCCACGTGCCGCCATTCCTCCGGCAGAAACAGCACTGCGAGGATGTTGAGCGTCGCGTTGAGGAACACCATCTTCACAGACACCGCAAGCGGAGTCTTCATGTCCTTCTGAGCCTGAAACCACGGCACGAGCGTCTTCTGCAAGCCGAAGAAACCGAGTCCGAACGCGTAGCAGGCCACCGCGCGCCCCACCCGCGTCGTCGCCATCGCGTCGAAGGCCTTGCCCTCGTAGATAACGCGCGTCATGTCCGGCGCGAGGATACCAAGCCCGGCGGCGGCGGGAATCATCACGAAGAGAAGGTTGTCCGTGGATGAGAGAAACGCCGCGCGCGCACCCTCGACATCGTCCTTCGCGAAACAACCGGCGAACGTGGGCAGAAGGACCGTGCCGAACGCGACGCCCACAATGCCAAGCGGCAGGTCCATGAGACGTTCCGCGTAGCCGATCACGCCGGCCGCCCACGGCGCGGCGGCCTGTGCGAGCACCTGGTCGAGCATGTAGTTGATCTGCACCGCGCCCGCACCGACGGCCGCCACAAGCATGTTGCGCCACACGAGACGCGTGTTCGGGTCGCCCCAGCCGGCGCGCGAGGGAAGCGGCGACACGCCACGCCGCTTCATGCAATAAAACATGAACGCCATCTGCAGGAAACCCGCGAAGAGGATCGCGCCGCTCACCCAGACGATGCGCGAACTGAGCGCCATCCCGGGGAAGAAGCAGAGCACGCCGAGCGCGCCGATCCACACGACGTTCAAGAGGCACGGCATCAGCGACGCGGCCGCGAACTTGCCGAGCGCGTTCAAGACGCCCATCCCGAACGCTGCCCCGCAGATGAAAATCATATACGGAACAAGGAGACGCGTGAGGCGCAGCGTGAGCGACGTGCGTTCGGAGAAATCCGGCCCCCAGTGCAACGCAATCGAAAGGCCCGCCACGGCGAGGACTGAGATTGCCGCGAGCATGAGCAGGCTCATCGTCATCACCGCGCGCGCGAGACGCCGGGCGCTTTCCATCCGCTGCGACTCCACCTCGCCCTTGAACACGGGCACGAACGCGGCGGTGAGCGCGCCTTCGCCGAAGAGCTTGCGCATCATGTTCGGGATCGCGAATGCGAGCGTGAACGCGCTCTGCTCCACCCCGGCGCCGATGAGCCGGCTCTGGAACATCTCGCGCACAAGGCCCAGCACGCGCGAGAGCGCCGTCATCGCGCCCACCACCGCCGTGTTCCGGAGAATGCCTTTCCCGCCACCTTTCATGTCGTGTTACGGGGCTTGATGTTGCAGATGCGGTCGACGGCGGCGGCGAAGTTCTCGGCGCCCGCCGTGATCTCGATGTCCACGCGCAGGTAGTAGCACGGCACGGGCGTGGTCTCGAAGCGCGGAAAGCGCACGGCGTCCTTCTCGGTCGTGATCAACGCGTCGGCGTGGAGGTCGGCCGTCTTGTTGAGCGCGAAGATGATTTCGGAGGAATCGTAACGGTGGTGGTCGGCGTAGCGCTCGCACCAGATCACGCGCGCGCCGAGCCTGCGCAGGGAATCCTCGAAGCCCTGCGGCACGGCGATGCCGGAGAGCGTGGTGAGCGTCTTGCCCTTCAGCCAGTCGAGCGGCAGCTCCTCGCGGCTCCACACGTCCTTCAGGAGACGCGGAGCGTGGCGGCACTCGATGATTTCGGCCGTCTTGTTGTATTCGCGGATCTGCTCGCGCACGCCGGCGGAGTCGCCGTCGGACTTCGTGAGGAAGATGAAGTCCGCGCGGTCGATGTGGCTCGCCGGCTCGCGCAGGACGCCGCGCGGCAGCATGTGTCCGTTGCCGAAGGGGTTCGTCTTGTCCACGAGCACGACCTCGTGCGTGTGCTTCAGGCGCTGGTACTGGAAACCGTCGTCGAGGATGAGCGTGTCGCACCCGAAGCGCGAGATGGCGTAGCGGCCGGCCTTCACGCGGTTGCGGTCCACGAGCACGCACACGCCGGGCAGGTTCGACGCGAGCATGTACGGCTCGTCGCCGCCAGTGGCGGCGTCGAGCTTGATCTGGCGTCCGTCGGAGACGACGAGCGGCGGCTGCTCCACCACCTGCGTGAACATCCGCTTCCACCACGGCGCCTCCTTGCGGCGGTAGCCGCGCGAGAGGATCGCGACCTTCCGGCCGGCAGCCGAGAGCTCATGCGCGAACTTCTCCGTGACGGGCGTCTTTCCCGTACCGCCGGCCGTGACGTTTCCGATGGAGATCACCTGGCAGCCGAGCGGGAAGCGGCGCAGAACACCCCAGTTGTAGAGGACGTAGCGGACCGCGACGACGAACTGGAAGAATTTCGAGAGGACGTTGAGGAAGGCCAGCAGCACGCGCACGCCGCCGGGCTGGTTTTGGTCCGCGCCCGGCTGCTGGATGATCTTGACGAGCGCGTGTTCGAGTCGCTCGAAGTAGCTGACCTTCTGCTTCTGCACGCCTTACTTGACGATGGGCGTCAGCTTCATGTTGCGGAAGTCGGCGTCCGTGTGGTCGCCCTGGAGGTAGACCGGCCCCTTCACGAACTCGTCGCTCGTAATGGCGCCGCCGGTGCAGCCGAGGATCGGCTGGTTGTCGATGATGTTCACGCCGTTGAGGACCACGGTCACATGGCGCTTGTAGAGCGTCACGTCCACGTGCTGCCACTCGTTGGCGGGCTTCTCGGCGGCGACGCGCGGCGTGATGCGCCCGTAGAACGCGGCCATGTTGTGGCAGTTGACCGGCTTGCCGTAGGTGTCCGCCACCTGGATCTCGTAGATGCCGCGCAGGTACACGCCCGAGTTGCAGCCGGGCAGCACGCGCACGTCGTAGGAGAGCTTGAAGTCGAAGAAGTCCGCGCGCTTCGTCTTGAGGTTGGCGCTCGCGCCGTCGCGTTTGCCGTCCTTCGTGCGCTTGACGCGGTTCATCAGCACGCCGTCCTTCACGGACCAGCCGAAGTAGTTCTTGTTCATCGCCTCCCAGCCGTCGATGCCGTCGGCGAGCAGGTCTATCGTCTCGCCGTACTGCGCCTTGGCGAGCACGGGCGCGGGCGGGAGCGCGGGAATGCGCTTCGCCTTCACCTTCTCGACGCCGAGTTCCTTGCCGTTGCCGTCAACGGTGGTGAACGCGATGTCCGCCTCGGTGCCATGCACGTCGATCGCCGTGCGGCGGATGCGCGCCTTCGCCTTGTCCTTCTCCTTGTTGAGCGGCTGCTCCATTGTGGCCTTCGTGCCCGCGAGCTTCACGTTCTGCTGCGTGACGGGCGAACCGCCGCCCCAGAGCAGCGACGCGGTGACCTCGCCGGTCTTGCGGTCCTTGAAGATGCCGAGCCAGAACGCGCCCGGCTTCTGGATGGCCCAACGGCCTTCCGCGCCCTTGCAGGCGCAGTCGTTGCACCCGCAGAGGTTGCCGCACGAGCAGGCGTTGCTGCCCTCCGCGCAGCAGGAATTGCCCGTGAGCGACGTGCAGGCGGTGAGAAAAACGAGACTGGCAGAGAGAACCCCCGCCACCGACAGGTTGATGAGTGAGTTTTTCATGGGGACAAGTATACCATAAATTCGTGGTTCGTGGTTGGTGGTTCGTGGTTGGTGGTTCGTGGTTGGTGGTTCGTGGTTGGTGGTTCGTGGTTGGTGGTTCGTGGTTCGTGGCGGTGCGAGACGCACCGCAAACGTGATTGGTTAAGATTTCTCACCGCCTGCGGCGGTGGCGGCGCGCTTCACGGCGGCGGCGATCTCGGGACCGACCCCGGCGACGGCGGCGATCGCCTCTTCCGACGCGCGCGCGATGCCGTAGATCGAATGGAATCGGCGCAGGAGGGCCGTCTTCTTCGCGGGGCCAATGCCCTGTACCTCGTCCAGCGCGGACTCGCGGATCGTCCGCTCGCGCAGGTTACGGTGGTAGGTAATCGCGAAGCGGTGCGCTTCGTCGCGGAGACGCGTGGCCACGAACAGGCCCTGCGAGTCGCGCGGCAGGAACACGTCGCCACGTTCGTCGTCCGTGACGAGGATCTCCATCCGCTCTGCAAGGCCCACCACGGGGATATCCGTCACGCCGATCTCCGCGAACGCCGCGCGCGCCGCGCGCAGCTGCGTGACGCCACCGTCGCAGATGAAGAGGTCCGCGCGCGGCGACTTCGCCGTGAGGGTCGATTCCGGGCCGTAGCGTCGGCGGACCACCTCCGCCATGGAGCGGGGATCGTCGGCCCCCTCAACCGTCTCGATGCGGAAGTGCCGGTAAAGACGGCGGTCAGGGAGACCGTCCACCGCGACCACGAGCGAGGCGACGGAATGCGTGCCGAAGAGGTTGGAGATGTCGGCGCACTCGATGACGCGCGGCGGCTTCTCCAGTTTCAGCGCCGCGGCCAGTTCCTCGAGGCCCTGGCGCGCGGCCGCGCGCGTCTCTTCCGGACGCCGCCGAACGAAATGCACCTTCGTCATCTCCTTGAGCGCGCCGATCGTGTCGCGCAGACGCGCGGCCTTCGCGAAGTCCTCGTGTGCGGCGGCGTCCTTCATCGCCTCGACGAGCTCGGCGATCACGCCGGGGCGTTCGCCGCGCAGGAACGCGCACGCCTCGTCGAAGCGCGCGCGGTAGTCGGCCGCCGAGATATTCCCCTCGCACGGCGCGGTGCAGAAGCGGATGACGTCCGCGTGGCAGTGCCGGTGCGTCTCCTCGTCGGGCGCGCGGGCGTCGCAGCCGCGCAGGCCGTAGTGCTTCTCCACGAAGTCCTTCGCCGCGCGCACGACGGGTGCGGACGGAAAAGGCCCGAAGTAGAGCGAGCCGTCGTCGCGGACAATGCGGCACGTGGCGAAACGGGGAAACGGGTCGTCAGGATCCGCGCGCAGCGCAAGGTAGCGCTTGTCGTCGCGCATGAGGATGTTGAAGTGCGGCTTGTACTGCTTGATCAGCGAGGCCTCGGTGAGCAGGGCCTCGGCGTCGTTCCGCACGCACATCCACTCAAGGTCGGCGACGGTGTTCACCATCGACCGCACCTTCGGCGCAAGGTCAGCGCTCGGGCGGAAGTAGGACAACACGCGCCGGCGGAGGTTCTTCGCCTTGCCAACGTAGATGATGACGCCCCGGCGGTCCCTCATCAGGTAACAACCAGGGCGCTGGGGAACGCCCTTCAGGCGTTCTCGCAGGACGTCGTTCACGCGTCAGGTCAGGCCTTCTCGGCTTCCTGTTCCTTCTGCTCAAGCTTCTTGGATTTCTCCTCTTCCTCCTTGAGCAGGGCTTCGCCTTCGGCCGTACCCTTCTTGAACTCGCCTTTTGCCTTGCCGAGCGCACGCGCCAGCTCCGGAAGCTTCTTGCTCCCGAACACAAGCACGAGCACGACAATCACCAATAAAATCTGCCATGGACCCCAGGCCATCTTTTTATCCTTTCGTTTTTGCTTTTCAGTTTACCGAATCTCAGGGCACAAGTCAAGCCTCGCACCCCTCGTCGGACTAGCCAATGATCTTGAGCGCGCCCGTGGGGCAGTTCTCCGCGCAGAGACGGCAGTCCTTGCAGACGGCCGTGGCGGCGGGATCCTTGAACTCCGGCTTGATGACCGTCTTGAAGCCGCGGCCGACGAGACCCAGCAGACCCTGTTTCGCCTGCTCGGCGCACACGCGCACGCAGAGGTTGCAGAGGACGCACTTGCGCTGGTTGCGCTCGATCGTGACGAGCTTCTGCTCCACGAAGCCGGGATGGAAGTCGCCCCGGAGGCGCTGCGTGTCCGCCTGCACGAGGTTCGCGTAGCGGATGAGCTTGCAGTCCTCGAAGTCGTGGCACCCGCACTCCAGGCACCGCTTCGCCTCGGCCTGCGCCGCCTCGACGGAGAGGCCGAGGTTGACTTCCTTGAAGTCGTGCCTGCGCTCTTCGGCGGGACGCTGCGGCATCACGGCGCGCGCGATGCGCGGACGGTCCTCGAAATCCTTTTCGGTGAGCTCGCGCTCGGAGAGGATCGGCTTGACCGGCTTGTACTCGCCGCCGCGCAGGTAGGCGTTCACGGCGAGCGCGGCCTCGTTGGCCTGCGCGATCGCGCCGATCGCGATGCCCGCGCCCTTGTTCACCGTGTCGCCGCACGCGAAGACGCCGGGAAGGGCGGTGGCGAAGTTGCCCTCGTCGGCGGCGATCGTGCCCTTCGGAGTCTGCGGCAGGTCCGCGAACCCTTCGGGGTCGTTTCGCTGGCCGATCGCGGCGATCACGCTGTCAAGCGCGATCTCCTCGAACTTGCCGGGCACGGGAACGGGCTTGCGTCGGCCGCGCTCGTCCGGCTCGCCGAGCTCCATCACCTGCAGGCGCATGCCGCACACCTTGCCGTCTTTGCCGAGGATTTCATCCGGCGCGTAGAGGAACTTGAACTTGACGCCCTCCTCCTCGGCCTCCGTGATCTCGACGTCCTCCGCCGGCATTTCCTTGCGGGTGCGGCGGTAGACCACGAACACTTCCTTCGCGCCCACGCGCACGGCGGTGCGGCAGGCATCCATGGCGGTGTTGCCGCCGCCGACGATCGCCACGCGCTCGCCGATCTCCGGCTTCTCGCCCGTGACGACCGCGCGCAGGAAGTCGATGCCGCCCCACACGCCCTGGAGCTCCTCGCCCTTGACGCGCATGGCCGTCGATTTCCACGCGCCGTTCGCCACGATCACCGCGTCGAACCACGAGCGGAACTTCGCGAAGTCCGCGTCGCGTCCGATCTTGAAGTTGTTGATGAACTGGACGCCGAGCGCCTCAATGGCGTCCGTTTCGGCCTTGAGGATCGCCTTGGGCAGACGGTACTCGGGAATGCCGTAGCGGAGCATGCCACCCATCTCGGGCATCTGGTCGTAAACCGTGACGCTGTGCCCCCACTGCGCGAGCTTGAACGCGGCGGTGAGGCCGGCGGGGCCGCCGCCGATGATGCCCACCTTCTTGCCCGTGGGCGCGGCGACCTTGATCGGATGCTCGTTGCCGTCCTTGCGCACCTGGTCGGCGGCGAAGTACTTGAGCTGCGCGATGGAGATCGGCTGCTCCACGAGGTTGCGGCGGCAGGCCTTCTCGCACGGATGCGGGCACACGCGGCCGATGGCGGCCGGAAGCGGGAACGTCTCCTTGATCGTCGCCACGGCGTCCGCGAAGCGGCCTTCGGCGATTTCCTTCACGTACTTCTGGCAGTCCGTGTGGGCCGGACAGTTGAGCTTGCAGGGCCCCTGGCAGTCGCCGTCGTGGTCGCCCATCAAAAGCTCCAGCGCGAGCTTGCGCGTGGCGAGCGCCTTCTCGCTCTTCGTGTAGACCACCATGCCGGGCGCAACCTTCGCGGAGCAGGCGCGGAGCATCTTCGGGCAGTCCTTCACCTCCACCACGCACACGCCGCACGCGCCGTACGGCCCGAGCTCCTTCAGGTAGCAGAGGTTGGGAATCTCGATCCCCGCCGCCTTCGCCGCCTCGAAGATGGTGGTGCCGGCCGGCACGCTGACGGACTGGCCGTCGATTTCAAGGGTTATCATTTCGCTATCCATAAAATTCCTTATTGTAGGGGTTCGGGGGAGTCTGGACTCCACCGGTTGTTGTCACCCAACCACTACCGCGCCAAACTTGCACGTCGCGGCGCACTGGCCGCACTTGATGCACTTCGCCGGGTCGATCACGTGCGGCTGCTTCACGGTGCCGGAGATCGCGCCCACGGGGCACTTCTTCGCGCACATCGTGCAGCCCTTGCACTTTGCGGGGTCGATCGAATACGTCTTCAGCGCCGCGCACTCGTGCGCCGGGCAGCGCGCCTCGCGGATGTGGGCGTCGTACTCGTCGCGGAAGTAGCGGATCGTGGTGAGGACGGGGTTCGGGGCCGTCTGGCCCAGGCCGCAGAGCGCACCCGTCTTGATGCCGTTGCAGAGTTCCTGCAGCAGCTCCACGTCGCCCTCCTTGCCCTTGCCCTCGGTAATGCGCGTGAGGATCTCGTGCATGCGCTTCGTGCCGATGCGGCAGTGGACGCACTTGCCGCAGCTTTCCTTGGCCGTGAAGTCGAGGAAGAACCGCGCCATGTTCACCATGCAGGTGTGGGAGTCCATCACCACCATGCCGCCGGAGCCCATGATCGCGCCGGTCGCGCCGAGCGCCTTGTAGTCGATGAGCGTGTCGAGCAGGTGCTCGGGGATGCAGCCGCCGGAGGGTCCGCCCATCTGCACGGCCTTGAACGTGCCGCCGTCGCGGATGCCGCCGCCGATGCCGAAGATCACGTCGCGGAGCGTGAGGCCCATCGGGATCTCGACGAGGCCGCCGCGCTTGATCTTGCCGGTGAGCGCGAACACCTTGGTGCCCTTGCTCGTCTCGGTGCCCATCGCGGCGAACGCGGCGCCGCCGTTGAGGATGATCCACGCGACGTTCGCGAACGTCTCGACGTTGTTGATGTTCGAGGGGGCCTGCGTGTAGCCTTTCTCCGCCGGGAAGGGCGGCTTCAGGCGTGGCATGCCGCGGTTGCCCTCCAGCGATTCGATGAGGGCGGTCTCCTCGCCGCACACGAACGCGCCCGCGCCCGCCTTGATGCGGATGTCGCAGGAGAAGCCGCTGCCGAGGATGTTCTCCCCGAGGAGGCCGGCCTTCTTGGCGGCCGCGAGTGCCTTCTCGAGACGCACGATCGCGAGCGGATACTCCGCGCGCACATAGACAAAAGCTTTCGTGGCGCCGATCGCGTAGGCCGCGATCAGCATGCCCTCGATGAGGGAGTGCGGGTCGGACTCGATCACCGCGCGGTCCATGAACGCGCCAGGGTCGCCTTCGTCGGCGTTGCAGATGAGGTACTTCTGGTCGCCCTTGGCGTTGCGGGCGGCGTTCCACTTGAACCAGGTGGGGAAGCCCGCTCCGCCGCGGCCGGCGAGGCCAGACACCTTGATCTCGGCGATCACGTCCTCCGGCGTCATCGCGAGCACCTTGCGGATCGCCTTGTAGCCGTCCACGGCCTCGTAGGCCGCGATGTCCTCGGGGTCGATGAGGCCGCAGTGGCGGAGCGCGATGCGCGTCTGTTTCTCCAGGAATTCCTTGTCGTCCGCCGAGATTTCCAGGTCCTTGACGCCCGAAAGGTCACCCGAGGCAGCGGCCTTGTAGATCCGCTCCGCATCCTTCTCCTGCACACGCACAAGCCGCGCCAAGAGCGTCCCCGCGCCGCTCTCGTCACTCGTCACTCGTCTCTCGTCACTCCCGTACACGTCCACGATCGGCTCGAGGTAGCACATGCCGATGCAGCCGGTGATGCCGACTTCAACGGCACCGTCCGCGTTCAGCTTCTCCACGGCCGCGCGCACCTTGCGCGCGCCGGCGGCGATGCCGCAGCTTCCTTCTCCGAATACGAGCTTCATTTCGACGCCTCCCGAATCTTGCGCACGATGTCTTTGGCCTTGGCGGGCGTGAGGGAGCCGTACGTGTCCTCGTTGATCATCATCACGGGCGAGAGCGAGCAGCACCCGAGGCAGGCGACCGTCTTGATGGAGAAGAGGCCGTCCTCGGTCGTCTCGCCGTCGCCCACGCCCAGCTCCTCCACGAGCGCCTTCTCGATGGAATCGGCGCCGTTCACGTGGCAGGCCGTGCCCTTGCAGAGCAGGATGAGGTTCTTGCCGACGGGCTTCAGGCGGAACTGCGTGTAGAACGTGGCCACGCCCAGAACCTTGGCGGGGCTGTTCCCCGTCTTCTCGGCGATGGCGTACAGCACGTCGGTCGGCAGATAGCCGTAGATCTCCTGCGCCTTCTGCAGGATCGATATGAGGGCGTGATCGTCTCCGGCGAACGCCTCAAACACCGGCGTCAGCTTCGACAGGTCGCTCTTCTCGCAACACTCGCACATGTCTTTTCTCCAAAATTATCCCAGGGAAACATATCGCTTTTGCGATTTGCTTCTGGAAATTGGCTGTAAATTATACCAAATCGCCCTGCCCGAGGGAAAGCGCGAAATGGAGAAATTTCAGCTTTTGGAAACGGCATCCCGCAGATGAAGCGGCAAGAGAACTGGGAGGTTACCTGACCGTCATGGACCAGGTGAGAGCCGGCCGCTTGCACGTCGCCGTGCCGTAGCCGACGCCTTCCACGACGACGCCGCTCACCTTGACGGTGTACTTCTTCAGCTTCCGGCCCTTGCCCTCGCCCTGCAGCGCGTAGACCTTGAACGAACCCTTGAACGTCCCTTTCTTCGCCGTGTAGTTGAGCTTCATTGCCGAAAGGTTGGTCTTGCCCTTCGACGTGTCCACCACGAGGCCCTTGCCAGTCTCGCCGTCCAACACGACCGGCACCACGCCGGGCTTGACCTTCGTCCACTTCACGCCCGCCGCCTTCGGGAATTTCCACTTGGCGCCGGTCGAGGTCCCCTTCTCGTCTTCCGGCAGCAGAATGTCGACCACCTGCCCCGGGAACGCCGAGGTGTCGCCCACGTCGACGGATGCCGTCACGACGGACGACCTCCAGTTGCCGCCCACGGCGGCTATCTGCACGTGCCAGCGGCCGAGCGTCCCCGCGAACTCTTCGCCGCCGATGGTCACCGTCATCGTGCCCACCTTCTTGACCTCCAGCGCGACGGTCACGGGCGACACGCCGTCGACCGGCACCGGCGTCGACTTGATGGTGTAGCGCTTCCCGTCGATGAGCGTCACGGAACCGGAAACCTTGCCGGTCCGCTTCTTGACGTTCACCTTGCCGAGCTTGAGCTCCACCACGCCGACGGCGTCGCAGCCGTCGTACACCGCGCCGCGCAGCGTCGTGGCCTTCTTCAGCACGGGGTAGGGCGCCGTGATGTCGCCCGCGTCCAACGGCACGTAGCACGGCCCGTCGGGGTTCACCGGAGCGGGGTTCACCGGAGCGGGGTTCACAGGGGCGGGCGTCACAGAGCCAGGCGTCACCGGATCGGGAACGTCGGCGATGAATGCGAGCACATCCGCTCCGCTGAGCGGCCCACCGTAGTCGGTTCCCGTCACACGCTTTACATAATTGTCAGGATCTTTCGGATCAATGATGCAGACAAGCGGCAGCGTGAAGCTTCCAAGCCCCCTCATGTAGCAGTCGTTCTCTTCCCACTGGGTGTTGCAGTTGCTGTACCACAGCACGCACTTTGCGATGAGCGCGGCCTTCACGGCGGGTTCTTCGCAGGAAACGTTTTTCGTCGTCATCGTGTTCCAGCATCCATCGTGCCCGCAGACGAGGAATATCTTCTTTCCGGTCTTCAGCGCAGCCGCTACGGCCTCGGCTTTCGTCGTGCGCCACTTGTCGGCGTCGGGATCGGGATCGACATACGCATCGCCTTCTTCCACGAACGTGACTTTGCCCACGTCAAATTCGGAACCGGCGATCAGCCTGCTGACACGCGCAGTGTCCCCCTTCTCGACAGAGACGGTCGCCAGTGCCGTTTCTTCAAACGCATACAGGCCGATCGTCTTCACGGTCGCCGGTATCGTCGCGGTCGTTAAGGCGGCGCATCCGCTAAACGCGTTCTGGCCGATCTCGGTGACGCCCGACGGCACGATCACGCTCGTCAATGCAACATTATTGTTGAATGCGCCATTTCCAATGGCGGTCACGCCATCCGGAATCGTCACCTCGGCGGCAGAACCCGCATAATAGTGGAGAACATTGCGGACGACGACAAAGTCATTCTCGTCCGCCAGCGCCTCGCATCCCCAGAACGCCCCGCTCTCGATGCTCGTCACGCTGGAGGGAATCGGCACGTTCTTCAAGGCGACACATTTGTAGAACGCCCGTTTTCCGATGTCCGTCACGGTGGTTGGTATCGTCACGTCCGTCACGGCCGTGCATTTGGAGAACGCGGCATCCCCGATGCGCGTCACGGGGCAGCCGCCAAGCGTAGAAGGAACGACGATGGCTCCGGCCGTCTTTTCCGGAATCGCAGAATGCCGGCCGTCGTTGTAGACCTCCGCCTCTCCGTCAACGAGGCGATAGCACCATCTGACGCCGTCCGCATCCGTCCACGTCTCGTACGCCTGCTCCACGAACTCGATGCCGCTTGTGTCGTGGAACGAATCGTCAAGGAGCTTCTTCATGCGATCCGTGTCGCCGCTTGAGACGCTCACCTTCGTCAAAGTCGTACCATCGCCGAACGCATAGTCGCCGACATACTCCACGCTCTTCGGCAACGACACGGTCGCCAATTTGGCACATCCATTGAAAACATCATCCCCAATGCTTGCCACGCCGTACTCGAACGTCACATTGGCCAATGCGGTACAATCTGAAAACGCCAAGGAGCCGATTGCGCCAACCGCGCCGGGAATCGTGAGGTCGGTAAGCGAAGAACATCCGTGGAACGCATACGAGCCGATATCCTTTACGCCTGCGGGAATCGTGAGGTCGGCAAGCGAAGAACATGCGTTGAAAGTATAGTCCTTGATACTCGACAAGGCGGGCGGAAGCGACACGTACTTCAATTTTCCGCAGCCAATGAACGCAGAATCCCAGATCTCGGTCACGCTTTCCGGCAACGTAATTTTCGTCAACGCCTCGCAGTCGGAGAACGCACCGTAGCCGATGCTCTCCAACCCCTCTGGCAGCCCGACGTACGTCAGCGCCGTACAGTCCCGGAACATGTGTTCCCCGATGGACTTGACGCCTTTCCCGATCGTCACGGTTTCCAGCGACGTACAGTCCGCGAACTCGGATTTTCCAAGCGTCGTGACGGAGTCTGGGACATGGGCTGACGTCAAAGACATGCACCCTGAGAATGCATAGTCGCCGATGGACTCCAAACCCTCGTAAAGGATCAGGGATTCCAGGGACGTGCAACCCGAGAAGGCAGACTCTCCGATGGTCTTCACGGTTTCTGGTATCGTCAGGTCAACCAATCCGCTGCAGCCATCGAACGCTGATTCTCCAATACTTGTCACACCGTAGGGTATCGACATTTCCGTCAATGCCGCACAGCCGGAGAAAGTCCAATCTTCAATAACCGTCACGCCGTCAGGAATCTTCACGTTCTCCAGGACGGAACAGTATTGGAATGCCCCTTCTCCAATGCTCGTCACGGCGTTCGGCACATCCACGCTCTCGAGGCTTGAGCAGTACTCGAACGCGCATTCCCCGAGGCTCGTCACGGTCGCCGGGATCTTCACGCTCGTCAGCGCATCGCAATATTCAAACGCCCAATCCCCGATCCGCGTCACGGGGCAGCCGCCGAGGGTGGCCGGAACGTCGATCGCGCCCGCCGTCGCGTACGGGATCGCGGACTCGTCGTCATTGTAGACCTCCGCCCCGCCGTCGGCGATGCGGAAACTCCATTCGACGCCATTGACTACCTCGCGAAATGTGAGCAGCAGACTGTCCGGGCAACCGGCGAATACGTAGTTATCGGAAATATCATCGACAAAAGCCGCCGACACGAACGGCAGGGACACGTACCGCAGCGAGTCGCACCCGGAGAAAGCCTCGGCACCAAGGCTCGTCAAGCTGCTTGGCAGCACGACGTTCCGCAGAACCGTGCATCCGCTGAACGCAAATTCCCCAATGCTCGCCACGCCTTCAGGCAGCGTAAAGTACGTGCTTTCCGAATTCTCACTGCTATTTTTTAGAGCGCTGCAACCATAGAACGCAGAGTCCCCGATGGTCACCACGGTATCGGGCAGCACGACGGACTCTAGGCTCGTGCAATTCTCAAATGCAGAAATCCCGATGCTCGTCAAGCCAGACTGTATTATCAACCGCTGCAAATTACTGTTGTCAGAAAATGCGTATTGGGCAATTGACTTTACGTCATGGCCGTCCAATTTTGACGGAATCACCAGTAATGCAGAAACGGGGCTGGCGTCGATAATCTTCGCCTTGCCCCCGACAAGATCGTATGTCCATGTGATGCCAGACCAAACGCACGTATAAGAGGCCTGCGCCGTGCCTGCAAGCGCGATCATGGCAGTTGCGACAAGCGCCTTCACGGCGACGCTGAACTTTTTACATATTTTGCCCGCTTTGGCGGAAAGGTTGTTTTTCATTTCATGAGTCCTTTTTAGGCCTGTAAGCGTATGCTAGTATAGCACAGCGAAAGCGCGGCGGCGGGAAAATCTTCCGCCCTTTTTTGGCAAAATGGGCAAAATCAAACGAGAAGGCGAAGGTTCAGGAAGCGCTTCGGGACGCGATCTCGCGGTTGAGGCGTTCCACCGCCGCGTCGTCCAGCGGATAGCGGGCGAGGGCGAACGCCGCGACGGCCAGGAACAGCGCGGGGACTACGCAGACAAGCCAGCGGATGCCCTCCTGCGCAAGCGGCGTCTGCATTTCGAGCCCGTTCATGAAATACGCGCCCGCCGCATTGCCCACCGACATCATGGCGAACGCCGCGACAAAAAAGAGAGCGAGAAGCCGCAAGGGCGCGTTCCGCCGGAACTCCCGCCAGAGGTCGCCCGCCTTCACCTGCGCGGCACCCGACGCATCCATCACCACGCGCTCCTTCGTCTGCATGAAGGAAAAGGCGAGCAGCGCGACGGCGACCACGGCAACGGCAGCCATCGTCCACAGCCATGTGCGCGGTTCCGCCGGAAGGACGTCGGCGGACGCGCAGGAGCGCGTCCCTCCCCGGTCGGCCTGATAGCCGGTTCCGGCGAGCACGAGCCCCGCCGCGGCCTTCCCCAACGCCATCCCCGCCTTGAAGAACACGCCGACCACGCCGTTCACGATTCCCGAGACGCGCCTCCCCGTCATGCGTTCGGAATACGAAACCACCTCTGGAACGAACGCCCACATGTAACCCGTCGACACGATGATGCCCGTCGCCTTCACGAACTGCGCGGCGTAAATCCAGGCGGACGCGCAGGAGCGCGTCCCTCCCGCGCGGCTCAGCACGTACAGGGCGGCCATGCCGAGAACCGCAACGGACGCAAAGACGTAGAACAGCCCCTTCTTCCCGAAAAGCCGGCGGAGCCCCGGCAGAAGCGGCATGAACACGAACGACGGCAGCATCCCGCACGCCATGAAAAGCGCCATCCGCCACGGTAGGGACGGCGTTCCACCGCCGTCCGCGCCGCCCAGCACGGCCAAGAGGAACGGCACGCCCGCCATGGCCGCGAGACAGCCGGCGTTCGCGAGGAAAATCCGCACGGCGGTCAGCACCGTGACCTCCTCCGCGTCGCGCGTGAGCGACGCGCCGAGCGCGCCGTAGGCGACGTTCACGAGCGTGAAGAGCAGCGTGAAGCCCGCATACGCCGCGTAGGCGTAGAGCGTCTTCCACGTGCCGCCACCAAGGGGATTGGCGAAGCACAGCACGGCGAAGACGGCGAACGGGACGCCCGCCAGGACGAGATACGACCTGTACTTGCCCCAGCGCGGATGGTGCCGGTCGATGAACACGCCTACGAACGGGTTCCACAGCGCATCCGCAAGCTGCACGACGAGAAACATCGTCGCCACGGCCGACGGCGCGAGGCCGACCACGTCGGTGCAGAAGAAGAGCAGGTACGTGCCGACCGCGGCGACCAGGAGATTCTGCGCGAAGTCCCCCACGCCGAACCCGATCCGTCCCCTCCAGGTCAATCCATCAACCTGCTTCATTCTCGAAATCCCAATCAAGCCGACAGCAAGCGTACGACAACAAGACCGCCACGTCAATGCGGGAACGTGTTTCGCCATGCTTCATTCTTCAATACGGGAACGTTCTGCCAAAGACATAATGCGGCGTGATCGCAGGCGGCGGCGGCAGGCGCCCCTTCGCAAGGAGGGACAGCGCGAAGGCGGCGACCTTCTCGCCGGCCTCGGAGGCGTCGCACTCGATTCGCGTGAGCGCCTCCGAGTAGACGGGGCCGAGGCCCCTGTTCGACAGCGACACGACCTTGACGTCGCCGGGGATCCGGAGTCCCCGTCCGAGAAACGCCGTGAGCGCACCCTGTGCGACGAAGTCGTCCCAGAACAGGAACACGTCGGGGAAGCTCGCGCGCGGGAGATTCATGAACACGTTGTAGGCAGACCGCTCGATGCCCTCGTAGCGGCCCAGCCCGTCCATGCGCGGAACCGTCATCCAGCCGCACGCGATTCCCCTGTCCGCGAGAGCTCGACGCGCGTCCGGCGTCTCGTTTCCCTCGAAACGCACCTGCGTGACGCGCTTCACCTTGGCGCGAACGCAGTGTTCCGCGAAGTTCGCGATCGCCTCCTCCGCCGAGAACCGGATCCACCGGCCTTCGTCCTTCTTCGGCGGATCGCCGTAGATGAACACGTTTTTCACGCCCGCGTCGCGGAGGCATTTGCGGACAGGCGGCGTGCCGTAGATGACGATTGCCACGTCGGGCGTGCGCACGAGTTCGTGCTTCAGGAAGGAAAGCCCGATCTGCCCATCATGCGAAAACACCACCGTGGAGAACGCGAATCCCGCCGCGCCCAGCCGACGGCGGAGCGCGTCCGCGATCATGGTCACGTGGTAGCTGCAGGCGTCCACGTCCGGCAGCACGAACAACGCGCGTCCGCGCAAGGCGTTGACGTCGCGCGGCAGGACGACCGTGCCGACGCGCGGGCGCGAGCGGACGTACCCTTCCCGCGCGAGCTGTTCGACGACGCCGCGCGCGACGCGGAACGTGAGTCCGCTCGCCTTCGCGAGGTTCTGGATCGTCGGAATCGTTTCGCCGGCCTTGAGACGCCCGTAGGCGATTTCGTCCTTGATGAAGGCGTACAGCGCATCCGCAAGGGTCATGGAACCGTCGGGCATGTAATGGAAATTCGCAAGGACGTCTTTCATGGCGTGTTTTCCTTTCCTATCGGCGCAAGGAACTCGCGGCGGAAGAGCGCGATGCGGCGCGCCTCAAGTGATCCGGCGGCGACCTTCGCGGTCGCGGCGCGAAGAAGCGCGTCAAGCCGCGTCCGCACCTCCGGCGAATAGATCTCCGCGCAAAGCTCCTCCTCCGTCGGCGCCTTGCACACGCCGGGTCCAAGCGGCGTGTCGAAGGGATGCGCCACAACCTTCATCCAGCACGCTTCCAGCGTGTCCAAAAACTCGGCCATCTCCTGTGCCGCCGCACCGAACATGAGCCGGTGGTGCTCCGCGAGGATCGCCTCCACGTCGGCATCAGGGTTCCAGCAGACGCGCGAAAACACGTAGTAGTTGAGATAGTTGTAGATCCAGCGGTCGCTCTCGCTCTCGGCAAACGCGCCCGTCACGTGCGGCGCGACGGCACGGTAGTAGCTCGCCCACGCGCGCGGCGCGAGCTGCGGGATGTCTTTCATCTCGAGGTTCCAGCAATCGACCTTGTCGGGATAGTTCCAGAGCGAGACCTTCCGGCCCAGCTTCGCGTGCCAGCCGCGCACCTCGCTCTTCTCGCGCTCGCCGATCGCCGTTCCCTCGGCCCACGGACCGCGACGCGCCACGAACACGTCGACGTTGCCGGGGATGTCGTTCGTGGGGATGCGCACGTAGGGGATGTACGACATCTGCGAGACGCGCGCGTGGGGGAAGCGCGCGGCAAGCCGGTTCGCGAGCTCGGCGGTGCGCCGCCACACGAGGTCGGTGGCGAAGCCGGTGTCCGTGCGGGAAAACGGGATGTTCTTCGCGCACCAGTCGCAGGGACAGTGCCGCGCCCACGTGAAACCGTCCTTGGGCATCGCGTCGATGATTTGGTAGTTGGTAGTTGATAGTTGGTAACCTCGCCGAGGCAACCGTTCAACGTCCAACGTCCAACGTCCTAAATCCGCTGTCTTTCGTCCTTTGTCTTCTGTCCTCAAAGCGACCGCCGCCAAGACCGCGCACGCGTTGGTGTAGATGGCATCCCATGTTTCAGGCGAGAGGCAATGCGTCTTCGCGCCGTGGCAGCACCTGAGGTGGAAGGTCTCCATGCGAAGGCGGTACCAGTTCAGGCGCTTGAAGGCGGTTTCGTCCATGTCCCCTAGCAGCTCTTTCGCGACAGGCCCGTCGGCGTAGCCGTAGCGGCGCACCGAAAATGCGGGCGCTTCCTCGATGCGCCCTTCGGGCACGGCGATGAAGCGGCAAGAGTGCCGCTTCCCCGAATCGGACGCGCAGGAGCGCGTCCCTCCCGCCCCAAAGCACGTGCCGAGCTCGCCGGGGAAGTACATGCGCACGCCTGCGAAGCGCTCGAGGAAGGCGTACACGCCGAAAAGCGTGCCGCGCCGGAAACAGGGTTGCCAGGGGGCCTCGTCGGGAAGGGCCGCCGTGGCGGCGGGATCGGGGGGATCATCGTCGTTGCCGACGATGCACACGACATTCGAGCACGCCTCGATGACGTAGCCATCGCGGTCGGCGCGGAGCGCCGACCCTACCGATTCGCCCGGTAGGGGCACGTGCCCCGCGTGCCCGCAAGGTGGGGCGAGCCGTCCCGGCGAGCCGCCGCCCGCGCCCAGCACAATTGCTGTCTTGCCGGAGGTCCACCGCGTGACGACCGGCAGCGGCGCGCCCAGCACGCCCTTCAGGAAGAAGTTCAGCTCCTCCGCCGCGAGCCGCGTGGCAGAGGGCGCACCCTCACGCACAACGATCTCCGAGGAGCGGTCGATCACGACATCGGCCGACAAGACAGAAACTGCCAACGCAAAGGCAAACACCATTTTCTTGGTCGCAAAGCGCGCACATGCAGGGACCGCGCCCGGTAGGGACGGCGTTCCACCGCCGTCCGCGGTCGCCGATGGAACGGCGACCCTACCATTCCTTCGCGCATACATGGTTCATTCCTCGAACGAGAGCGAGCCGAGCGGTTTGAGGTGGATGCAGAAGCGCGTGGAACACGAGTACTCGTCTGAATGAGTTTTCATTTGCCGGCTGCAAGGAATGACATTGTAAAGGGCCACACCTGCGTAATTTGCCGAAGCCGTGCGGAAGATTCGATACTCGGAATTCCACTGTGACAGATCCGCGCCCGTCGGATCGGTGCTGTCGCCAAGACCGCTCCTCGGGAGCACACTGGCACCACCTTGTTTCACTGCCGAATCGAGCGTCCACTCGCCCACAAGGCCGACGACGTCATAGAATCCCCAATTGTTCGTGGCGTAGAGACCGACCACCGCCTCTTCTGAACCAACAGTCCCATACCAAGCGGAAATTTCGTTCAGTTTGTTGGTGAACACGCCGTAATTGTCAGTCGTCGTCACGCCGTTCGGCAGAATCGTCGTCGTATCTGCCCGAGCGGCAACTTCCCACTGCTCCTCTTCGCAGAGATCGACCCAGAACGCCCCGCCTGTCTTCGCGCGAAGTTTCGCCACAACGGAATCCGGTCCAACCGCATAGCCCTTGCTCGGCCAATCGGCAACATCCAAACCGCCACGAAGAGAATCATACGAAAGTTTCTTGGGTTTGAAGCTGTTTCCGGACGTGCCGGAATTCAGGCATTCATGCTGCGCCTCGGTGTACTTGAATACGCCGACGTAGAAGTCGCTTGTGAACGTGACTGTGCGACGGTTCCAGAGTTTGGAATAGTTTTGTGCGGAGGCTTCGCCAAGTCCAAGCAGCGTGAAAGTCGCCGTCTCCTCGCCGTTCGTGTACGTCCCAGCCCGAATCCTCCTGAACACCATCTTCGACGACTTGTGCTCGGCGGTCCAGCCGCCGGCGGGCACATCTGGAAGAAACTCGTAGCCGCCGTTCACGAGATCGACGATGAGGTACGTATGCGCGGAAGCGGCGGCGTTCGAGACCGCCACCGTGAAGCCCGTGAGCGTCTGGCCAGCAAAGGGCGACTTGGACGGATCCCACGTCAGGCGGCTGTGGCCGGGCGCGGCGGAGAAGAGCGTGCCGAGGCGGTAGGGCGCGGGATGCGCATCCCACATCGCCGTCACCTCGACGTCGCTCGTTTCGCCGGAGAGCACGAAATCCACGTCCACCTTCTCGTTCCACGGCCATCGCTGGTTCACGACGACGTCGGAGACCGTCGTCTCCGCCACGGCGCCCAGCGCAACGGTCATGCCGAGCAACCACGTCAAAGCGCGGCCGTGCGGCCACCTCGGCGAAGCGTCCCTACCAGAGGCGGTCCCACCATTTGCCATTTTACTAACACTCACCATTGCATCTTCCCTTGCATCTACCGAAAAATCAACTTGAGGCCCGCAAAAATCGGCCAGGCGATATCATAGCCCGAATCGCCGGCCTCGCCCAGCCACGCCGGATCGAACGCATACACGCGCGGTCCCTGCAGTCTCGCCAGCTCCCGCTCCGGCGGACCCATCGCACGCAACGTGATCGGCCCGCCGCCTGCGCCAAACACGTAGGCGAGTGTTGCCCTCTCGCGCGCAACCTCGTTCCCGCCACCCGTCTGCACAAGCGTCACGTCAACGACGGCCTCCCCCATCTGCGGCACGGGCTGCCCGCAACTCCCGCGTGCCGCAGACGCGCCACGCGGAACATTGACGGACGAGACCTTACGCGTCACGCGGTTCGAGAATACGAGCGTCGCCGAATCGGCGCCGTCGGCCCACGTCCATGCGAGCGGGACGGACCGGTCGGCTACCGTCTGCCAGAGCCGCACGTCTCCTTTCGTGCGGATCGTCACGGCAGAACAGGAAAGCGCGCAGAGCAGGGCCAGCGGGAATAGCACCCCCGCGCCTGCGCTACAGACGCAGTTTCCATGGCCATTTCCATCCTCTCTCATCTTACGACGCAGCATGCACAGGCTCTTCTTTCCTTTCGCGGGACATTATACCACAGAAACGCCGGAACGGCCGCTTCAACTGCATGAAAGCGTCGGCGCAGACGTCCGCCGCCTGCCGGGCTGTATGGTGACAAGCGGGTCAGGGGTTTGCGCCGTAGAAGTACATCGCGCCGTAGGTCCAGTTCGGCTTCGGCATGCCCGGGAAGTTCTCGCGGTCCATCGTCAGCAAGATGTAGCGGTACGGAAAACCGTCGGGCAGTTCCGCGAACGTCGTGAAGATGCGCCCGTTGGAACACTCCTCGTTGTACGGCTCGAAGTCGAGCTTCAGCTCGCCGAGATATTTCAGCGAGGGATACTCGTACACGGGGCGCTTGCGGTGCGCGTTCGCGGTCATCACGTACTTGGTGCCGCCGAAGTCCATGAGCTGGCACCCCGTGGAGTCGAACTCGACGGGGCCGGCGATCTTTTCGTAGGGACCATCCCATTTATCGGACTCCCACAGGCAGGCGCGCAATCCCTTTTCCGCAAACGACGAGGTGGACAGCCGCCACTTGTTCGTTGCCGCGTCGAACGTGAAGTAGGGATCTTCGCTCTTGAGCGTGCCGACCCGAAGCGGATGCGCTTGGAGAACATGGATACCGTGGAGCGGATTCACCTTCGACTCGCAGGCGACCAGTCCGCTTCCCTTGCGGGACGACGCGCGCAGGTCGTGCGCCGTGGTGGACCACCCGACGGCGACACCCTTCCAGGTGCCGTCCGTGTCGCGGAAGAGATGGCCCACGCCGTCGTTGCGCAGGAGCGGATCGCCGTCCCCGTAGTTCGTGAGCAGGATGCCCTCCATGCGGAAATCGAAGACCGTCGGGTTGAAGCTGGCGACGGATTTCGTGTACTTCAGGCCGGCGCGTGCGGAGAAGGTGCAGAAAATGCGTCCGTTCTCCATATAGGGACGGCACCCCGGACCATCGGTCACGATGCGGAAGTCCGCCTGCCCCACGCCCGCCGTGAGCGTGACGGCCGCCCGCTCAATGGCGGCGCTGCCGCCCGGCGGCAGCGTTGCACCCGCCGCGCACTTGAGCGTGCCGGCGAGGTCGCGACGGCGGATGTCCGGCTCGTCCGCCAGCGCGATGGAGGCGAGGTAGCGCACGTCGCCGTCCTTGCGCACCGCCACGAGGATGGTCGGCCCCGCCACGACAAGTGACAGGCGGAACGGCGCCGGCGGAACGATCTGCGGCTTGTCGAACCGAGCCTCCAGTTTCTGCCCGTTGCTCGCTTGCTCGAACGCCACGGGCTTCCCCGGCTCGGCGCGCACGCGCACGCGGAACGAGCCGTCGTAGGACGCGATGTCCATCAGCGCCGCCGCGCCGTCCGTGAGGCTGCGCACGTCCGCCGAGAAATGGACGCCCGGATGGAACGCCCCGATGAAATAAACGCCCTCGCTGGCCGCGTCGGCGGGCGCGGACAGCGTCATCGCCCCGCCGCCGTAGGCGACGTTCGGCGCGGGTTCCGGGCAATACTGCATCCGCGCGTTCTGGAGGCTCGGGCGCGCCACCTCGCCCGGCACGAACTCGGACAACATCACCTCGTTGTCCAACATGAACCGGCGCGTGGCGAGCAACTTGAACTCAAGTTTCGCCGGATCGACCTTCGCCTCCGCCGCGCCGCACGTCAATGCGACAGCGGCAAGACAAATTACGGATGTGGCTATCTGTCTCATTGCCGCCCATTATACCATAATTTCACCGAGGCCTACGGGAAATATGGTATAATATACGGCGATTTTTCACCCGAAACGGAGACAACCGAAAAATGAACCGCATCATCCTGAATGAAACGTCCTACCACGGCGCCGGCGCCGTGAAGGAAATCGTCAACGAACTCGCGCACCGCGGGCTCAAGAAGCCGATCGTCTTCTCCGATCCCGACCTCATCAAGTTCGGCGTCACGAAGAAGGTGACGGACCTTCTCGATGCGGCGAAGGTCAAGTACGCGGTCTACTCCGAGATCAAGCCGAACCCCACGATCGCGAACGTGAAGAACGGCGTGAAGGCGTTCAAGGCCGCGAAGGCCGACTGCATCGTCGCCATCGGCGGCGGCTCGTCGATGGACACGGCGAAGGCCGTGGGCATCATCATCGCGAACCCGAAGTTCGCGGACGTGCGGTCGCTCGAGGGCGTCGCCCCCACGAAGAACCCCTCGAAGCCGATCCTCGCCGTGCCGACCACGGCCGGCACCGCCGCCGAGGTCACGATCAACTACGTGATCACCGACGTCGAGAAGAAGCGCAAGTTCGTGTGCGTGGACCCGCACGACATCCCCGTGGTGGCGTTCGTCGACCCCGAGATGATGGCGACGATGCCGAAGGGCCTCACGGCGTTCACGGGCATGGACGCGCTCACGCACGCGATCGAGGGCTACATCACGAAGGCCGCGTGCCCGATGACGGACATGATGCACCTCGAGGCGATCCGACTCATCTCGCTCCACCTGCGCGACGCCGTGGCGAACAAGCCGTCCGGCCGCGAGGGCATGGCGCTCGGCCAGTACATCGCCGGCATGGGCTTCTCGAACGTGGGCCTCGGCGTGGACCACTCGATGGCGCACGGCCTCTCGGCGCTCTACGACATGCCGCACGGCAAGGCGTGCGCGATCCTCCTCCCCACGGCGATGAAGTTCAACGCCCCCGCGACGGGCGCGAAGTACCGCAAGATCGCCGAGGCGATGGGCGTGAAGGGCGTCGAGAAGATGACGCTCGCCCAGGCGCGCAAGGCCGCGATCGCGGCGGTCGAGAAGCTCTCCGCCGACGTGGGCATCCCGCCAGACCTCAAGGGCGTCCTCAAGAAGGAGGACGTGCAGTTCCTCGCGGAGAGCGCCTACGCGGACGCGTGCCGTCCGGGCAACCCGCGCGACTGCACGGTGGCGCAGATCGCCAAGCTCTACAAGTCGCTGATGTAGTCCTGCCGCTGATGTAGTCCCCCCAGGGAAGAAGAAGGAAGATGAGTACGAAGAAAGTCCTGTTGTCCGCCAACGAAGCCGTGGCGCGCGGCGCCGCGCAGGCGGGCTGCATCGTGGCGAGCGCCTACCCCGGCACGCCGTCCACGGAGATCCTCGAGAACATCGCCAAGTTCAAGGACACCGTCAAGTGCGAGTGGGCCGTGAACGAGAAGGTCGCCATGGAGACCGCCATCGGCGCGTCGATGGCCGGCGCGCGCGCGCTCACGGCCATGAAGCACGTGGGCCTCAACGTGGCGATGGACCCGCTCATGACGTTCACGTACGTGGGCGCCACGGGCGGCATGGTGGTGGTCACGGCCGACGACCCCGGCATGCACTCCTCGCAGAACGAGCAGGACAACCGCAACATCGCGAAGTTCGCCCGCGCGCCCATGTTCGAACCTTCCGACAGCCAGGAGGCGTACGACATGGTGCAGGCCGCCTTTGAGACGTCCGAGAAGTACCGCGTGCCCTGCTTCCTCCGCCTCACCACGCGCACGTCCCACTCAAGCTCGCTCGTGGACCTCGGCGACTTCCACCCCGCGCCGCATCCGGTGATCCCCTACCAGAAGGACATCACGCACACGATCCCCGTGCCGGCGTTCGCGCGCGGGCAGCGTCTCGCCGCGCAGAAGCGCGAGCAGGAGATGGCCCGTGCCGCGTCGCACTCGAAGTTCAACCGCATCGAGCCGGGAAAGAAGCAGGTCGGCATCATCACGAGCGGCGTCGCGTACCAGTACGTGAAGGAAGTGTTCCCCGAGTTCACCATCCTCAAGCTCGGCTGGACGAACCCCTTCCCCGCCGAACTCGTGAAGAAGTTCGCGAAGACCGTGCGCCACGTGCTCGTGGTCGAGGAGCTCGACCCGTTCATCGAGAGCCAGGTGCGCGCGCTCGGCATCAAGGTGCAGAGCCACAAGACCGAGCTCAACATGCTCGAGCTCAACCCGGACCGTCTCCAGAACCTCCGCCACGAACTGCTGAAGGACGTGCCGAAGGCGAAGCCGGCGAAGCCCGATCCGTCCCTTCCCACACGTCCGCCCGTGCTGTGCGCGGGCTGCGGACACCGCGGCGTCTTTTACGTGCTCCACAAGCTCGGCGCCACGGTGACGGGCGACATCGGCTGCTACACGCTCGGCGCGTTCCCGCCCCTCAATGCGATGGATTCCACCATCTGCATGGGTGCCTCGATCGGCAACGCGGCCGGCATGCGCAAGGCGGGCCTGAAGGGACGCATCTGCGCCGTCCTCGGCGACTCCACGTTCTTCCATAGCGGCCTCACGGGCATCCTCTCGGCGCACTACAACGGCACGCCGGTGACGACGGTCGTCCTTGACAACCGCATCACCGCCATGACCGGCCACCAGGACAACCCCGGCACGGGCAAGACTCTCGCCGGCGATCCTGCGCCCGTCACGGAGATCGCCGCCGTCGCGAAGGCGATGGGCTACAAGAAGGTCGCGACCGTGAGCGCGGACGACCTCGGCGAGCTGGAGAAGGTGCTGAAGGACGCGATGGACGGCGACGAGGGGGCGGTGATCATCGCCTACGCGCCGTGCCGCATCGCCGCGAAGCTCACGAAGGAAGGCCTCTGCGAAGTCGACGAGAAGAAGTGCAAGGCCTGCGGCGCGTGCTTCAAGATGGGCTGCCCCGCGATGACGCGCGGAAAAGAGACGGCGCCGGGCCGCTTCCAGATGAAGATCGACCCGTCCCTCTGCGCCGGCTGCAAGCAGTGCCAGCAGGTCTGCAAGTTCGGCGCCATCACCCGTGTGCGATAAGCAAGCCTCAAAGTAACCGTTCAAGCAAAACGCAAGAAATCCTCCGCCACTCGGCGGGGGATTTTTGGTATACTTTAGGCGCTTTCGCGGCGCGGGTGCGCTGCGGGGGCTAGTCGGGACGGGGGAGAAATCCCGTTCAGGCGAATCAGGTATTTTGCGCTGACACGCAAACGACGTTCTACTGGAAACTTGGCGGTTTCAAGAGAAAGAGCGAGTTTGACGAGGTCGCGCGGACGGTTTTATACCGTCTTGCGTGTCCTTGTCTTCTCCATCTTTCTCGGGCACGCCAAGGCCTCCAGTAGAGGGAGATCGATGAGGCACGCATTTCTTATAGTCTCGTTCTTTCTCCATCCAATCGTCTCCTTCGTGGCGGCACACGATGCCGCAATGGTAGGGCGGTCGCCCCGCGACCGCCGTCCAAACGGAGGAGACGGATGGCGAAGAATGGAAACAAGGCACTTGGCGATGCCAAGAAACAGAAGAAGGACGAGTTCTACACGCAGCTCGCCGACATCAACGCCGAACTTCGGCACTACACGCAACACTTCGCGGGCAAGGTCGTGTTCTGCAACTGCGACGATCCCTACGAATCCAACTTCTTCAAATACTTCGCCGCCAACTTCAACGCCCTCAAGCTCAAACGCCTCATTGCTACCTGTTATGCCGGTTCGCCCGTCGCCGGGCGGCAACTGGATTTGTTCGAGGATTATGCCGGCGGGACGGCGGCTTTCCATAACAGCCATGACAGCATGGAGAGCCGCCATCTTGGCGGCGACCGTCCACGTATTCCCCACAAGATCGTGATCAACGAGGTGACGGACGTGAACGGCGACGGACGCATCGACCTTGCCGACGTGGAATGGCTCATCAAGAATGACAAGAACGTTCTTACTCGCCTTGAAGGCGACGGCGACTTCCGTTCTGCTGAATGTGTCGAACTTCTTAAACAGTCTGACATCGTCGTCACCAATCCGCCGTTCTCTCTCTTCCGCGAATACATCTCCCAGCTTGTCCAGTACGGCAAGAAGTTCTTGATTATCGGACGGCAGGATGCCGTCACATACAAAGAGATATTCCCGCTTATAAAGGCTGGGAAAATGTGGTTGGGGTATGGTTTCAAGGGTAATGCGACGCATTTTATTAACACTTGTTACGAGGATTATGCAACAGCCAGTGATCACAAGGCTGGGATGATTCGTGTTTCTGGTGTGACATGGTTTACGAATCTTGATCACAAGAAGCGGCACGATGAGTTTGTTTCAGTACGCAAGTACAATCCTGTCGATTATCCGCAACTCGACAACTTTGATGCTATATTCGTTGAAGAGACCGTTGACATTCCAGAAAGTTATGATGGAAATCTGGCCGTCCCCGTTACGTTCCTTGACAAATATAACCCAGACCAGTTTGAGATTCTCGGTATTACCAAAACTTGGGATGGCGGCGCGACGAAGAAATACCCGAAGCAGATACAGGTTGATGCAACCGGAAACAGAAGCAACGTGTCGAAGTTGAATGACGGGGCTGTCATTAGGGTTGAAACGCCGCCGAAGGGGAAAACCTACTATCTTGTCAATGGCGTTCCCTACGTTCAGCGCTACCCGCGCATCATCATCAGGAGGAAGAAATGAAGATTGAGCCGCATACGATAACCGTCCGCCAGTTGGTTGATGGCTACAGGAATGACGAAGAAGAGGGCGTCGTGGCGTTCGGCGAAAAACTTGACGTTCGCCCGAAGTACCAACGCGAGTTCATCTACTCCGACGCGGAGCAGAAGGCCGTGATCGACACTGTGACGAAGGGCTATCCGCTCAACGTCATGTACTGGGCGGTGCGCGGCGACGGTACGTTTGAGGTGATGGACGGCCAGCAGCGAACGCTTTCCATCTGCGAGTACGTCTCGGGGAAGTTCGACTACGCCTTTCGCTATTTTTCCAATCTGTCGAAAGAGGAGCAGGACCGGATTCTCGACTACGGCCTGACGGTCTATTTCTGCGAGGGCGGCGACGACGAGAAACTGGAATGGTTCAAGACAATCAACATCGCCGGTAAGGAACTTACAGACCAGGAACTCCTTAATGCGGTCTATGCAGGTCCCTGGACGGCGGATATGAAGCGCTTCTTCTCCAAGCCGTCTGGACCGGCCTACACGCTTGCCAATCGCTATCTCAAGGGGGAGCCGATACGCCAAGACTACATGGAGACGGCACTCGGTTGGATTTCCAATGGAAAAGTGAAGTCTTACATGGCATTGCACCAGCACGACACCACGGCGATGGCGGAGTGGCTGTATTTCAAAGGCGTGATCGACTGGGTCCAGACGCTCTTTCCAAAATATCGCAGGGAGATGAAGGGTCTCGACTGGGGCGGGATGTTCCATCTCTACGGCAAGAACAAGTACGATCCCGCCTTGATGGAAAAGGACATCCAGCGGCTGATGGCCGACGACGACGTGACGCGGAAGGGCGGAATCTACGAGTACCTTCTTTCCGGTGGCGAACGGGAATGCGCGCTTTCAATCCGCAAATTCACCGACTCGCAGAAGCGGGCGGCATACGAGCGGCAAGGCGGCACGTGCGCCGACTGCGGGAAACACTGCGAGTTCGAGGAGATGCACGGCGACCACAGGACACCGTGGTCGAGGGGCGGGCACACTGTGCCCGACAATCTCCAGATGCTTTGCCGCACGTGCAATCTGCGTAAAGGCGCCCACGGGTGACCAGGTGCCAGAAGCTTTGATTGTATGCTAGAATCGGATCGAGAATCATGGTATACTGGGGGCGAATCAATGAGAGTACTGTCTACAGTCTTGGCGGCATTCGTGTCCGCCGCCGCGTTCGGTCTGCATGTCGAGGTGCAGCCAGGGGCGATACCGGAGTGCGCCTCCACGGAGGTGTCGACGAATGTGGCGTTCAATGGAAGCCTAAAAGACGTGCGGGAGGTCCGGATGCATTTCATGTTCGAGGGCATTCCGTCGAACTGCGTGCAGGTGGCGTTCGGGCGCGACGCGGACGGCGACGGCGTCCTTTCCTTCGACGAGACGGACGCCGTGTACGGCTGGCGGAACGGGCGCTACTTCGCGGAGGACGTGAAGGCGGGCATACGGACGGAGGAGGCGGAAGCCGCGACGGGGCGCGCATTGTCCGTGAGGATCCGCATGATGAAGGAATCGCACCCCGCGCACTTCGCGGCGTCGAACGGGGCGGGCGCCGCGGTGTTGGCGAGTCTTGCGTCGCCCGTGCCCGAGTGGACATACCGCCCCGAGTGGAACCTGATGCGCGTCACGCGGCGCGGGCCGGGCGTTCCGGCGGAGTGGTTCCTCTGCGACATTAAGTACGGCGAATTCATTCTCATCATGAGGTGACGCCATGGTTACAAAGTTCTTGACAGAGGTACTTGCCATACTGGCGATGGGGCTCGGCATCGCCAGTATGTGTGTCTGGCTCCACGAACACGACGTCTGCCCGCTCAGATCAATCAAAAAGACCGTGCGGAAATTTTCCATTGTGGGAATTTGCGCGTTGGCGCTCTGGGCCATGCCGTTTATCCAGTATGGCAGCACCAAGGGCAGGAACGGCGGCACGAACAACGTGCAGATGGTGGTCGGCCCCGGCGTGGGGACATTGCCGCTGCTCGGCGATCCGCCCGTCGTTGACGAGTGGGAGAACTTCATGCCGATTACATCCACCAACACCACGCAGACGCTGACGGGCGACGACTTCCGGCGCGGCTTCGTGCTTGCGCGCGTCGGCACGGACGAGGCACACGACTTCTCCCCGCCGTCCGATGCGACCGTGTGCGCCGACTGGCGGGCGTTCGGCGCGGCGGAGGACTGGTTTTACGTCGCTTTGACAAACTGGATGTTCCAGATCGGCACGAACGAGGTGGATCGGCTGCGCATCCATTCCGACGGGTGGGTCGGGATGCTGGGAATGCCCGCCCATCCTGCGTTCTGGCCGCTGAAGACAAAACTCGAGATCGCGCCGGAGGCGAACTGGTTCTTCCCCAGTCAGTTCTGGCACTTCGTGACGCCATCGAACACGTTGCAGATGACATGGCAGAACGTGCTGCTGAACGGCGACACGAACACGCCCGTCAGCGTGCAGGCGGAGGTGTGGGCGGATGGGCGCTTCGTCTTCCGCTACGACCTTTCGCGGTGCGGCGCGCTCGGCGAGCGCGCCCTACCAGAAGGCGGCGGTCGCGGGGCGACCGCCCTACCGGATGGGACGATCACAAACATCCTTGTTGGCGTTTCCGTCGGCGGCAGCGGCTGGACCACCAACTCCGTTCCGACAAACCTCACCTCGCTGGCGTTCCATCCGCTCTCCGCCGATGACGCGGTGAACCTCGACCGCGACGGCGACGGGATTACCCTCCTCGACGAGCTGTTCGCCTACGGCTCGGACCCCGACCTGTGGGACACGGACGGCGACGGCGTCTCCGACGGCGACGAGGTCGCATCCGGCGCAAACCCGCTCGTGCGCGACCAGGGCGAGGGGTTGACCGGCGGCACGGCGTCCCCGGACTTCCTCTCGGAATGCGGCGCGGCGGCGAACCGCCTCGTCGCGTGGGAGATCGTCCCGTCGGCGTTCTCGTTCGCGCGTCCGCCAAGCCTCACGAACATCGTCACGCGCACGTTCCGCGTGGACCGCACGAGCCCGTGGCAGCAGCTCTACGTCTCGGCGCGCCCGAACGGGGCGGCGGGGTGGACGGCGTCGGACGTCACCGTCCGCTACGGCGTCGACGGCGGCCCCGCGACGAACGAGGTGCCGTCCGCCTCCTTCGACAGCTGGCGGCTCCCGCTCGGCCCGGGCCCCGTGACGAACCTGACGTTCGTCGTGGAGGCGGCCGGCGACGCGCCCGCGCTCTCGCGTCCCCTCCACCTCCTCCGCTGGTCGCCGCACGTCGCGCTCGAGACGGACGAGGCGGGCCGGTTCCTCGACGTGCCGGAGGGGAAGGCGCCGGTGTTC
>JAFRSR010000258.1 GCA_017427485.1 Kiritimatiellia bacterium
GGTAATGTCGCAAAGTTGGGGATGGCGTGGGTGTGATTACTGCTACTGAACCCCATTACGGCAGGCATGTTCGCCTCGTTGGGAACGCGAAATTAGGGGGTGAAATCAAAGTGCATTTTTGAGATACTTTTCGTGTTCAAAGAAAGGTCTCAAAAATGCACTTCAACATTGTCTCAAATCTCGGCGTAACCGTCAAGGACTCGGGCTTCAGCATCGACGAGCTCGTCGTCAGGATGCAGGAGCTGTTCAACCAGAAGGCGTTCCCGGAACTCCTATGCGAGATACTGATGATGTTCGACGAGATGATGAAGCTACTGGTGATGAGGAAATGCCCAATCCCGTTCTCGTGCGGATGCGGCGGCGAATCGTTCGTGCTGGACGGGACGCGGGCCCGGAAGATCCGCACGCCCATCGGCACGGTGGACATCCCCGCGCTCATGCGCGTGAAGTGCCCGTACTGCGGCAAGACACACGTGCCCCTGCTGGAGATTTGCGGCATAGAGGCGTACCAGACGAAGACCGACGGGCTGGAGAAGCTGATCCTGGAGAAATGCGCGCAGACGAGCTACCGCCGCGTCGAGAAGGACGTCGCGGACTCCATGTGCGTGAGGCTGGACCATTCGACGTTCCATCGCTGGATGCTGCGGACGGACGCGGACGACATCAGGGTGCCCGAAGATGCCATCGCCTCCATCCCCGGCGTGGAGGGACCGCGTCCCGTGCAGGTGTTCGCGGACGGCATGAAGTGCAAGAGTGTCGGCGACGACGGCCCCAAAGGACACGGCCATGCGGTGCAGGGCGACATAAAGGTGCTGCTTGGCATACGCGAATCCGGGACAGTGTTCCCCATCGGGACGTGGGCTGGGCACGAGACGTGGGAGGAGATCGGCGACGAGCTTGAGCGGCGTAAGGTCAAGTTCCCGGAAGGCTCTGTGCTGGTATGCGACGGGGAGCCTGAGATATCCGAGCAGCTGGCGCGGATCGTCAACGGGGACCACCAGCGATGCCAGTGGCACACGGCCAGAGACCTGTACTACGAGATGTGGCTGGATGGAGGCAACCGCGACAAGTGCAGGCCGTTCCAGGACAGGTTGAAGAAGATCATGGCCATCGAGCTGCCCAAGGAGGACTTCGAGAAGGTCTCTGACGAGGACAAGAAGGCGCTGTCGGACAAGACGGACGCTGCCGAGAAGCAGATGGACGGCCTCATAGCGGACGTCAGGAAAGGCGGCTACGAAAAGGCGGCGGGGTACCTTGAACGCGCCAAGTCTGCGATCTTCGCATACGTCCGACGATGGCTTCTGCTGGGGATCGCGTGCCCCAAGGCGTCATCCTTCATCGAAAGAACCATGCGCGAACTCGGACGACGGATCAAGAAGCTCGCCTACAACTGGAAGGAAGCCGGCCTCAACAAGGTGTCCAGCATACTGCTGAAGATATTCGCGTCAAACGAGGAGTGGGAGAAGTACTGGAGGGAGAGGATGAATCTCAACCAGAAAGTGATGCTCTCGTTCAAACTACAGAAGCACCTATGCCGCTGACTTTTGGTACGAATCCTATCCCCAACTTTGCGACATTACCTATCATTTGAGCGCCCCCAGCTCGACGAGGCGCGCGCGGATGAGCGCGCGGTCCGCCGCGTTGAACGGCTCGCGCGGCCCGGCCAGCGCGTCGCCGCAGATTCCCATCAGCGAGAGGGCGCACTTCACGCCCTTCACGAAGCTGGAGTTGTGGTGCCCCACGCCGTAGAGGAGGGACGCAACGTGCATCACGCGCTCCTGGAGGGCGCGGACGCGGTCGACGTCCTTGTCCACCGCCGCCGCGTAGAGATCGGCGAAGAGACGCGGGAAGATGTTCGCGCCGCCCGGCACGCCGCCCGAGGCGCCCATGAGGACCACCTCGCCCATCGCCTCCTCCGGCCCCATCAGGATCGCGAAGTCCGGTCGGTCCCGCAGCGCGTAGCGGCACGCGTTGAAGTAGCCGATGTTGCCGCTTGAGTCCTTCAGCCCGGCGATGTTCGCATGGCGCGCGAGCTCCACGACGGTCGGCACGGCGATCGACACTTTCACCTGCGACGGCATGTTGTAGAGGAAAAGCGGCAGGGGCAGGTTGTCCGCCAGGCGCGCGTAGTACTCCACCAGCTCCGGCTGGCCGGGTGCGAAGTAGTAGGGCGGAGCGGCCACGACGGCGGCGGCACCAGACGCGGCAGCCGTCTCCGCCAGGCGCAACGACTCGTCGAACATCGTGTCCGTCACGCCCACCAGGACCGGCACGCGGCCCGCCACCTGCGCGCAGACGCGGCGCACCAACTCGTGACGCACGGCGTACGGCAGATCCGGCGCCTCACCCGTGGTGCCCAGCAGGAAGAGCCCGTGCACGCCGCCCGCGAGGATGTGCTCCACAAGGCGCGCCGCGCCGGCGGCGTCGAGATGCCCCGAATCGGCGAGCGGCGTCACCATCGGCGGCACCACGCCCCTCAGCGGTCTTTCAAGTCGGCTTTGCAATTCCTTGTCTCCTGATGCGGCCGTTATTCTAATGCATTCCGGACATGATTGCATCCAAAACCGTCTTGCGGACGATCTCGAAATTTTCTATTTCGTTCACGGGACGTTTTCACAAACCCAGCGTCCCTCGCGTATGATATACTTGTGACATGGAAATTCTGGGCAAAGACTTTGGATTCCCGCTTGTCGCCAAGCTGGCCGTCCTCCGGCACCATGAGACATACCACATTCCGTGGCACCGGCACGACACGCCGGAGCTCCAATACGTGCTGGGCGGCGCGCTGACATACGAGTTCAGGCGCGGCACCCCCAAGACGTTGACGGGAGGATGCCTCTTCGTGGTCCCCGCAGGCGTGGAACACCGCGCCGTGGACGACGCCGGCGCACCTTCCACCCGCCTCGGCCTCCTGTTCAACCCGCCCACGCCTTCACGCGCCGCCCATACGCCATTCAAGCACGCGGAGCTGGTGGATGCGTTCGCGACCTTCTCCGCCCACGCCCGCGTACCGCAAAGGTGGACGCCCGAAGGCGGACGCGCGGCACGCAGCATATTCCGCACGCTTGAATCGACCTCTTCGCTCGCGCCATCCGCCTGCCTCCACCTGCGCCATCTCGTCAACGCCATCCTCATCGAAACCGTCGCGGCGTTCCGTCGGCCACCGGCGCTCCCGGAGGGCGACGTGATCAAGCAGGTGATGGACTGGATCCGCAGCCATTGCGCCGAACCGCTCCGCATCTCCGACCTCGTCCGCATCTCCGGCTACAGCCGCACGCGGCTCTTCGCGCTGTTTGCCGCGGAGGCGGGGCTGTCGCCGAACGACTTCCTCCTGCGCTGCCGCATCGAGCGGGCGAAGGAACTCCTGCGCGCCGATGCCGCTCCGCTCACGCAGGTCGCGCTTGACTGCGGATTTTCGTCCTCGAGCTACTTCTCCACCGTCTTCCGCAAGTATGTCGGCTGCTCGCCGCGCAACTGGCGCGCGATCTCGTAACGCATAAATCCGCCACTGCCTTCACGGCAATCCGCCAAACCGTAGTATTTCACATAGCCTCTTCGGCGATCTGCTCCGCGCGAACGAGCTCCGTACCCTTGAACTGGTACACGATCTGGTGAAGCGTCGTGCCCTTCGCAAGCGACGGCACGAAGGGATCCGCGCGGTAGGCGGCGAGCTGGTCGAGCGCTTCCTTGTGCTTCTCCTCGATTTCCGCTTCTGGGGCGTCCTTCGCGGAGAACTTCAGCTCGATGAGGTAGCTGTGCTGGACGTCGCCATAGTGGCAACGCTCGGGGAAAAGCGCGAAATCGCAGAAGCCGCGCGACAGCTCCATCTCCGGACGGGCGAGGTAGAAGTTGAGATGTCCGAACTCGCACTGCATGTAGCCCTGGATGCGTATCTCGCCCTGGATGCCGCCGCGGACGGGCGTGGTGCCGGCGTAGTCCTCGGCGAGGCGACGCAGGAACGGCTCCCACTCGCCGTCGTAGGCGAAGCGCGCGGCAAGCTTGCGAAGTCCGTCCCAGTCCGGCTGACGTTCGCGGAGGTAGGCCGTGCGCAGATAACCGAAGAGCTGGTGCTGCACGCACAGGTTCGGGACCTTGAACACGGTCTGCCCCCTCTCGCGCCCGGCCATGGAGAGGATGCCGTAGTAGTGGAAAAGCGAGCGGAAGTTCGCTACGTCGGAGATCTTGTCGGCGGGAAACGACTCCACGAGGTCGAACGCGATCTGCCCCGTGGAGGCGATCTCCTCGGTGACGGGCAGCACGCCCTCGCCGCCGCCGGCCAGGCGGCGCTGGATGTCTGCGATCGTCTGGAGCTTGTCGTAGTCCGTCTTGATGTTCACGTCCACCATGTTCTTCGGCGCCCGCCCTGTTTTCACGAGAGCGGAGAGATGGTAAAGCGCCATGTCGCTGTTGAACACGCACTCCTCGCCGATCTTTGCCTCCGAAAAGCAGTAGCCGTCGTACCAGGGCTTGATTGACTTCACCCATTCCGCCGGATCGCCGGCCTGATAGCGGCCCGTTCCCTTGAAGTCCGTATAGAGCTTCAACACTTCTTCCTCGGAGAAACCGAGCATGGCGTTAAAGTCAGGATCCTGCGAGATGTTCAACGCGATGTTGAACCCGCTCGTGAGATCGTCCATCGTCACGGGCGAGACGCCCGTCATGAAGATGCGGTCAAAGCTCGCCTTGAACGCCTTGAACCACTCGCGGTAGAATCCCTGACCGTGCGTGATATCGCGATAGTCCGAAGAAGCTTCCGCGCGCAGCATCGCGTTCGTGAAGTTGTCGTACTCGTCGAGCATCAGGTAGAGGGGGTAGCCTTTCTGCTTCGCGTACCCGGCTATCGCGCTGAAGAGGCTCATGCCCGACGCGTTCGGCAGCTCCCGCCTGAAGTCGTCTCCGTACGCGGAGTCATACTTCATGAGGAAGAGCTGCGACTGGATCTTCATGTAGTTGTCGAAGCGTTCCTGAAGCGTCTTGCCCTCGCAGATATTCACGGTGGAGAAATCCAGGTCGAGGACCTGGTATCGGTTCCTGTTGGCCGTTGGGCTTTTCGCGATGGCGAGTCCGCCGAAGAGCTTCTCAAAGTTCCCCTTCTCCGCGAGGTCATAGTAGCAGCGGAGCATGTTGATGAAAAGCGACTTGCCGAACCGTCGCGGGCGCACGAAGAACAGACACGACCCCGACTGCTCAAGCGTCGGTATGTAGCCGGTCTTGTCGATGTAGCAGTAGCCTTCAGTGCGGATGCGCTTGAAGTCGAAGATGCCGTAGGGAATCTGAAGGTTGTCTTGCATGTCGCGTATTATACCAAATCATATCGTACAAGGCAGTGTAAAAAAGATTAATTTTGGGGCGAAAACCGCCAAACTTGCGCAGGCGGGCGTCAATAGACGAGCGAGCGGAAGCCTTTGATCCGGTGGAACGTGATCATGTCGCCGTTATGCGGCGACTTGGCCTGCGGCGTGCCGGAACGCGAAAGCACCACGAGGTCGTCGCCGTCGATCGCCATCGAGGCGTAGTGCCGCGAC
>JAFRSR010000028.1 GCA_017427485.1 Kiritimatiellia bacterium
ACGGTCGTGGCGAGAGCGGCAGGTTCGGGCAAAATCCCGCTTGTTTTCGGCATCACCATGGGTTATAATTATCCGCGCCTTGCCACTAAAGGGGTGAGGTGAGATTTGTCGTTCAGGATGATTTGTGAAATGTTCTAGCAGTCTGTTCGGCGAATGCAATGAAGGAGCGTACAGTATGCCCAAAGTGATGGAATACGACGATTTGCAAACATCCTTGTCGAGAGTGTTGGACTTTGTGTCTGGAGGACAAGGCGCTGTGACGGTTCGCCGCAACGGCGTTCCGGTTGCCCGTATATCACCTATACGCATCTACCGCACAACAGAGCCAGACCCTGATCTTTACTGCGAAGTGAAGGGTGACCTCTTTGAAGACGAGTCTTCGGACTGGGAGGATGCGTGATGGCCATCCTTCTGGATACCTGTGCTCTGATCTGGCTCGGCAATGGCGATTCCGCTTTGTCACTTGATGCGCGTCAGGTGATTGAGGAGAGCGAAATGGTCTATGTCTCGCCGATTTCGCTTTGGGAGGTGTCCAATAAATGCCGCAAGGGCAAGCTGCAATTGAAATTACCTCCGCGAGAGTGGTTTGACAGGATTCTCCAACGGCACCAGTTGAGGATATTGCCCCTGACGAATGAAGTCATGTTTCGGGCTGGTGAACTCCATGAATATCATAAAGACCCTGCGGACCGCATGATTATCGCATCTGCCCTTATCGGAGGTTTTGTCGTTGTCACGGCGGATCGCAATTTCCCGCTCTACGGCGTTCAAACCATTAAATGACATGTCGGTCGGTTAAGGACGCAGAGAGACTGGAGAGTGATTGGAAGTCGGTTGAAGGGGCGACGGCGGCTCGCCGGGGACGGCTCGCCCCACCATCATTGCAAGGCCGGGGCGTCCTTGCCACATCGGCCCGCTCGGCGAGCGGACCAAGCGAGGCGGCGAGAGCGCAGCCAAACGGTCACAACAAGTTGCGGCCCTCCCAGTGCCGCCAAGATGGCGGCTCTCCATGCGGCCGTGCTTGCCGCGGTCGGATTGGGCCGTTTGTTGTCTGTTGGCTTGAAATCGGGCCCGAAAAAGGGTAAAATACAGTCTCTATTTTAGGAGGCATTAGGCTTATGCGTATCTTGACAGGCATTCAGCCGTCGGGGAAGTTGCATTGGGGCAACTACTTCGGCGCCATGAAATCCATGTTCGACCTTCAGGCGAAGGGCGAGGACATGTTCATGTTCATCGCGAATTTCCACGCCATGACCACGGTGCGGGACGGCGCGGCACTGCGCGTGGCGACGCGCGAAGTGGCGCTCGACTACCTCGCGTGCGGGCTCGACCCCGCGAAGACGATCGTCTACCGGCAGAGCGACGTGCCCGAAGTGCAGGAGCTTGCCTGGTACCTATCCTGCCTCACGCCGATGGGCCTCCTCGAGCGCTGCCACAGCTACAAGGACAAGATGGCCCACGGCTTCGACGCCACGCACGGCCTCTTCGCGTATCCTGTCCTGATGGCCGCGGACATCCTGATCATGCAGTCCGACCTCGTGCCGGTGGGCAAGGACCAGAAGCAGCACCTCGAGGTGACGCGCGACCTCGCGATCAAGTTCAACAACGCGTTCGGCGAGATCTTCAAGATCCCCGACGCGTACATCCCCGATTCGGTCGCCACCATCCCCGGCACCGACGGGCAGAAGATGTCGAAGAGCTACCACAACACGATCGAGCTCTTCGACCCCTCGGTCAAGAAGAAGGTCATGGGCATCGTGACGGACTCGAAGACGATGGAGGAGCCGAAGGAGCCGGAGGGCAACTCGATCTACGAGCTCTACAAGCTTTTCGCGACGGAGGAGGAGGTCGCGCAGATGGCCGCGAGCTTCCGTGCCGGCAACTACGGCTACGGGCACGCGAAGAAGGCGCTTCTCGAGGCGTACCACCGCCTGTTCGACCCGTTCCGCGCGAGGCGCGAGGAGCTCGCGAAGGACCCCGCCGCGCTTGAGGACATCCTGCAGGACGGCGCGAAGCGCGCGCGCGCCGCCGCCGCGCCCACGATGGAGAAGGTCCGTGCCGCCGTCGGCCTCTAACCACCTAACCACCTAATCACCTAACCACCTAACTACCCAACTACCTAACCACCTAACTACCCATGGCGCAAGCGGAACTCCTAGCGGAAGACTACAAGGTGAACCTCGAGATCTTCGAGGGTCCCCTTGATTTGCTTCTCTACCTCATCCGCCGCGAGGAGCTGGAGATCTACGACATCCCGATCGGGCGCATCACCGAGCAGTACATGCAGTACCTCGACCTCATGCGCCAGCTCAACCTCGACGTGGCGGGCGAGTTCATCGTTATGGCCGCCACGCTCATGGTGATCAAGAGCCGCATGATGCTCCCCGTCGACCGCCGCAAGTCGGACGAGGATACGGACGAGGAGTGGGTGGACCCGCGCCTCGATCTCGTGCGCCAGCTGATCGAGTACAAGAAGTTCAAGGACGCCGCCGGCAAGCTCGCCGAGTACGAGGCGCTCACGCAGGAGTCGTTCGACTACGGCGGCGGGCGCCCCAAGTTCGAGAAGACGGCGGCGGACGCCGCGGACGCGCTCGCGAGCATCGACATGTTCGACCTCCTCACTGCGTTCCAGGAGGTGCTCGCGCGCCTCAACGAGATCCCGCAGGAGGAGCTGAAGGGCATGCGCTGGAGCGTGCCCGACAAGATGGACATGATCCTCGAGCGGTCGCGCGCGGAGGGGCAGGTCTCGTTCTCGACGCTCTTCACGCCGCGTTCGCCGCGCGGCGAGGTGATCGTGACGTTTCTCGCCCTGCTCGAGCTCCTGCGCCAGCACCGCGTGATCGTGTACCAGAACGACGCATTCCACGAAATCACGATTCTCCCATCGAAGGAGATGCCAGACGACAAACCCCTTGAGGCACCCGACGACTATGGAACCTGAAGAAGAGAAAAACGAGACACCGGTAGAGTCTCCGGTCGAGACGCCCGCCGAAACGCCCGCAGAGGTTCCGGCGGAGGTGCCGATCGACGCTGCGGAGGTGCCGGTCGACGCCGTGGACGCCGACGCGCCGGCGGAGGAGCGCAAGCCCACGCCGATGCCGAAGCCGAAGGAGCCGAAGATTCCCCTGCCGGCGTCGCTGCAGGAAATCGTCGGCGCTCTGCTCTTCGCCTCGCAGACGCCGCTCACGATCACCGACTTGCGGCAGTGCATCCGCGGCGTGGAGCCCGAGGAGGGAGACAACGCGGAGGTGATGGGCGTTTTCCAGAGCTGCACGACGCGCGAGGTCGAGCAGGCGGTCCACGGCCTCGAGAAGGAGCTTGAGCGTTCCGGATGCGGGTTCCGTCTCGTGTGCGCGGGCGGCGCGTACCGTCTGCAGACGGCTCCCGCGTGCGGACGCTACGTGCGCGCGCTCCTGAAGCTGGACCGTCCGAACCGCCTCTCCCGCGCGGCGCTCGAGACGCTCGCGATCGTCGCCTACCGCCAGCCGATCACGAAGTCCGAGGTCGAGCAGATCCGCGGCGTGGCGGTGGACACGATCATGAAGACGCTCGTCGACCTGCAGCTCGTGCGCCTCGTGGGGCGCAGCGAGCTGCCCGGCCATCCGTTCCTCTACGGCACCACGCCGCTCTTCCTCGAGCATTTCGGCCTCGCCTCGCTGAGCGAGCTCAATGCGATCGACCCCACGCTCCAGCGGTCGAACCCCCGCGAGCGCGCGAAGCTGTTCGTGAAGAAGGAGAAGCCGAAGGAGGAGGCGCCCACGCTGGAGGATGCCGCGCGCGAGGCCGCCGAAGAGGCCGCAGCCGCATCGACCGATTCCGCCGCTGCCGCCGATGAGTCCATCGCGGCGCCGGATACGGCGTCGTTTGACGGGGAAGAAGATGATGATGGCGAGGCCACGCCTACCACCTCCGCGCGCATTGGATCGACGGGGGTCAACGACGACGACGACATTTTCATCGACGACACGCCGGACGAATTCGACGATGATGACGATGACGACGATCTCGACGAAGAAGAGCTTGATGATGAAGAAATGGATGACGAGGAGGATGACAATGAAGATGCGTGATTTTTCCGGATGCGTGGCGGGCGTGTTGGCCGTCGCCGTCCTCTGCGGCCTGTGCGGCTGCAATCAGCAGGTCGACACGCCCAATTCGAGCGTGCGCGCCAATGCGATGGAGGACTGCCAGGCCGGCCGATACGACGCCGCGATCGCCGGCTTTGAACACGTTCTCAAGAACGACCCCAAGGACTATCTGGCGCATTTCCAGCTGGCGGTCCTGCTGCAGGACGAGCGGAAGGACTATTTGGGGGCGATCGTCCACTACAGCCTCTATCTCGACATGCGCCCGCCGGAGGACAAGACGCCCCAGGCGGCCTCGCGGATCGAGGCGTGCAAGGACATGCTGCTCGCGGAGCACGCGCGGAAGACCGGGAGTGCGCCCGTGCGCAAGGCCGGTGCCGGCGACCCGGAAGTCGACAAGAAGCAGGCGGCGGAGAACACCCGTCTGTCGGCGGAGGTCGCCCGCCTGCAGAAGGAGAACAAGAACCTGCGCTATCTTCTCTCCAGCCTGGGTGAAACGGGGAAGGGGCGCGCGGCCTCGCTGAGCGCCGAGGCGAAGAAGATCCTGTCCGAGCTGCGCGTGTCGGAGGCGGAGCAGCCCCGCCGCCGCTCGCTCATACCGACGGACAAGGAGCTCCTCGAAGACGAAGGCGACGACGGGCCGCTCGTCTCCTCGTCTGCGGTGAAGGACGAGATTTCCAAGGTGAAGCGCGAGGAGACGTCCGGCCCCGCTCGTCCGCCCGCCATCAAGAAGCCGGCGGTTCCGGCCGACGAGCTGTCCGGTCCGACGCAGCCGCCTCCCATCAAGAAGCCTCCGCTCATCGTCGACCGTTCGCCGGAACCCGATCCGAAGCCCATGCCGGGCGGTGCGCACGGCGGCGGCCTCAACGGCCTGCTGGGCGGCGGCAAGAAGCCCGCCGAGGCGGCCCGACCCGACTCCTACGTCGTTCAACAAGGTGACACGCTCATGACCATTGCCATGCGATTCTACGGTTCACGCCACAAGTGGCGCGACATCCGCGAAGCGAACAAGACGACGATTCCCCTCAACGGAAGCGTGAGGGCGGGACAGACCATCAAGCTCCCCTGACCATGGCCGCCGTCCGCACATCGCTTGTCACGAGAGACCACGCCTGGACGGGCGCGGACGTGCCGTGGCGTCTGGACACGGAGACCGCGCCGCCGCCTGACGCGTCGGAGACCGCGCGCGAGCACTGGCGGCTGTTCCACCTTCTTTCGGGCGGAGGCCTCTCCGCCTGCGGGTCGTCCAGCGAGCGCGCGCTCCTGGACCGCCGCCAGGGGCGTTTCCTGGTATTTGCCGGCGCGTTCGCCGCGCTGTGGATCATTTTCTGGATTGTCTAACAAAGGAGAGTCAAATGAAAAAATCATTCGTTATGTTGGCTGGACTCGTGGCCTTGGCGCCTGCCTGGGCACAGGACGCCAATGTGCAGGAGGCATCTGCCAGTACGCGCATGGCCTACCAGGACCGTCAGGCACTCGCCGAGGTGCCTCGTCTCATCGAGCAGTTCAACCTGATGGATGAGAAAGTGGACCAGCTCGGAGTGCGCCTCGTGAAGGTCGAGTCCGGCAGCGGCGATTCGGCCGAACTGCGCGCGGAGATCGAGAAGCTCCGGGCCGAGGTCGCCGAGCTGCGCGCAGCCGTCCGGCGCGACCAGGACGAGATGCGCCGCGAGATCGTCGACGACCTCACGCGCCGTTTGAACGACATCACCAAGCAGATGCAGCAGAACCAGGCGCAGGCGCTTGCGCAGATCCAGGCGCGGGCCGAGGCCGCCCTCCAAGCCGCCGAAGCGTCCGCGAAGGCCGCGCGCGAGCAGGCCGAATACACGAAGCGCGTGGCGTCCCGTCCGCCGGCCCCGGCTCCAACTCCGCGCGCGTCCGGCGGTGCCGCCGCCCCCGCGAAGCCCGCCGCCCCCGCGTATACGGGCCCCTACTACGAGCATGTCGTCGAGGCCGGCCAGACGCTTTCCTTCATCGCGAAGGGGTTTGAGACGTCCGTGCAGAAGATTCTCGACGCCAATCCCGGCCTCAAGGCAAACAACCTCCGCGTGGGCCAGAAGCTGATCATCCCGGCCGAGGAAGCGCCGAAGAAGAAGTAGCCGCAGAGAACAATGGACGGCTATCCCGAGGTCAGGCTGCGGCGTCTGCGCCGCACGGCGGCGATCCGCGACATGTTCGGCATGGACGCGCCGTCGCCGGCGAAGTTCATCTGGCCCGTGTTCGTGGTGCCGGGCGCCGGCCGCCGCGAGGCGATCGACTCGATGCCCGGCCAGTTCCGCCTCTCCGCCGACGAGCTCGTGAAGGAACTGGAGCCGGTCGTCGCTCAGGGCGTGAAGGGCGTGCTGCTCTTCGGCCAGCACGAGGGCGACGGCAAGGACGAGTGCGGCACGCCCGCCGCCGACCCGCACGGGGCCGTGCAGCGCGCGATTCCCGTGCTGCGCCGCGCCTATCCCGACTTGGTGATCCTCACCGACGTGTGCCTCTGCGCGTACACCGCGCACGGGCACTGCGGTCCGCACGACCCCGACGGCGACATCGACAACGACGCCGCCTGCGAGATGCTCGCGCGCGTGGCCGTGAGCCACGCGCAGGCGGGGGCGGACGGCGTGGCGCCGTCCGCGATGATGGACGGCCAGATCGCCGCGATCCGCCGCGCACTCGACGACGAGGGCTTCAAGAAGACGCTGCTCATCTCGTATTCGACGAAGTTCGCCTCGCAGATGTACGGTCCGTTCCGCGACGCGGAGAACTCCGCGCCGTCGCAGGGCGACCGCCAGGGCTACCAGGCCTCGTACCGCGATCCGCGCACCGCGCTGCGCGAGTCCGACTTCGACGCGGCGGAGGGCGCGGACGCGCTCATGGTGAAGCCCGCGCTCTTCTACCTCGACCTCATCCGGGAGGTGTCGCGTCGTTCGCTCCTGCCCGTGATGGCGTACAACGTGTCCGGCGAGTACTCGATGATCCACGCCGCCGCGGAGAAGGGCTACTGCGACCTCTGGGCAACGGCCCGCGAGTCGCTCTACTCGATCTTCCGAGCCGGCGCCACGCAGGTGATCTCCTACTGGGCGCCGTTCTACCGCAAGATATTCCCGTCATGACCGCCGTCGTCTCCTTCTGCGCTTTGTGCCTGCTGCTCGTGGCCGGAAAGGCCGTGCGCACCGCCCTGCCCTTCCTGCGCAAGCTCTACCTGCCCTCGTCCATTATCGGCGGCGCGATCGGGCTGGCGCTTCTTTCCTCCTGCAGCTCCTGCATCCCCGAAGCCTGGCATGCGGGCTGGAAGAACATCCCCGGCTTTCTCATCAACATCGTTTTCGCCACGATGTTCATCGGGCAGAAGTTCCCGAAGATGGGGACGGTGGGACGCGCCGTCACGGAACAGCTCTGCTTCGGGCAGATCGTGGCGTGGGGGATGTACGTGGTGGGCATCGGCGTGACCGTGCTCGTGCTCACGCCGATCTTCGGCGTGCCGCCCGTCTTCGGGAACCTGATCGAGATCGGCTTCGAGGGCGGACACGGCACCGTGGGCGGCATGGTGGAGACGTTCAACGCGTTCGGCTGGGAGGCGGGCGCGGACCTCGGCTACACCACGGCGACGGTCGGCATGGTGCTCGGCATCACGGTGGGGATGGGGCTCGTCAACTGGGCCGTGCGGCGCGGGCACGTCAAGAACATCCGCACGTTCGAGGAGCTGAGCGCGGCCGAGCAGCGCGGCTTCTATCCGCGGAACGCGCAGCCGCCCGCCGGGAAGCAGACCGTGCTGTGCGACTCGATCGACTCCCTCGCCTGGCATCTCGCCGTGATCGGGCTCGCGGTGCTCGTGGGCTACGGCATCAAGACGGCGCTCGTCGCCGCCGGCGCGTGGTTGCCAGACTCCGTGCGGGAGATGAAGATCATCGAGTCGATTCCGCTCTTCCCGCTCTGCATGGTGGGCGGGCTCATCATCCAGGGGCTTCTCGTCCTCTGCCGCCTCGACGCGCTCGTGGACCGCGGGCAGGTCAACCGCGTCGGCGGCGCGTCGCTCGACTTCCTCGTGGTGGCGGCCGTTGCCACGATCCGTCTCGACTTCATCGTGCAGTACTGGAAGCCGCTCGTGATCCTCGTCGCGGTGGGGCTCGCCTGGTCGCTCTTCGGCGCGTGCTGGCTTGCGCGGCGCATCTTCCGCGAGGACTGGTTCGAGCGCACGATCTGCGAGTTCGGGCAGTATACGGGCGTGACGGCGACCGGTCTCCTGCTCCTGCGCACGGTCGATCCCGAGTCGAAGACCTCCGCCTCCACCGTATTCGGCTGCAAGCAGCTCCTGCACGAGCCCGTGATGGGCGGCGGCGTGTGGACCGCGATGGCCGTGCCGCTCGTCTTCAAGCTCGGCCCGTGGCCGGTGATCTTCATCAGTCTCGGGGTGGTGGCGGCGTGGATCGTGGTCTGGCTCGTCTTCCTGCGCCGCCCGCGCGCGGAAAATGTGGTATAATAACGCCATGAGACTTCAGCGACGAGACTTTCTCCGCGGCGCCGTGGCGGCGTGCGCGTTTCCGTACCTGCGCGCGTCGGCCGCCTCGCCGAACGGCAAGGTGAACATGGCGTTCGTGGGCATCGGCCACCAGGCCGCGCACGACTTCTCCATGTTCGCGTACTACAAGGACCTCGTGAACGTGGTCGCCCTCTGCGACACGCAGATGGGCGCGTCCCACACGCAGAACGTCCTGAAGGAATATCCGAACGCGCCGCGCTACCAGGACTTCCGCAAGATGCTCGACGAGCACGCCGCGGAGATCGACGCCGTGTGCGTGGCGACGCCCGACTTCTCGCACTTCCCCGCCGCGATGCTCGCGATGTCGATGGGCAAGGCCGTGTACTGCGAGAAGCCGATGTGCAACTGCTTCCGCGAGATCGCCCTGATGACCGCCGCCGCGAAGCGGCACAAGGTCGTTACGCAGATGGGCAACCAGGGCCACTCGGACGCGAACTACTGGCAGATGAAGGCGCTTGTGGAGTCGGGCGCGATCAAGGACGTGACGAAGATCAACGCCTTCATGTGCGCGAACAACCGGCGCTGGTTCAAGTGGAAGGGCACGCTGACGGAGATGCCGGGCGAGGAGGCCGAGCCGGCGGAGATGGACTGGGGCGTGTGGCTCTCGCAGCGTCCGTTCCGCCCCTACAACCACAACTTCATCAACGGCGACTGGCGTTGCTTCTACGAATACGGCACCGGCGCGCTCGGCGACTGGGGCGCGCACATCTTCGACGCCGCGCACGAGTTCCTGAAGCTCGGCCTGCCGTGCCGCATCGAGACCGTGAAGAACGACCGCCGCACGCCCGTCGTCTACCCCATGGCCTCCACGATCCGCTACGTGTTCCCCGCGCGCGGGCCGGGGCTCCCCGAATGCACGCTCGAATGGAGCGACGGCGCGGACAACTTCCCCGCCCTGCCGGAGAACGTCACGGACAAGAAGTGGCGGCGCAAGAACTACGGCGCGGAGCTCTACCTCGCGGACGGACGCGTCTTCGCGCGCTCGAGCCACGGCTCGGCCCTCCAGCTCGTCGCGGGCGGCAACCCGCGCGACCCCGAGGTGAAGAAGATGCTCAAGGACTTCCCGAAGGGCAAGAGTGGACACTACCTCAACTTCATCCGCGCCGTGAAGGGCGAGGAGAAGGCGAACAGCGACTTCGCGGTGGCGGGTCCGCTCTCGGAGGTCCTCGCCCTCGGCGCGCTTGCGCAGCGCCTTGCGGTCCCCGTGCTCACCTTCGACCGCGGGAAGCTCCGCTTCACGGACAACGACGCCGCCAACGCCCTCCTTGACGGCCCGCCTGTCCGCCAGGGCTGGGAAGAGTTCGCGCGGCTGTGATTCCGGGTGCGGCCGCGCTTGTCGCGGCCGCCGAGAAATTTGATTGGAGATATCTGGCATGAGCATGAAGTTCGCGGTGATCGGGCATCCGGTGGCGCATTCGCTGTCGCCGAAGATGCACCAGGCCAATTTCAAGGCGATCGGCTTCGACGGCACGTACGAGAAATTCGACGTGGCGCCGGAGGACGTGGCGTCGTTCGTGCGCGAAAAGCAACGCGAGGGCTACGCGGGCCTCAACGTGACGGTGCCGCACAAGCTCGCCGTGATCCCGCTCCTCGACCACGTGGACGCGAGCGTGGCGCGCTACGGCGCGTGTAATACGCTCAAGTTCGAGGCCGACGGCACGATCACGGGCTACAACACGGACGTGATCGGTTTCGTGGAGGGCCTCGCCGCCCACGGATTCGCGCTCGCCGGGAAGTGCGTGTTCATCGTTGGCTGCGGCGGCGCCGGGAGCGCGCTCGCCACCGCGTGCTGCTACGAGAAGGCCGCGTCGCTCGTCCTTGCCGACCTCGACGCCGCGCGCGTGGCGGCGCTCGCCGGGAAGCTGAACGCGCTCGGCCTCGGCACCGCCGTGGAGGTGTGCGGACCCGACTGGGGCGCCGCGGCCGCGCAGGCGGAGCTCGTGGTGAACGCGACGCCCATGGGCCTTCATCCGGGCGAGCCCAGCGCGCTGCCGCCCGCGTGCTTCCACCCCGGGCAGTTCGTGCTGGACATCGTGCCCACCGTGACGTTCCCGCCCACGGCGGCGGCCGCGCGCGCGGCGGGCGCCACCGCCACGGACGGACTCGACTTCCTCGTGGGCCAGGGCGCGAAGTCGTTCGAGCTCTGGACGGGCGTCGCGGCCGACCGCGCCGCGATGCGCGCCTCGCTTTCTTAAAAGAGGAGAACTTTTCTATGAACTATGAACCACGGAATACACGGAATACACGGAAGTACGTATGTAATTGAGGATTATGATTCCGTGTATTCCGTATATTCAGTGGTTTTGAAATTACCTCTGTGTCAAAAGTCAGAAAGGATTCTAATTCAACCAAATTGTTTTAGAATAATAAGGAGAAAAAGAAATGGAAATCATCATCTGCAAGACGAAGGAAGAGGCGAGCCGCAAGGCGGCCGACCTCGTGGCTGCCCTGCTTACGGCGAAGCCGAAAGCCGTGCTGGGCCTCGCGACCGGCTCCACGCCGGTGCCGCTCTACAAGGAGCTCATCAAGGACTGCGCGGCGGGCAAGATCAGCTTCAAGCAGGCCAGGAGCTGGAACCTTGACGAATACTGGGGGCTCGCGCCCACGCACGACCAGAGCTACCGCTATTTCATGGACACGAACCTCTTCGACCACGTGGACATCGTGAAGAAGAACACGCACGTCCTGAACGGCCTCGCGAAGGACTGGCGCAAGGAAGTGAAGGCGTACGAGGCGGCGATCGCGAAGGCGGGCGGCATCGACCTCCAGGTGCTCGGCATCGGGTCCGACGGCCACATCGCCTTCAACGAGCCGGGCAGCTCGCTCGCGAGCCGCACGCGTCTCGTGTCGCTCACGCCCCAGACGGTGAAGGACAACTCGCGCTTCTTCAAGAAGGCGGCGGACGTGCCGAAGCAGGCGCTCTCGATGGGCGTCGGCTCCATCATGGAGGCGAAGCGCATCGTGCTGCTCGCGTTCGGCGAGAACAAGGCGGACGCCGTGAAGGGCGCGGTCGAGGGCGGCGTGTCGCAGTTCTGCACCGCGAGCGCGCTCCAGATGCACCCCGACTGCTGGTTCTTCTGCGACGCGGCCGCGGCCGCGAAGCTCAAGCTGAAGAAGTACTACGCCTGGCGCGCCGAAGAGGCGCTCAAGGCCGAGCTGGCTTAATTGCCGCTTTTCGCCGCCGCCATCACGTCGGCGATCTTCACGGGCGCGCCGCCTTTCTGCTTGGACTGCGCGGCCGCCTCGAGGAAGGCGTAGATCTCAATCGTTTCTTCCGCCGAGACGGGCACTTCGCCCGTCTTGAAGAATTTCAGGATCTCGACGAGCAGCGGCTTGTAGCCTTCGTACGTGCCCATGTCCACGGGCTTGCCGTACGGGAAGATCATGCCGCCATGCGCCGCGCCTTTCTTCTTGTAGCTCATCGCGCGCATGACGCCCAGGCGTCCGTCCGCCCACGTGCCCACGGCCACGTCCTCGGTCTCGTTGCCCGTGCAGCGCACCTCCACGCAGCCCGTGCCCATGATCGTGAAGAGCGGCTCGGCGCCGTGGATCGCGTACCAGTAGAACTCGCTCTGCGTGGGCTCGAACTGGTTGGGCGTCCAGCAGTCCGCCCCGCGGATCGGCCCGAGCTTGCCGTTGCGCGCGGCCTGCGCGTTCTTCACGTAGCGGAGCGCGGACGAGCAGAACCACTTTGCGTTGAGTTTCTTGCCGGCTTCGGCGATCTTGATCGCGTCCGCGAGCGACGCCGCCACCGGCTTGTCGATGAACACGGGCTTGCCGCTCTTGAACACCTCAAGCGCCTGCGCGTAGTGCGGACGCCCGTCGCACGTTTCGAGCAGCACCGCGTCTACCTCCTTCAGCAGGTCGGCGATCGTGGGTTTCATCACGACGCCCATCTCCTCCAGCTGGGCGATGTACTTGGGGAAGCGGTTCGTGGAGCTGAAGATGTCGGGCGAGCCCCACTTGTGCGCCGCCGTCACGCGGAAGCCCGCGCAGTCGGGGTCTTTGTCCGCGTTCATCAGCTTTGTGAACGCGATGACGTGCGAGGTGTCGCAGCCGATGATGCCCACGCGCGTCTCCGCGCCCGCCGCGAGTCCGGCGACCACTGCCGCCGCGAGGATGATCTTCTTCATTTCTGCTCCTTGTCTGTTGGGTTGTTTTTGAGATGTTTGTCGAGAAAGCGGTAGCCGGCTTCGAGCGCGTCGGGTGGCGGGCGGTGCCCGCTCGCGTGGTCCAGCACCGCGCACCGTTCGGGATGCGCGCGGCAGGACGGCACCTTGTCGAGGATTGCGCGCGCGGAGGCCGTGTCGTCGTACTTGCCCGCGATCAGCATGAACGGCTTGCCGTCCGCGTAGGCGAGCAGGTCGGCGTGGGTGCGTCCCTTCGCCTTCATCGCGGCGACGCGCGCCGCGCCCCAGTACCAGGGGTCGTGCCAGTTCGTGCGGTCCCAGTCGATGCCCCAGTCGCTCGTCACGATCGCCTTCACGCGCGGGTCGACGCACCCGGCGTAGAACGCCATCTTCCCGCCGAGGGAGTGTCCGATGATGCCGATGCGCGCGGCATCCACGCGCGGGTCGGCGGCGAGCAGGTCGATTACCAGGCGCGTGTCCGCCGTCAGCTTGCCGACGCCCGTCCATGCCGGCCAGTCGCGCGCCAGCGCCTCGGCGGCCTTTTTCCAGCGCCTGAAGTCGTCGCGCGGCTCGGCGGCGCCGACGCGGTAGGTGAGGTGGTAGGCGTCCGCGGTCGCGGCCACGAACCCGCGCCGCGCGAGGTCGGCGAGCATCGTCACGCCCTTGAACTTCGGAAGTTCTTCGCCCGTCGCCGGGTCGAATCCGAGCATCGCCTCCGGGTAGTAGAAGGGCACGGCCACAGCCGGCAGTTTCCCGCTTTTCCCCTTCGGCGCCGCCACGAACACGCGCTGCACCGTGCCCGGCCCGTTCGCCTGCCGGTAGCATTCCACCGTGAACTCCGGGAAGTCCCATGTGCGCACGCGTTCGACGCACCGTTCGAACGCATAACCCTTTGGCACCGCCAAGGCGTCCGACCATTCGGCGGGAAGCGCATCCGCCCACACGCCACCTGCCATCAGCGCAGCGAGGAGCGCGAATCTTGTCATCCGTTTTTTCAAAACCTGGAGCTCCTAAAGGAAGAACGCCACTATCTTACCATTCCCCCTCGTTTTGTCAATTGCCGCGAGAAGAAAACTTGCAAACTTGCCAAGTTTGCAAGTGGGTTAGGGATATGGTATAATTCGCGGCATGGAGAAGACGAGGCCCATACTCTATGGCGTGGCGGACTATGCCGAAATACGAAAGGCGAACGCCTGGTTCGTGGATCGCACCGCGAAGATCCGCGATCTCGAGACGACGCGCTACGCGGTGTTCCTCCGGCCGCGCAGGTTCGGAAAGTCGCTTTTCACCTCGATTCTCGAAGCGTACTACGACGTGCGCTACGCCGATCGCTTCGACGAGTTCTTCGCGGGGACCGACATCGGCGCGAACCCTACGGACGAGAGGGGGAGGTTTCTCGTGCTGAGGTTCGACTTCGCGTCGATCACGAAGGACGCGGGCAAGGTGCAGGAGGACTTCGACTACAAGGCGTCCCTTCAGTGCGACACCTTCGCGAGAAGCTACAGGGACCTCCTGACGGACGAACTCGCAGACCGCGTCCTGGAGGCCCCGGACATCGGGAAGAAGCTGGCGCAGATATATCTGGGCCTCAAGGGGACGGACAGGAAGCTCTACGTCATCATCGACGAATACGACAACTTCACGAACACGATACTCGCGGAGAACGGGGTCGACGCCTACAACAGACTCTGTCACGGCGACGGCTTCTTCAAGGATTTCTTCACGGAGCTCAAGTCGGCGACATCCGGGACGGAGGCGCCCGTGACGCGCCTGTTCATCACGGGCGTGTCGCCCGTGACGATGGACGACGTGACGAGCGGCTTCAACATCGGGACGAACATCTCCCTCGAGCCGCAGTTCGCGGACCTGACGGGCTTCCGCCACGACGATCTCCGCGCCATATCCGACTATTACGCCGCGGAGTGCGGCTTCGACGCCGACAGGGCGTATGACACCGCGCTCACATGGTACGACAAATATCGCTTCGGCAGCTTCGACGCGCCGCCGATCGCCAACACGACGCTTGTGCTGTCCTTCTTCAGCTATCTTTGGCGCGTGAAGCAGTTCCCGGAGGAGTTGGTTGACGAGAACCTGCGCACGGACTACACGAAGATACGCCACCTCGTCACGGTTGACCGCAGGCTCAACGGCAACTTCCACGTGCTGGAGGACGTCATCTCCGGTGCGCCGGTGTCGGAGCGTCTCGCGCGCTCGTTTCAGGCGAAGGACATCGTGAAGCGCGAGAATTTCGTTTCGCTTCTCTATTGGCTCGGCATCACGACGATCACGGGCAAGAAGTTGGGCAAGACGTCGTTCGGCATTCCGAACGAGACGCTGAGGGAACTCGCGGCGAAGATGATTCCCGCCGCCTACGCCGACGTCCACAAGATCGACGAGCGGGTGTTCGACATAAAAGACGGACTTTGCGACTTCGCCGAAACCGGAACGTGGCGCGGACTGGTCGGAACGCTTGCCGAAATCGTGAGGGAGAACTTCGCAGTCCGCGACGCAGTCGAGGGCGAGAAGGTGGTGCAGTCAACTCTTGTCGCGCTTCTCTGCGCTTCGGGCGGGCCGTATCTCGTCCGTCACGAGCGCGAGGCGGGCGGGGGCTTCTACGACATCGCGCTGATCCCCCAGCTCGACCGCTGGCCCGACATCGCCCACGCCGCGCTCATCGAGATGAAGTACGTGAAGGCGGGCGACCCCGCACCCACCCCCGAACAGCTCGCCGACATCAAGTCGAAGGCCATCGAGCAGCTCGACAAGTATTCCGCCGACCACGACATCGCCGCAGTGGCGCTCCATCGGCTCGTCCTCGTGTTCCACGGCGGCGACTGCGTGCTTGCGGATGAGGTGTGAGACGCGCGGCCGGTTGTGGCATACTTGATAGGCGAACGGAAGGATTGACTCCAATGTCATATACTGAACAGATGGCGCGGCTCACCGCGCGGAAGATCGAACAGACGCGCGTGAAGCAGGATCGGCTCGGCGCGCGCGACGAGGACGACTACGGCCTCGTGCTGCCGCCCGAGTCATTCAAGGCCGACTTGTCCGTGCGCGACGCGACGGGCCAGTTCTCGGGCCCGCGCGCCTGGGCCGCGAACTTCCGCTGGCTGATGGAGCACCACCCCCTCTACATCGACCCCGACGACGCCCTCGCGGGGCGCTGGATGTTCATGCTCTCGCGCATGCGCCTCGGTTACCAGCTCTCGCGCTCCAACTTCGCGTTCGACTACTCGCACCTCGAACCGCTCCAGAAGAAGTACGACATCACCACCGGCATCGGCAAGGACGCCCATTTCGCGCCCGACTACCAGATTGGCCTCGACCTCGGCTGGGGCGGCTTGCTGGAGAAGGTGCGGAAGGCGAGGCTGGAGTTTATGGGGAGTCGCCAAGATGGCGGCTCCCCATACGCCATCGAGCTGATGGACGCCGAGGAGCAGGCGATCCTCGGCGTGCAGGCGTGGATCCGCCGCCTCGGCGAGGCCGCCGCCGACCGCACGATGACCGAGGAGGATCCCGTCCGCCGCGCGAACCTCGCCGAGATGGCGCGCATCTGCCTGAAGCTCGTGGACCAGCCGCCCGAGACCCTCCGCGAGGTGGTGCAGTGGCTCGCCATCTTCAACATGGCCTCGCGCACGTACAACCGCGACGGCGCGGGCGGGCAGCTCGACGAGCTGTTGCGTCCCTACTACGAGCGCGACCTCGCCGCCGGGCGCATCACGGACGCCGACGCCGAGTTCTACTGCTTCTGCCTGCTCCTGAACGACCCGCACTACTACCAGATCGGCGGCCCCGCGGCCGACGGCACCGACCAGACCTCGCGCATGAGCTACATCATCCTCGAGGCGGCGAACAAGCTCAAGAGCTCCTGCAACCTCACGATCCGCGTGTGGGACGGCATGGACCGCGCGCTCTACCGCCGCGGCGTGGAGATCCTGCTCGCGAACCGTCTCGGCTTTCCGCGCTTCTCCGGCGACAAGGCGCTCGTGGAGGGTTTCATGAAGAACGGCTACTCCGCCGAGCTCGCCCGCCGGCGTATCGCGGTGGGCTGCAACTGGATGAGCCTGCCCGGCCTCGAGTACACGCTCAACGACGTCGTCAAGATCAACATCGCCAAGGTGTTCGAGGTCGCGTTCGCGGAGTCCGATTCGTGGGCGGAGCTCGAGGCGAACTACCGCAAACACTTCGCCGCCGCCGTGAAGGTGACGGCCGAGGGCATCGACTTCCATCTCGACCACCAGTACCTCAACGAGCCCGAGCTGATGCTCAACCTCCTCTCGCACGGTCCGATCGAGAAGGGGAAGGACGTCTCGCACGGCGGCGCGACGTACTACAACATGGCCATCGACGGCGCGGGCCTCGCGGTGGTCGCCGACTCCTTCGGCGCGATCGAGCAGCGCGTCGTGGACGAGCAGGCGCTCTCCTTCGCCGAGGTGAAGGACGCCGTCGCCGCCGACTTCGAAGGTGAAGCATGCGCGCGCGTGCGCGCGTTGCTGGACACCGCCGGACGCTACGGCGCGGGCGGGACGCGCGCGGACGCCTGGGCCGTGAAGCTCACGGAGATCCTGAACGGCGAGATCGCGGGCCACACCACGCCGCACGGCTTCAAGCTCATCCCCGGCTGGTTCACGTGGGCGGACACGATCCGCTTCGGCAAGACCGTGGGCGCGACGCCGAACGGACGCAAGGCCGGTGAGCCGATCTCGCACGGCGCGAACCCGCTCCCCGGCTTCCGCAAGGACGGTGCGCTCACCGCGATGGCCACGGCAATCGCCTCGGTGCAGCCCGGCTACGGCAACACGGCGCCGTGGCAGCTGGAGGTGGACATCGGACTTGCGGACGACGAAGGCGCCGTGGACAAACTGATGGCGCTCATGGACGGTCATTTCGCGCTCGGCGGCACGCTCGTGAACATCAACGTGGTCGACGCGGACAAGATTCTCGCGGCGCACAAGGACCCGTCGAAGTACCCCGACCTCGTCGTGCGCGTGACGGGCTTCACGGCCTATTTCAATTCGCTCTCGCCTGCGTTCCGCCAACTCGTGGTGAAACGGCTCATCCGGGAGGCGGTGTGACATGCTTTTGAACGGATACGACTGGGCGGTCATCGCCGCGTTCTTCGTCCTGCTCGCCCTCATCCCCACGCTGGCGTCGCTCAAGAGCCGCAGCACGGCGGGCGACTTCTTCAACTCCGGGCACTCGATGCCGTGGTGGCTGATCGGGTTCTCGATGGTCGCGGCCACCACGGCCACGGACTCCGCCAACTTCTTCACGCAGGTGATCCGCACCGACGGCATGAG
>JAFRSR010000259.1 GCA_017427485.1 Kiritimatiellia bacterium
AACGAGAAGAAGGCGTGGAGCGGGCACCTCGGCACGCACTTCGACGTGATGAACAAGGTGTTCCCGCTCGACTACATGGAGCGGGATGCCGTCGTGTTCGACGTGGGCGATGTTCCGCCCGAGAGGGACATTACCGCCGCCGACATCGACCTCTCTGCCGTCCGCGAGGGAATGTTCGTCGCATTCCGCACCGGGTTCATCGAGCGCGAGGGCTACGGGACGAAAGCCTATTTCACCGAGCATCCGCAACTGTCGAGGGAACTCATAGGCGAACTGCTCAAACGCAAGGTCGCCATCATCGCCGTCGATTTCGCGGGCATCCGGCGCGGGAAGGAACACACTCCGACGGATCAGCTCTGCGCCGACGCCGGAACGTTCGTCGTCGAGAACCTCTGCAATCTCTCCTCCGTGCTGGACGGGCGCAAGTTCGCGACGTTCACAGCGGGAACATATCCCGTCAACTTCACGGGCATGACGGGGTTGCCATGCCGAGTTGTTGCGAAGATACATAAAGGAAATCCAAAATGAAGAAGTCAAGATTACTGGTCATAGTTTCGCTTCTTCATGCGTGACAATTGTGTGACAACTTGCGGATGGGAATAGTGTTTAATATGCGCCCATCCGAGACATAGTGTCTCGGACGAAAAAAGGAAACACAAACATGACGATACCAACCTGTCTCGCAAGCGCGCTACTCGCCATCGGCGGCGCAACGAACAATCCGCAGATCGCGCGCACGCCTGTCACCAATGCGGAATACGCCGAATTCGTGAAGGCGACCAGCCATGCCGTCCCCCGCTACTGGAAAGACGGTACGTTCCCGAAGGGAAAAGAACGGCATCCGGTATTGTGCGTGTCGTACAACGACGCCCTCGCCTACTGCGGCTGGCTCGGTTCAAAGGACCCCGCGCACATCTACCGGCTCCCGACGAAGGAAGAATGGGAAAAGGCGGCGGGCGACATGCCGCCGGATGCCAAGTTCAACTTCAACGGCGTGGTCGCCTCGCACTACATGAAGGAGAATCCGAAACGGCAGGTGACGTTCGTTCATCCGAAGTCTGCTCTCAAGGGGAAGACCGTCCCGCTTGACGAGGTGATTTCCGTAAGCCCTGACGGCAGGCGCGTGCGCGGCTGGGTGAATCACCGCAACCATACGGGATTCATCTACACCGACTTGTTCAAGGAGCTGGGCGAGACCGGTGGCTACACGACTCCAGTTGATGCTTATCCAGGGACAAAAGCCGCCTGCGGCGCGCTCGACATGTGGGGCAATTGCTGGGAATGGACAAGCACTGAAATCGTGGCGAAGAACGGCGCGGAGCGCGGAAAGAAGGTCAATGCGATCAAGGGCGGATCGTGGTATGCGAACCGTAATTCGTGTTTGACATCGTATCAAGGCGAGGGGCGCCGCCCGGGTGGGTGCTACAACACGGTCGGATTCCGCGTGGTCGCCGAGGCGAAGAAAGCGAAAGCCGAGAAATGAGATCGACGCTTTCGCTGCTGTTCGTGTCGCTAACCGCAGTCTCCTGGGCGGGAATCGCGGACGAATTCGTTCTGATACCCGCGAACCCGGCGTTTGCGTTCGCGAAGTCTCTCAACCCGCATTCCAGCGACTCGGGCGAAACCTCGCCCATTACGACTGCATACTACCTTTGCCGACATCCGGTAACGAATGCCGAATACGCCGAGTTCGTGACGGACACCGGACACCGTGCGCCGGGGTACTGGGGTGGGCGTACGTGTCCACAAGGACGCGAACGTCACCCCGTGCTTTCGGTCTCCTACACGGACGTGCTGGCCTTCTGTGAATGGAAGAGCGGGAAGACTGCGGGGTGGCGGTTCCGGGTTCCAACCGAGGCCGAATGGGAGAACGCCGCAACTGGTGCCAAGGTCGGCAACTACAACGCCGTGATTGCGACAAAACTCCTCGCCGAGGATCCCGACCGGCTCGTGACCTACTACCACGCAAAAAGCACCCGTCAGGGCGAGCAGGACAAGCTCTCTGATGTCATTTCTGTCAACGCCTCAGGCGCTGTGTCTGGCTGGGTGAACCATGCAAACTACACGGGGTTCGTCTATACTGATCTCTTCAAGAGCATCAACGATGCAGGCGGCTACACGCTTGACTGGGATGCATTCCCGGCTTGCGCCAGCCAATACGGCATCTTCGACATGCTCGGCAACTCGTGGGACTGGACGTGTTCCGTGATCGTAGCCGTCAACGGCGCGGAGCAGGGGCAATCCGTAAATGCCGTTCGCGGGGGGTCGTGGTACGCCACCAAGGCAAGCTGCGCGCTGACATATCGAGGCGAGGGACGAGCGCCCAAAACGTGTTTCGCCACGGTTGGGTTCCGGCTCGTGGCCGTGCCGACCGGGATGAAAATCTCATTCAGGTGAGCCAAGAAATGGTATAATCTCCCAACATGCGAAAGGCTCTATCCATCTATCTGCTCCTGATTGCGTTGCCGACAGTGCTGGTTGCGCTGGGTGGTCTATGGCTTTTGCGGGAGGAAGAGAACAAACTGAAAGAGACAGAGCGGACATTCCACGCCCAATCCGGGCAGCGCCTTTCGGCACGCGCCCAGAACGAACTGCTTGACACCGTCCGCCAACTGACCAGACAGTTCCCCGCGAAAGACAATCAGCTTGTGCGTAACGCCTTCAAGTGGACGCGGAAGGAGGGTCTTGTCGAACCCTTACGAGACACGGCCACGCGGGAGGGGCTGGACTTCCTCAATCGGTTCTCAGGGTTCCTCACCGCCCGGCAGCCGTGGCTCAAGCGAGACGCGCCAGAGGAAGGCTGGAAGGCGACCGACCATGGACCGTATGGCGAGCTGCTCTACTGGCGTCGCATGGACTCGGATACCGTCATCGGCTTCGAGCTGCGCATGAAGGTGGTAGAAGCAGCTCTCCCGCCCGAAGCGCCGTTTGTCGCCGACGTTCGGCCGGTTCGATTGATCGGAGGGTGCCTTGTCGCGCTTCTCGTACTGTCGCTTGTGGGCGGAGGGGCGACCTTGCTCCTGCTGGCACACGCCGCACGCCGCGAATCGCGTCGCAAGACGGCCGTCATCACGGCTGTGGCGCATGAGCTTCGCACACCGCTGGCCAATGTGCAGCTCTACAGCGAAATCGTAAAGGAGCGGCGCTATGAATCCGACGCGGAGCGCGACGAGGCGCTGGACGCGGTGGCGGATGAAAGCAGGCGGCTCGTCGAAATCGTCCTCGACAAGGCGCTATTCGGCGTGATCGAGGGGGTAGACGAGGACGGAGGCCACCATGCGTGAGATCCTTGTGGCGGAAGACAACGCCTTGCTCGCCAAGGGCATCTGCACGGCGCTGAAGTCCGAAAGGTATCGTGTGCGGCATGTCGCCGACGGCGAGGCGGCCCTCGCGGCAATCGCCGAGCGGCGTCCGGACGTGCTGGTGCTGGATATCATGATGCCGGGGATGGACGGTCTTTCCGCCTGCAGGACCATCCGGCGGACGGACGCCTACCTGCCTATCCTCATGCTGACGGCACGAGGACTTGACTCCCAAAAGGTCGAAGGGCTTTCCGCCGGTGCGGACGATTACCTCACCAAGCCATTCTCCATCACCGAGCTCCTTGCCCGTATCGCCGCCCTCCTGCGGCGGGCGCTACTCGCGGCCCGACCGGAGGAGGCAGGCGCTTTTGCCGTCGGTTCGGCGCGCGTGGATGCAGCCACGCTGACGGTTGTTGCCGCCGATGGCACGTCGAGCCGACTCTTGCCGCGCGAACTCGGGCTGTTGAAGCTTTTCGCCGACAACCCCGGCAAGGTGTTCACCCGCGACGAGTTGCTGGACCGCTTCTGGGGCGTCTCCTACTATGGCACCACGCGCACGCTTGACCAGCGCCTGACCCTCCTTCGTAAAAAACTCGGCCCAGATGCCGCACGAATCGAGTCCGTCCACGGCGTCGGCTACAAGTTCTCCAGCCGGTAGTATCCAGCCCCGCTCCTGGCAGATGAAGCGGTCGAAACTCTCCAAACGCCCCACGACCCGATGGGACGAGCTACTAACCGTCCGCTGACCCGCCAAGAACCGTAGTTTCCACCAAGAGAAAGGCGAGACAAGCCTAAATGACTGACCGCAGGTCATTGACCTACAGTCGGCGATGTGATATAATATGCGCCGTCTTTCACCCAATAGGAGACAAAGCAAGTGACAAAGCGGCAGAAGAACGCGCTGGAGACGCGGCAGAAGATATACGAGACGGCCTGTTCCCTCATCGAGGAAAAGGGATTCGCCAACGTGTCCGTCGAGGACATCACGGACGCCTGTGGCGTCGCCAAGGGCACCTTCTACGTCTATTTCAAGCGCAAGGAGGATATCGTCTTCGAGTGCTGCAAGGAGTGGTTCAGCGACGTGGACCGCAAGGCACGAGAGCACAAGGGGACGATTGTGGAAAAGCTCGCGTTCTATTTCAAGGGCTTCATGGAAGGCGTTACGTGTGGCGGCGCGGAACTCTGCCGCCAGTGGGTGCGCGAGGTGATCAACCCGAACGACTCGCCGGGTGAGATGTGCGGGGGAAAGTACGCATACGACCTCAAGCATCTGACGGCATTCCTCAAAGACGCAGTCAAGGACGGATTGCTCAAGAAATCCACCCCGGTAGAAACGCTTGTACACATCTTCATGTGCGAACTCTACGGCATGATGACATGCTGGTGCATGAGCGACGAAAAGTTCGTCCCCGAAGAGTGGGTAGGCCGCTTCGCTAAGCTCCAACTCCCCTCCCTTCTCGATCCGTATTTGAACGACATTGAAAGGAAAACAAAATGAACAGAAGAGAATTCGTCAAGGGAACGTTGGCCGTCGCGGGTGCGGCAGCCATGTCCCATTTTGCCTTTGCAACCGAAGGAGGTAAGAAAATGAAAAGCATCGTCATCTACTTCTCGCACACTGGCGAGAACTATTCCGTCGGCAACATCACGGTGGGCAACACCGCGAAGGTCGCCAAGGAGATCGCCGCCCAGACGGGCGCGACGACTTGGGAGATCAAGGAGAAGAATCACTACCCGACCCAGTACACGCCGTGCATCGAGGTTGCCAAGAAGGAGCTGCAGGCGAAAGCCCGTCCCGAGTTCATCGGCGAGGCCCCCGACCTCTCGGACATCGACACCATCTACCTCGGCTATCCGAACTGGTGGGCGGACGCCCCGATGATCGTCTATTCCTTCCTCGACAAGGCGAAGATCGACGGCAAGACAATCCTCCCGTTCTGCACGCACGAGGGTTCGGGACTTGGCTCGACCGCAAAGAAGCTCGCGGCTGCCTATCCCAAGGCAAAGGTGGAACTGAAAGGACTCGCCCTATACGGACACGTTGCGCAAAAGGAGCCGGATGCCGTCAAGTCTGCCGTGGCCAACTGGCTAAAACAGCTCGGAAAATAAAGAAAGGAAACCAGCAATGCAATACGTGAAATTCGGCAACACGGGGATGGACGTCTCGCGCATCTGCCTCGGCATGATGAGCTTCGGCAGGCCCGGCAAGGAGAACGGCGTGTTCCCGTGGGCGCAGGACTACGAAGACGCGAAGCCGCTCTTCAAGAAGGCAATCGATCTCGGCATCAACTACTTCGACACGGCGAACGTTTATCAGATGGGATCGAGCGAGGAGATTACGGGACGACTTGTCCGCGACTTCGGCCTCGACCGCAACGAGATTGTCGTCGCCACCAAGGTCCATTTCGACATGCGCCCGGGCAAGCCCAACGGCGGAGGCTCATCGCGCAAGAACATCATGGCCGAGATCGACCACTCGCTCAAGCGCCTCAACATGGACTACGTCGATCTCTACCAGATCCACCGCCTCGACGCGAATACGCCCATGGAGGAGATCATGGAGGCTCTTCACGACGTCGTGAAGAGCGGCAAGGCGCGCTATATCGGCGCCTCCACCATCTTCGCGTGGCAGTTGGAGCGCATGCAGCAGATCGCGGAGCGCCACAACTGGACGAAGTTCGTCTCGCTTCAGCCGCAGTACAATCTCATCTACCGCGAGGAGGAGCGCGAGATCCTTCCGCTCTGCCGCGACCGCAAGATGGCCGTCGTGCCGTGGAGTCCTCTCGCCGGCGGACGCTGCGCTCATCCGTGGGGAACGAAGACCGCCCGCAATTCGATTGACGAAGTCTCGCCGATGGTATGGGGTGCGACGGACGCTCTGGACAAGGTCGTGGTGGATAACCTCGAAAAAATCGCCGCAGCGCATGGACGTACGATGGCGCAGGAGTCGCTTGCATGGATGCTCTCGAAGCCGGAGATCACCGCCCCCATCGTCGGCTGCACGTCCGTGAAGCACGTCGAAGAGGCGGTCTCCGCGCTCGACATCAAGCTCGACGCCGAGGAAATCGCCGCCCTCGAATCGCCCTACGTCCCGCACATCAAAACCGGCGCGTTTTAAGAAAGGAATGATGCAATGAAAGTGCTGATGCTGAACGGAAGCTTCAACCCCGACGGTTCCACGAACGCGGGATTGGAAATCATGACGAAGACGTTTGCCGACGAAGGCGTGGAGACGGAAATCATGACCGTCGGCGGCAAGCCGATTGCCGACTGCATCGCCTGCGGCAAGTGCAAGGAGCTTGGCCGCTGCGTTTTCGCCAACGACGCGGTCAACGAGTTCGCGGAGAAGGCAAAGACGGCGGACGGATTCGTCTTCGGAACACCCGTCTACTACGCGCATCCCTCGGGGCGCATCCTGAGCTTTCTCGACCGGCTCTTCTTCTCGAGCCGCCTCGCGAACGGCTACGAGCATTTGCGCCACAAGCCGGGCGCGGCAATCGTCGTCGCCCGTCGCGCGGGAACGAGTGCGAGCTACGACGTGATGAACAAGTATTTCGGCATCGCGCAGATGTTCAACATCGGCAGTACCTACTGGAACGAGTTCCATGCGCTCCAGAAGATTGACGTGCCGCAGGATGGCGAGGGCGTGCAGACGCTTCAGAACCTCGCTCGCAACATGGTCTATGTCATGAAATGCCTCAAGGCCGGGCGCGACGCAGGCATTCTCCCGCCGACAGCCGACGAAAGCGTATTCACCAACTTCGTAAGATAGCTTCTGAAAGGAATCAACAAATGAACAGCTTTATATTCGCAAACCCGACGAAGGTCTATTTCGGGAAAGACCAACTCGTGCACCTCGGCGAAGAGGTGTCTCGCTTCGGCAAGAAGGTGCTGCTTGCCTACGGAGGCGGCTCAATCAAGCGCATAGGCCTCTACGACAAGGTAACGGCGGAACTTGCCAAGGCAGGCATGACGGTTTTCGAGCTGGCCGGGGTCGAGCCGAATCCGCACCACACGACCGTCAACAATGGCGCGGAAATCTGCAAGCGCGAAGGCATCGACGTCGTCCTCGCCGTTGGAGGAGGTTCGACGATTGACGCCTGCAAGGCGATTGCCGCAACGGCCAGGTACGAGGGGACGGATTCGTGGGATCTTGTGACAGGCAAGGCGTCCGTGAAGAAGACGCTTCCCATCGTGACCGTCCTCACTCTCGCGGCGACCGGCAGCGAAATGGACGGCGGATGCGTCATCAGCAATGTCGAAAAGAACGAAAAGCTCGGCTACTTCCCGCCGAACGCCTATCCCCGCGTCTCGTTCCTCGATCCGACAAACACCTTCACAGTCAGCCCCTACCAGACGGCATCCGGATCTGCGGATATCATGTCGCACATCTTCGACATGGCCTACTTCGGCAACTCGGACGAGATGGACATGCTCCGCCGCATCCAGGAGGAGGTGCTTTCAACCGTCGTCAAGTTCGCTCCAGTAGCCGTGAAGGACGGCTCGAACTACGAGGCGCGCGCCAACCTCATGTGGGCGGCGAGCTGGGCGCTCAACGGATTCCTCTACGACGGCATCGTCCAGGACGTGGTCTGCCACCAGATGGAACACGAGCTTTCGGCTTTCTACGACATCACGCACGGTCACGGCCTCGCCATCCTGACGCCGCGCTGGCTCGCGTATGTGCTGAACGAGGAGACCGCGCCGATCATCAAGCGTTTCGGCGAGCGCGTCATGGGCGTTGACCCGACGCTCGGTCTCATGGACGGCGCGAAGGCCTCTATCGCCGCGCTTGAAAAGTTCCTCTTCGAGACGCTGGGGCTCAAGAGCCGTCTTTCCGACCTCGGCATCGACGACAAGAATTTCGCGGCAATGGCGAAGAAGGCCTGCGGCGCAAAAGGCAAGATCGAGTCGTTCACGACCCTGACGCCCGCCGACATAGAGGCTATCTTCAGAATGTGCCTATAGGGAGAAATAGCAATGAAGGACGTAGTCGTAGTCATTGGCGCGGGCGGGATCGGGCAGGCGATTGCGCGGCGAGTGGGCGCAGGCAAGCACGTCGTGCTGGCCGATCTGCGCCTGGAGGCCGCGGAGTCCGCCGCGAAGACGCTGGAGGATGCCGGCTTCGAGACCAGCGCGGCCCAAGCCGACCTCGCGAGCCGAGAGTCGATCCTCGCGCTTATCGAACACGCAAAGTCGTTCGGCCCGATCAGGAACCTCGTCAACGCGGCGGGCGTCTCGCCCTCGCAGGCACCAGTCGCGACGATTCTCAAGGTCGATCTCTACGGGACGAGCGTCCTTCTGGAGGAGTTCGGCAAGGTCATCGCCGAAGGCGGCTCGGGAATCGTCATCTCGTCGCAGTCCGGACATCGCCTCCATGCGCTTACCGAGGAGGAAAACGCCGCGCTTGCGACCGCCCCGACGGAGGAACTTCTCTCGCTGCCGTTCATCGCGTCCATCACGGACACCCTCAAGGCGTACCAGTATTCCAAGCGCTGCAACGTCCTGCGCGTAATGGGTGAGGCGACGAACTGGGCGAAGCGCGGCGCGACGGTGAACTCCATCAGCCCCGGCATCATCATCACGCCCCTTGCGAATGACGAGCTGAAGGGTCCGCGCGGCGAAGGCTACCGCAAGATGCTCTCGCTCTGCCCCTGCCGCCGCGCCGGGACGCCGGACGAGGTGGGCGACCTCGCGGAGTTCCTGATGTCGTCTCGCGGACGCTGGATCACCGGCTCGGACTTCCTCATAGACGGCGGATGCACGGCCAGCTACTTCTACGGCGACCTTCAGTACCTCAAAGCGACGCACTAACACGACAGAAAGGACTTCAAGATGCAGATGACAAAACTCAACGACGGCGTGGCGATTCCGCAGATTGGCTTCGGCACGTTCCAGATTCCGGCGGGGGCGGAGACGGAAAAGGCCGTGGCCTTCGCGCTTTCGCGCGGCTGCCGACACATCGACACGGCGGCGGCTTACTTCAACGAGGCCGATGTCGGCAATGCCGTCCGCGCGAGCGGCGTGAAACGCAACGAGGTTTTCGTCACGTCCAAGCTGTGGCTCCAGGACTACGGATACGAGGCTGCGAAGAAAGGCATCGAGGCATCGCTTGCCAAACTCGGTCTCGACTACATCGACCTCTATCTTATCCACCAGCCCTACGGCGACGTTCCCGGCGCATGGAAGGCGATGGAGGAGGCGAAGAAAGCGGGCAAGATCCGCTCCATCGGCGTCAGCAACATGACGCCGAAGATCTGGCAGCGCCTCGTGCCGCAGTTCGACACGCCGCCGAGCGTGAACCAGATTGAATACAACCCCTACCAGCAGCAGAGGCCGATACGCGCTCTGATGGACGAGAAAGGCGTCAAACTTGAGGCGTGGGCACCGCTCGGCCAGGGTAAAGGCGGCCTGTTCTCGGAACCGCAGATTCTCGACCTCGCGTCGAAGTACGGCAAGAATGCCGGGCAGATAATCCTCCGCTTCGAGATTCAGGAAGGCGCGATTGTGTTTCCGAAGTCCACAAAGCCGGAACGCATCAAGAGCAACCTCGAAGTCTTCGACTTTGCGCTGACGGATGACGAGATGTCCGCAATCCGCGCCCTCGACAAGGGGAAAGGAATGCACGACCCAGACAAGCCCGGCGTCGCCGAGTGGCTGCTCGCCAACTACAAGATTCACGACTAACCGAGCAAATGTGTAAAGCCCGCCACAAGGCAACATGGCGGGCTTTTGGCGCAATGTGCGGAACTGGCGCGTCAGACGGCGCAGCGAATAGTCTAAGAATGGCAACGGGCAATCTAAGGGGAAACTGCGGTTCCGAACGAGAGAAGCCGAGCGGCGAACCGCCCGGCGCAGGACAGCCGAAGACCGTCCGCTCACCTGATTTCCCAGCGGGCGATCTCCTCGCCGCCCCGCGATGTCACCACCCACTCGCCGTTGCCGTAGTCCACGACCTCGCCGTTATGCTCGTCGGCTATTTCCGCCGCATCGCGTTTGATGGATTCCACCGCCTCGTCCCTCGTCCTGAAGGCGCGCGTCTCGCTTCCGTAGCCCGACGCGCTGAACCACACAGTTGCCTTTGCCATCTTGCCATTCCTTTCTCTTGGTTTTCGCTCGCGCCCCGTGCGCGGGTCTTTCCCGCGCAAAGGACGCCCGTATGATGCCGTAAGCCGCTGGTAATAGCAACGGCCCAGATGCGCCGCCCACGTGTCTGTAGCGGGCGGCGCACCGCTCGGTTTCACAGGCCGATGCCCTTGAAGTTTCTGTTCCCTGCGCGAACCGCCGCAATCTCGGCGTCGCAAGCCGCCTTGTAGTCAGGCCGTTCGCGTTCCTTGTCCGCGCAGTCCATGCAGATCGTCTCCTCGTTGAACATCGACATCGTGCGACCGCCCGCAAGCGAGCGCCCGCATCTGTCGCATTTCGTCTGCGTGAAGAATCTGTCATTTCTCATTTTGTTATTCCTTTCTTTCGGTTTTTCTATTCGCCTCGGGCTACTTCCCTTTCACCCGAAGAACG